>NZ_JAUSYQ010000002.1:6805918-7114558 GCF_030816965.1 Streptomyces canus
CGACCATGTTGGCCTCCTTCAGCACGCCCGACAGATACGGCCACACCTCGAAACGGCGCTTCTTCAGCGGTACGACGCCGTTGTCGAGCCGGGACAGGTCCAGCAGCGTCTCCACCAGCCGGCCGAGCCGCTCGGTCTGCTTCAGGGCCGTGCGCATGGTCTCGGGGTCGGCCTGGGTGACCCCGTCGACGATGTTCTCCAGCACCGCGCGCAGGCCCGCGATGGGCGTGCGCAGCTCATGGGAGACATTTGCCACAAGTTCCTTGCGCTGGCGTTCCTGGGCCTCCAGGTCGTCCGCCATGCGGTTGATCGTCTGGGCCAGGTCGCCCAGCTCGTCCCGCCGGTTCTCGCGTACCCGGCGGGTGTAGTCGCCGTGCGAGATGGACCGGGCGACCGCGTTCATGTCGTCCAGCGGCGCGGTGAGCGAATGCGCCACGAACTGCGTAATGAGCAGTGTGGCGATCATCGAGAAGACCGTGATGAAGCGCAGCTCCGTCGCCGTGCGCATCGCGATCATCATCAGCCCGGTGGTGATGAGGACCGCGATGACGACCAGGACACCCAGCTTCGTCTTGATCGAGAACGGGCTTACACCGCCCCAGGGCTCCCTGGGGCTTCTCCGGCCGGCCGGACCCTCGCTCATGGCGTCGGCGTCTCCAGGGCGTAGCCCACGCCGTGCACCGTGCGGATCCGCTCGGCGCCGATCTTCCGGCGCAGCGCCTTGATGTGGCTGTCGACCGTGCGGGTGCCGGAGGCGTCCGCCCAGTCCCACACCTCGGCCAGCAGCTGCTCACGGGAGAGCACCGCGCGCGGGGTGTTCGCCAGGCACACCAGGAGGTCGAACTCGGTGGGCGTCAGGTGTACGTCCTCCGAGCGCACCCGCACCCGGCGCTGCGCGTGGTCGATCTCCAGCTCGCCGAGCCGGAGAATGCCGGACCGGGGCGTCGCGGCGGCCAGTGCGGCCCGCTCGACCCGCCGCAGCAGGACATGCACGCGCGCGGCCAGCTCACGCATCGAGAACGGCTTGGTCATGTAGTCGTCGGCACCGACGCCGAGCCCGACCAGCATGTCGGTCTCGTCGTCCCGCGCGGTGAGCATCATCACCGGCACCGGACGGGCGGCCTGCACACGGCGGCAGACCTCGAGACCGTCGAAGCCGGGCAGCATGATGTCGAGGATCAGCAGGTCCGGCTGCCAGGCCTCTGCCGTGTCCACCGCCGACGGACCGTCGACCGCCGTTTGCACGAGGAATCCCTCGGCGCGCAGGCGGGTCGCGATGGCGTCGACAATCGTCGGATCGTCCTCGACGACCAGAACCCGGCGCTGAGCGCCCGGTGTAGCCGTCGTGCCGTTGTGGGAGGTGTGTGTCTGCTCCATCGCCCGCCCCTGGGGAGTGCTTTCCGGAACCATGTGGGGTGATTCCTTGTCTGCGCATGACTGCGATTGACGCTTGAATGATCGGCGTAGGGAAGCAGAGTACGGGGAGTCATCACCCCTTTGCTATCCAGGTCGGACGGCGAGATGCACGACGTCGGGTACGCCCCGGGCAACGGGGATCTCCTCGGTACGTACCTGCTGGAACCCGGCATTTGCTAGGGATCCCTCAAATTCCGCAGAGGGTTTCGCGGACCACACGGCCAGTACCCCGCCCGGCTTCAACACCCTTGCGCAACTTGTGAGTCCGGCACGCGCGTAGAGTCCGCCGTTGCCCTCCGTTACCGTCCAGTCGGGGCCGTTGTCGATGTCGAGGCACAGCGCGTCAAAAGTGGCGCATGTCTCATTGACGAATCCGACTAGATCCGTTTCCAGAATCTTCGTCCGGGGATCGGCGAGTGCCTCGGCCGACAGTGCCGAGAGCGGGCCCGTGCGGTGCCAGTCGACGATCGCCGGTTCCCGCTCGACGACCGTGATCCGCCCCCAGCGCGGGTTCGCGGCCGCATGTGCGAGCGAGAAGCCGACGCCGAGGCCGCCGATGAGGACGTGCGGGGCGGGACGGTCGTCGAGGGCGTCGAGCGCCGCGTCGACGAGCATCCGCTCCGAGCGTCCGTCGGAGGTGTCCATCAGGAAGCAGCCGTTGGCGATGATCTGGAGCAACTCGCCCTGGCGCCGCAGGACCACCTCTCCGTAGGGGCCCTCGCGACGGTCCAGGACTTCGGGAATGTCGTACGAGGTGGGCATCGGCCCATCCTGGCAGGTACGGCGTCCGGACCGGGACTTTTTGAGAAGTCCCTGTGAATGAGGGGCGAGGTGGCGCAGGTCACAGACAGCGGGTGGGTCGAGCGCGAAGGCTGGGGTGAAACGGAAGGAGCAGCCCACCTTGGAACGGACCGTGCCTGCAGCTCCTTCGGACGCGCCCGCACCGGCTGCACCCGCATCGGCCGCCCCCGTGTCGGCCGCTCCTGCTTCGGACGCGTGCTTTCCGGATGTGGCGGGACTGCTCGACGGGATGCCCCGGCAGCGGGAACGGGGCGGGACGGGTGCCGCCGAGACACCGGTGGCAGTGGCCCCCCTGGCAACGGCCGCCCCGGACACCCGGCTCCGTGTCCCCCGCCTCCGGCGGCTGTTCCCCACCCCCGCCGGGACCCCCTTCACCTTCGTCTACGGCGCCCTCCTGGCCGTCGTCTCGCTGGTCGCCGCGCATCTGGACCCCGCCCTCGTGCACACCCTGCACCAGGGCTCCAGCACCGATGTCGCCCACCTCGTACGGACGCCCGTACTGGTGCTGGTCGCCAGTGCGTTGTGGATCGCGGGCGGGATCCTCTCGCCGTACGCCGTCGCCCTGCTGTTCGTCCTCACCGCGCTGGAGCGGCGGATCGGTGGGGTGCGCACGGCCGGTGTCTTCCTGCTCGGGCATGTCGGGGCGACCCTCGCCACGGAGGTCCCCATAGGACTCGCGGTCCTGGTCGGGCATCTGCCCGCCAGCTCACTGCACCGTCTCGACTACGGAGTCAGTTTCGGCGTCGCCGCGAGCCTCGGCGCGCTGGCCGGGCTGCTCGGGCCGTGGCTGCGCCGGCCGTTGCTCGCCCTGTTCGGCTGGATGCTGGTGAGGGACCTGATCGCGTTCACCGACCCGATGACCGACTGGGGCCACCTGATCGCCCTGA
Source organism: Streptomyces canus (assembly GCF_030816965.1). NCBI lineage: Bacteria > Bacillati > Actinomycetota > Actinomycetes > Kitasatosporales > Streptomycetaceae > Streptomyces > Streptomyces canus. The sequence goes on from NZ_JAUSYQ010000002.1 coordinate 6,809,023, forward strand.
CGATCGGCGTCGCGACCTGGCCTGCGGCACGCCGGTGGCACCGCGCACGTCAACTTCAAGCAACGGTGCCTGATCAGCGCGGGTGAGCGGGGTCTGGTGCGTGCGGTGTCAGCGGGCCGGGGGCGTCCAGACGTACGGCGTCGTCGTGGTCACCGCGTGCATGCCCAGCCTGCGCAGGATGGGCGCGCTGTCGTCGGACGCATCCACGTGCAGATAGGTGACTCCGCGGGAGACGGCGAGAGCGGCGCGTACGGCGACCAGGGCGCGGTAGATGCCCCTGCCCCGCCACTCGGCGAGCGTGGATCCGCCCCACAGACTCGCGAACCCCGTGCCCGTGCGGAACACCAGCCAGGCGGCGCACACCACTTCGCCGTCCGCCTCGGCGACGTACACGGCGATGTCGTCCGGTGCGGTGGCCACCCTGCCGATCAGGTCGTCGGCGAGCCAGCTCGAGTCCTGGCCCCAGACCGCCGACTCCATCGCGGCGATCCGGCGCATGTCCGCGTCCGCCGTGACGCGGCGCACGGTGACGCCTTCCGGCGGCGTGGGCTGTTGTACGGCCATCTCGGCGGCCCGGCCGACCAGTACCGTCTCCCGCTCCTCGGGCACGAAACCGGCCGCGCGGAGTCGTTCGGTGAGTTCGGCCGGGGTGTCGTGGGAGCGGGTCTTCCATTCGACGGCCTCGCCGCGAGCCGCGAAGAAGTCACGTTGCCGCGTGATGAGTTCGTCGAGCGCGCCGCCGTCGACGCCGAGGTCGCGCGGCCCGCTCACGAACCCCCGGAACTGGCCGACGATCCTGAGCAGCGGTCCGTCCTGCTCGTACGTCACCCCCGCGGGCGCAGTCGGGGGAGCGCCGCGCATCTGGTCGTCGTAGGCGGAGAGGAGGGGCTGTATGTCTGCGGTGGTCATGGTCGTTCGTTCCCCCGGTCGTCTCGGTGGTCTCGGTGGTCTCGGTCGTCTCGGTCGTTCTGGTCGTCGCCCCGCACGCGCGTGTGGAGGTGCTGGTCGTGCCGGCCGTCCCCGTGCAGGGGGCGTGGCGCATGATGCCCTGCCCTCCAGCCGCAAGCCGGCCTTCTCCGCCGTCCGGCAGGAGTTGGCGGCGGCGCGGCAGAGGACAGGCGGTGCAGGCCGAGATCGTGCAATGCCCAGTCGGTCGGCCGACGGGCGGCCTCGACTGCGATGACGGTGCCGCGGCCGGCGGGCAGCGCCCAGTAGGCGATCTCGGCGTGGCCCCGGTCGAGGTCGACGTTGATCCAGGGCGGCGAGACCGAGGAGGTCGCCGGGGCCGGCGTTCTGGGCGTGATCGACCCGCGTACCGGCGGCGAGGCCGATGCCGGTGCTCGTCAGGACGCCCGCCCCTTGGCCCGCGCAACCGCCCACACCGCCGCCGTCTCCCTCTCTCACCGCGCCCTCATCCGCCCGACACGCGTGCGTGCCTCGTCCTCGGTCAGCGTCGGCAGCTGGTTCCACCCACTGATGCCCGGATCGTGGCTCGCGGCCACCAGGGCACCGGCGTCCGTCGTGAACAAGGGGTTGGTGCTGCTCACCAGGTAGTGCGCACCAGGCCGCATGAGCTCGATCGTGTGATCGTCCGCTGACGGGCTTGCGGCGCCCTGGTCTGTTTGGGCTAGCGTGGTCGTGCGGCCTGGGACACCGGGTACGGCGTCAGCGTGCGGGGCCCCTGCTCCACCAGAGGATGGTTCAGGGCCTCCCCGTCGCCTCTGGCCGTACCGACCTGACAGGTCGCACAGGGAACTGGCCTCCCGGGCTCGGACCGCGCACAGGATGCGTGTCGCCGCCCCGGGGTCGAGTACGCCGGGGACCAGCTCGCCCAAGACCGTTCGGGGCGCGCGGCTGAACGGACTCACTCCCGCTCAGTCCACAGGAACGGTGGAGCTCCAGGCCGCCGGGAAGAGCGAGGATCGGCTGGGTGTTGTCCGCCATGCGGCCGGCGGGAACCACCGGAGGTATCGGGGCGATCACCGGCGCAGCATGACAGAAGCCGTCCCGAGCCGCCTCCGGGTGTTCCGCCGGCGGCGACGGACGGTCACCCGGCGTCCGGTCCCACGAACTTCGCACTGGTGAGCGGAGCTTCCACATGCCAGCCCAGAGACTCGTACAGCCCCCGCCCCGCCGGCGTTCCCGCGAGGACGCCGGTCTCGGCACCCGTGTCGGCCGCCACGGCCTGGAGTGTGCGCATGACGACGCCGCCCAGCCCCCGGCGCCGATGGGCGGGCACGGTCTCGATCTGGTCGAAGACGGCGGTCGCGCCGGTCGGGGCGACCTGACCGCGCGCCGCGAGGGACCCGTCGGGCGCGGCGACGAGTACGCGGGTGACGCCGCCGACGGACCAGGTGCGCAGCCGGTATCCGTCGGGGGCGGCGGTCCGTTGCGCCGGCGCCGTCAGCGGGACCGTCATCAGGTAACCCTGCTCGGGGTCCACCCACCAGCCCTCGTCCAGCCAGGGCCCGACCACCTCCGGGTCCTGGAACACCTTGAGCCACACCCCGGCCCCCGTCACCCCGCCCACCACCTTGCGCACGACCTCTTCGTCCACGTCGTCGCCCAGCGCCTCGAACACGTGCCGCGACACCTGCGCGACCTGCCCCACGTCGACGGTGAATCCCCAGGGCTCACGCTCCGGCGCCGCTGCCCCCCGGGACACGACCCAGCCGGTCACCCACGCCTGTACGACTCCGTCCATGACATCCCCCTGTAATGGTCATTCGCGGCATGTGTCTATTACTGAATGACAATAGGTCCCGATCTGCGGATTCCGGCAGCCGTGATCGCCGACAGCGAACAGGCAAGTGGGTGGGGAACATTCGAAGGCGCCTGTGCATTGAGTCGGCATAGCTCAACTTGACTGCCTAAGGGGAGATCATGGCTTCGACGTCCACACCGCTCACCCTGCCCGTGCTGCCGCTCGAAGACGAAGTCGTGCTGCCCGGAATGGTGGTTCCGCTGGACCTGAACGACACCGACGTCCGCGCCGCGGTGGAGGCCGCCCAGGCCGCCGCCCGCTCGGAACCCGGAAAGCCGAAGGTCCTTCTGGTGCCACGCATCGACGGCGAATACGCCGCCACCGGTGTGCTCGGCACCATCGAGCAGGTCGGCCGACTGGCCGACGGCGACCCGGGCGCGCTCATCCGCGGCCGGAGCAGGGTGAAGATCGGTGCGGGGACCACCGGCCCGGGCGCCGCCCTGTGGGTCGAGGGGACCACGGTCGACCAGACCGTCCCCGAACCGCTGCCCGGTCACGTCACCGAACTGGTCAAGGAGTACAAGGCCCTCGCCACCGCCTGGCTGCGCAAGCGCGGCGCCTGGCAGGTCGTCGACCGGGTGCAGGCCATCGACGACGTCTCCACCCTTGCCGACAACTCCGGTTACTCGCCCTTCCTGACCACCGAGCAGAAGGTCGAACTGCTGGAGACCGCGGACCCGGTCACCCGCCTCAAGCTCGCCACCCAGCAACTCCGCGACCACCTCGCCGAGCAGGACGTCGCCGAGACCATCGCCAAGGACGTCCAGGAGGGCGTCGACAAGCAGCAGCGGGAGTTCCTGCTCCGCCGTCAGCTGGAAGCCGTACGCAAGGAACTGCGGGAGCTCAACGGCGAGCAGGAGGGCGAGGAGTCCGACGACTACCGCGCCCGCGTGGAGGCGGCCGACCTGCCCGAGAAGGTGCGGGAAGCCGCCCTCAAGGAGGTCGACAAGCTGGAGCGGTCCAGCGACCAGTCCCCGGAGGGCTCCTGGATCCGGACCTGGCTGGACACGGTCCTCGAACTGCCGTGGAACGAACGGACCGAGGACCAGTACGACATCCAGGGCGCCAAGGAGATCCTCGACGCCGAGCACGCGGGCCTCGACGACGTGAAGGAGCGGATCACCGAGTACCTGGCGGTGCGCAAGCGCCGCAGCGAGCGGGGTCTCGGGGTCGTCGGCGGCCGGCGCGGCGGTGCCGTCCTGGCGCTCGTCGGCCCGCCCGGTGTCGGCAAGACGTCGCTGGGCGAGTCCGTGGCCCACGCCATGGGCCGCAAGTTCGTCCGCGTCGCCCTCGGTGGCGTACGGGACGAGGCGGAGATCCGCGGTCACCGGCGGACGTACGTCGGCGCGCTGCCCGGCCGGATCGTGCGGGCGATCAAGGAGGCCGGGTCGATGAACCCGGTGGTCCTGCTCGACGAGATCGACAAGGTGGGCTCCGACTTCCGCGGCGACCCCGCGGCGGCCCTCCTGGAGGTCCTGGACCCGGCGCAGAACCACACCTTCCGCGACCACTACCTGGAGGTCGAGCTCGATCTGTCGGACGTCGTCTTCCTCGCCACGGCCAACGTGCTGGAGGCCATCCCGGAGGCGCTGCTCGACCGGATGGAGCTGGTCCGGCTCGACGGGTACACCGAGGACGAGAAGATCGTCATCGCCCGTGATCACCTGCTCCCGCGCCAGCTGGAGCGGGCGGGGCTCGCCAAGGACGAGGTCGTCATCGACGAGAGCGCGCTGCGCAAGCTCGCCGGCGAGTACACCCGCGAGGCGGGCGTCCGCACCCTGGAGCGGTCCGTCGCCAGGCTGCTGCGCAAGGTGGCGGCCCAGCACGAACTGGGCGAACGGGAGCTGCCGTTCACCGTCACGGCCGAGGAGCTGCGCGGTCTGATCGGCCGGCCGCACCACGTGCCCGAGTCGGCCCAGGACCCGGCGGAGCGCCGTACGGCGGTCCCCGGGGTGGCGACCGGACTCGCGGTCACCGGAGCGGGCGGAGACGTGCTGTTCGTCGAGGCGTCGCTGGCCGACCCGGAGACGGGCGCGGCGGGTCTGACGCTGACCGGCCAGCTGGGTGACGTGATGAAGGAGAGCGCGCAGATCGCGCTGAGCTTCCTGCGGTCGCGCGGCGCGGAGCTCGAACTGCCGGTCGGCGACCTGAAGGACCGGGGCGTGCACATCCACTTCCCGGCGGGCGCGGTCCCGAAGGACGGCCCGAGCGCGGGCGTCACCATGACGACGGCGCTGGCCTCGCTGCTCTCCGGCCGCCTGGTCCGCACGGACGTGGCGATGACGGGCGAGGTCTCGCTGACCGGCCGGGTTCTCCCGATCGGCGGCGTGAAGCAGAAGCTGCTCGCCGCGCACCGCGCCGGGGTGACGACCGTCATCATCCCCAAGCGCAACGAGGCCGACCTGGACGACGTCCCGGCGGAGGTGCTGGACAAGCTCGACGTCCACGCCGTCACCGACGTCCGCCAGGTCCTGGAGCTGGCGCTGTCCCCGGCGACCAACGGGGCCACGCCGGAGGTTCCGGTGGCGGCGTGACGCCGTAGTCCGTCAGCGGGCTCGGCCCGCGGCTGCCGGATGAGGTGAAGGCCCGGGTTCTCGTGAGGGAGGCCCGGGCCTTCGCCGTACGCCGGGGTGGGTCAGCCGCCGGCGAGCGCCTGTACGCGGTCCAGGGCGCCGTTGAACCGGTCGTGGTCGCCGACCGTCGGGCCGGAGGAGGTGTACTGCCACATGGTGTACGAGCTCCAGCCGGCCGGGAGGGTGCCCGCCGTCGAGGCGTACCGGGCGATCCACAGCGGGTTGGCGGAGAAGCCGCCGTAGTTTCCGGTGCACTGGGTCCACCAGTTGGTGGCCGTGTAGATGACGGCGTTGCGGCCGGTGCGCGCCTTGTACTGGTTCAGGAAGTCGCGGATCCAGGTGACCATCGCGCTCTGCGACTTGCCGAAGCACGCGTCGCCGTACGGGTTCCACTCGATGTCGAGGGTGCCGGGCAGTGTCCTGCCGTCCCCGTACCAGCCGCCGCCGTTGTCGACGAAGTAGTCGGCCTGCGTCGCGCCGCTGCTGGTGTCCGGGGTGGCGAAGTGATAGGCGCCGCGGATCATGCCGACGTCGTAGGAGCCGGTGTACTGCTGGCTGAAGTAGGAGTTCCTGTAGTACGTCCCCTCGCTCGCCTTGGTGTACGCCCAGCGCACCCCGCTGTTCCACAGGGTCGACCAGGAGACGTTGCCCTGGTAGCTGGCGACGTCGACGCCCTCCGCCTGGGTGGCGCGGGTGCCGGCGGGCAGGGCGCCCTGGCCGTCATGCGCTACGACGCCCATTCCCATGTGGGCGGAGCCGCGGGCCGGGGTGGCGGTGGGGGTTTCGGCGGCCGAGGCGGCGGCCGGGTGGAGCAAGGAGAACGCGGTGAGCAGGAGTGCGACGAGGAAGAGGCGTGGGGGACGTATCGGTCCGGGTCTGTGCACGGGCATGGCGTGCCTCCGAAGGCTCGGTGATGCTCGGTTGGGGAATACGGGTGGGCCGTGCGGGCTGGCGTGAGCATGCCAGCCGCTGCTCGGCGGTGACGCTTGCTACGACGACGAGGGTGGGAAGCGGGACCGGAGGATGCCTCTGGTCCAGCCCTGCGAAATACTTACGGAGCCGCGGTGATGGCGCAATTTGGCGGAAACCTTTACGACCGGGACATTCAAGGCAGGGGCTGACGTGCACGAAGACGGAAACGGCGGCGCGGGAGCCGGGGCGCGGCCGACGTGGTGCCGAGCGGTGTGGACCAGCCCGGATTCCTCGCACTGGAACGCGAGTTGACCGTCCTGCTGCGCCGTGCCCGGGCCAACCAGGGGGAGATGGCCCGCGAGGTCCATCCCGACCTGGAGTCGGCGGCCTACGGCCTGCTCGTCCGTCTGGATGAATGCGGCCGCCAGCGCGCCACCGAACTGGCCGCCTACATCGGCGTCGGCAAGGCCACGATGTCCCGCCAGCTGCGCGCCCTGGAGGACCTGGGCCTCGTCGCCCGCGCACCCGACCCGGCGGACGGCCGGGCCTGGCTCGTCGACCTCACACAGGAGGGCCGTTCCCGGGTGCAGAGGGTCCGCGACGCGCGCCGGGCCCGGTACGCGGGCCGGCTGGCGCACTGGGACCCGGGAGAGGTCATCGAACTGGCGCGGCTGCTGCACCAGCTGAACCGGGGCATGGAGAAGTAGGCCACCGCCGGGAGCTGGTCGCGTCGTCGCGGGCCGGCCTCCCGATCGGGCCACTCCCGAGCCCGGGGTGGTCGAGGAGGCGTCGACCGGATACCGGCCGTCCGGACGATCGCCCGGTTGGCGGTGAGGGTGGCGATCCGGGCGGGGGCGAGGCGGGTGGTGCCGGGGGTCTCGGTGCGGGCGCCCACGGCGGTGCCGGGGCTGTACCGGAGCGGCCTACGTGATCCGGACGAAGGCACGATCCGGTGCATCGCCAGGAGCGGCAACTCACGGCGGCGGGCCTCGGCGGGCATCGCCGGCAGGGACCGCCCGACCTCCACGGTCGGTCCGGCGGCGCTCCGGGGGTCGGCTTGCGGACGTGACGGTGGCGGACATCCTTGTCGGTCGGCGTGGCCGGATTCCCGTGCCGCTCGGCGGGGCATCGCCTCTGACGGTCGGTCCGGCGTCGCTCCGGGGAGGTCGGCTCGTGGATGTGAAGGTGGCGGACCTCCTTGTCGGTCGGCGTGGCCGGGATTCCTGTGCCGCTCGGGGGGACAGCGCTCCGCGGTCGGTCCGGCGTCGCCCGGGGGTCGGCTTGCGGACGTGACGGTGGCGGACCTCCTTGTCGGTCGGCGTGGCCGGATTCCCGTGCCGCTCGGCGGGGCATCGCCTCTGACGGTCGGTCCGGCGTCGCTCCGGGGAGGTCGGCTCGTGGATGTGAAGGTGGCGGACCTCCTTGTCGGTCGGCGTGGCCGGGATTCCTGTGCCGCTCGGGGGGACAGCGCTCCGCGGTCGGTCCGGCGGCGCCCGGGGGTCGGCTTGCGGACGTGACGGTGGCGGACCTCCTTGTCGGTCGGCGTGGCCGGATTCCCGTGCCGTTCGGCGGGGCATCGCCTCTGACGGTCGGTCCGGCGTCGCTCCGGGGAGGTCGGCTCGTGGATGTGAAGGTGGCGGACCTCCTCGTCGGTCGGCGTGGCCGGATTCCCGTGCCGTTCGGCGGGACACCGCCCCTCACAGGTCCGCGTACACCACCGTCGCGTCGTCGTGGGTCTTGCTGCGGCGCAGATACGTCCGGGTCTCCGCGTCCGCCCGCTCCAGCTCCCGGACGCGGTCCACCAGCGCCTGCGCCCCCTCTTTCCGGACGAGGCTGAGGCAGTCCCCCCAGTCGCCCTCGTGGAACTTCTCCACCCACCGGGTCGCCCCGTCGGTCAGGGCCACCAGGGTGCGTACCGCCGATCGTGGCAGTACTCCCGTCACCGCGCGCTCCGCCACCGACGGATCGGCCGCCGCCGTGAAGAAGCCGCCCTCCTTGTTGCGGAGGTTGGCGTCGATCAGGGCGTCCGTGGCCAGGGAGGCGCGGGGGAGGCGGGAGAGCCGGTCGTCCAGTACGGCCGTGACCGTGCCGTCGGGTGCCTCCACGAGCAGCGCCGAGTCCGACAGGACCAGGTACTCGACCGTCTCCGGGGACCACCGCGCCATCACCACCGTCGCCTGTGGCGTCCGTGGGTGAGAAAGGTCACAACCTTCACCATGTGTCTCAGCTGTGTGCGCGACGGCCCGGGACAGCACCTCGGCCGGTGGAACATCCATGAGCGAAACGGCCAGTTCGGTCAGCGCCCCGCCGAGACGGGCCGTGAACCAGGGGACGGAATGCAGACAGCCCGTCGGGCCGTCGGGCGGGGTGACCCCGTCGAGGGCGATCAGTACACCGCCCCGTCCGGAAGCGGGGAGAGCGACGCTCGCGAAGTCCTCGTTGGGGCGGTTGACATCACCGGGTTCCGAGACAAGTTCCGTACGCATTCGGCCAGTCTGCACGAGCCCTTCACATGCTTCGCCAAAGGGTGGCAACAGGCGCGGAATTGACGCAGTCGCGCAGGTCAGACGCCAGGTTTGGGATGGAATGGTTCACTCCGGGCAGGCGTGGCGGCGAATACTGCCATCGGTCTTCGCCGGCGTCCAACCGGCCTGCCGAACAACGCCCGTGCGCGTGCCGCAGGAACTTGCCCGCCAACTCTCCTCCGGGGTTCACTCCTTCGGGTGGCGGCTCAGGCTATGCGCGGCCACCGCTCACCGGCACTGGGAGGGTCGGGAACCGTACCCCGGTGTGCACAGCAGTTGACGGAGCGTCACCCCGGGCCCATGGGTATCACGAGTTCAGGAATGCGAGCAGCGGTGCAGAAGACGCGGCCTCGTCGCACAGGCAAGCAGACGGCCTCCGGGACAGGCGCGGAGCGCGCACCCGCCACGCCCGGCGCCCCCGAGACCCCCGTCGGCAAGGGCCGCCCCACCCACGTCCGCACCCGGCTGATCCTCGCCGTCGCCGTCGTGGCCGCCGCGATCGCCGGGGCCGGCGCCCCCTCCCTCGTGACCGCCTCAGGGGACCTCCACGACTCCCAGGACCTGGTGACGCTCGCCGAGCAGACCCAGGACGCCCTCGATCTTGCCCACTCGCTCGCCGACGAACGCGACGAGGTCACCTCCTACATCGCGGCCGGGCGCCCCAGGTCGAAGGCGCCCGGCGAGCAGTCGAGCGCCCGCGTCGACCGCCAGGCAGAGGAACTGCGCGCCGACAGCGACCTGTCCACGACCCTGCGCGGCGACCTGGACGACATCGCCGCCGTACGGCGCTCCGCGCTCACCGGCAAGACCACCGCGCTCGAGACGCACAGCGCCTATTCCGCCGCCATCACCGAACTGCACCGGCTCGCCGAGGAACTGGCCGAGAGGATGCCGTCCCGCGCGGGCTCCGGCGCCTACTCCCTCGCCGAGCTGGACTCCGCCGTACAGCAGGCCGCCGCCACCCGCGGACTGCTGCTCGCAGCCCTCAGCGTGCCGACGTCGACCGAGAGCGACTACGACCCGATCACCGGCCTCACCAGCACCAAGAGGGTGTCCTCGGTCGCCGACGCCAAGCAGCGCGACGCGCTCAGCGCCGCCGCCCAGCAGGCCCGGCTGCGCTCCGACGCGGCCCTCGCCGACTTCCAGGACTCCGCGCCCGCCACCGCCAAGGCGAGCTACGACTCCACCGTCACCGGCCCCGAGGTCAACTCCGCCGACAAGTACCTCGCCGCCCTGACCGACCAGCCCACCCTCTCCGGCGGAGAGCTCGGCACCAGCACCGCCAAGCTCGGCGCGGCGCTCTCCGCCCGCGTCGACCTCATGCGCGGCGCCGAGTCCGCGCTCTTCGACCGCCGGGTCAAGGAGCTCGCCCAGCTGCGCGACGACGACGTCACCGCGCTGGAGCTGCGCGTCGCGATCCTCGGCGCCCTGATGCTGCTGGCCGTCGGTATCGCCACCGCGATGGCCCGCACCCTCACCCGCCCCCTCTCCGTGCTGCGCCGCGGCTCCGCCCGGCTCGCCGGGGCCGAGGACCCCACGACCGAGGAAGCGGTCTCCTTCACCGGCCGCAACGACGAGTTCGCCCAGGTCGTCCGCTCCGTCAACGCCCTGCACACGCACAGCGTCGCGCTCGCCGAGCGGATCCACACCCTGGAGTCCGACCGCAAGCACCTGGTCGGCCAGCGCCAGAAGATGGCGGACGCGCGCGAGCAGCTCAAGGGCGAACTCGCCGACTCCGCGGCCCAGTTGGAGCGGCTGCGCACCACCATCGGCGCCACCTTCGTCAACCTCGCGCTGCGTACCCTCGGCCTCGTGGAGCGGCAGCTCGCCGTCATCGAGAGCCTGGAGGAGCGAGAGCAGGACCCGGACCGCCTGGCGACCCTCTTCAAGCTCGACCACTTCGCCACGGTCATGCGCCGCCACAGCGAGAACCTCCTCGTCCTGGCCGGTACGGAACACGTGCAGCAGAGCGCCGGACCCGTCCCGCTCGTCGACGTCGTCCGCGCCGCGGTCAGCGAGATCGAGCGCTACGAGCGCGTCCGCATCGCCGCCCTCCCGCCGCACGCCCACGTGGCGGGCTTCGCCGCGGACGACCTCTCCCATCTCCTGGCCGAACTGATGGAGAACGCCACCTCGTTCTCCCCGCCCGACCTGCCCGTCGAGGTCTCCGGGTGGCTCCTGGAGAGCGGCGAGGTCATGCTCTCCGTGCAGGACGAGGGCATCGGCATGACCGCCGAGCGGATGACCACCCTCAACTCCCGCCTCGCCGAGTTCGATCCCGAGGCCGCGTACGAGTCGTACGACGAGGGCGACGAGGGACTCGGCCTTGGCCTGTACGTCGTGGCCCGGCTCGCCCACCGGCACGGCGTCCGGGTGCAGCTGCGCGAGCAGAAGCAGGGCGGGGTGGCCGCGGTGGTGGTCCTCCCCAAGCCCCTGCTCACCGCCGCGCCCACGTCCGCCGTACCGGCCTCCGGCACCGGCCCGGTCACCGGCGCACCCCACTCCTTCTCCCTCCCCGGCGCCGACGCGGAGGCCAACTCCAACGTTCTGAGCGGCCGTTCGCAGGGCGACCCCCTGGTGGACCTGGCCGAGAAGGCCGTACGCCACGCGGAGGCGGAGTCCCCCGCCGAGACGACGATGGAACTCCTGGCCCCCGTACCGGCACAGGGGGAGCCGGACCCGGTGCAGCCGGACCCCGTACCGGAGGAGCCGTCGGCCCCCGGACCCACGGTTGCCGAGACCGATGCCGCGACGGAACACACCCGCGCCGACGAGGAACCCCTCACCGACAAGGGCCTCCCCAAGCGCACCCCCAAGATCACCGCACCCAGCATCCCGGCGCCCCGTCAACGGAACAGCTCCGTGGACGCCGACGCCCTCCGCCGCAGGCTGGGCGGCTTCCGCCGGGGGGCGGAGGCCGGCTATCGCGACGTGGAAGCGGAGATCCAGGAACAGACCGGCGAGAGCAGACTGCCGGCAACGCACAGCACCGCATCCGAAGAAGCCACGGGGGGCACAGCCGAGGAGGCAAGCAGTTGACCGCGCCCAGTACCTTCGGACTGAGTCGTGAAGCACGCAATCTCCACTTCCTGCTGACCAACCTCGTCGAGGAGGTCCCCGGCGTCCAGTCCGTCGCCGTCGTCTCCTCCGACGGACTGCTCCTGCTCTCCTCCGACGCCGGGCGGAACGCGGCGGCCCGCGAGGCCCGCGAGGAGAAACCCTCCGGCCCGCGCGGCTCCTCCGCCGACCTCGCGACCGTCGTCTCCGGCATCGGCAGCCTCACCCTCGGCGCTGCGAAGCTCATGGACTTCGGCGCGACCAAACACACCATGATCGCGATGGACGACGGCAGCCTGTTCGTGATGTCGATCAGCGACGGTTCGCTGCTCGGTGTGCACGGCTCCGCCGACTGCGACATGAGCGTGGTGGCGTACCACATGGCGCTGTTCGTCGGCCGCGCGGGACACGTCCTGACGCCCGAACTCCGCAGCGAGCTGCGCCAGTCGCTGGAGAACGACCCGACAGGGGGAGCCCGATGACGAACAGGCCCGGCCTCCCGGTCCGCGGCGGTGACCGCAAAGCCGCCCGGGTACGGCCGTACTCGCTCACCGGCGGCCGTACCCGCTTCGGCCACGTCCTCCTCGTGGAGACGTTCGTGGCAAGCACCGCGGCCCTCGAAGCCCCCGAGGAGCGCAAGGAGCTCACCAACGGCGGGCTGAAGTCGGTCATGCCGGAGCTGCGGGCCATCGTCGAACTGTGCCGCCGGATGCGCACGGTGGCCGAGATCGCCGCGCTGCTGAAGATGCCGCTCGGGGTGGTCCGCGTGCTCCTCAGCGACCTCGCGGACCAGGGAAAGATCCGTGTGTACGGCACCGGGACCGGTCACGGTACGGGCCGTCCCGACCGCGCTCTGCTGGAAAGGGTGCTCAGTGGACTCCGTCGTCTCTGACGCCGCCGCCTCCCAGGCGTTCGGCGTCACCCCGTTCGTCGATGTCGAGACCGACGACAACCTCAGGTCCTGGCAGACGGACCGCACGCGGGCCCCCATCGCCACGAAGATAGTCGTGGCCGGCGGTTTCGGCGTCGGCAAGACCACCCTCGTCGGCACCGTCTCGGAGATCGAGCCCCTCCAGACGGAGGCGCTGATGACCGAGGCCAGCGAGCAGGTCGACGACCTCACCGGCACCCCGGAGAAGGCCACCACCACCGTGGCCATGGACTACGGCCGCATCACGCTCGACGACGACCTGGTCCTGTACCTCTTCGGCACGCCGGGCCAGGAGCGCTTCTGGTTCATGTGGGACGACCTGGTGCGGGGCGCGATAGGCGCGGTGGTCCTCGCGGACACCAGGCGGTTGAAGGACTGTTTTCCGGCGCTGGACTACTTCGACGGCTGTGGGATGCCCTACGTCGTCGCGGTCAACCACTTCGACGGCAGTGATCGCTTCGAACCGGAGGACGTGCGAGAGGCGTTGACGATCCCCGCCCACATACCTGTCATGATCATGGACGCGCGGAGGAAGATCTCGGTGATCGAGACCCTCCTGTCCCTCGTCGGCCACGCACTGGACGTCACCCCCGAGTAGGAGAACAGCCCCGCATGCGGAAGATACTCGTCGTCGGAGCCGGCCAGTCCGGACTCCAGCTCGCCCTCGGCCTCCAGTCGCACGGGTACGAGGTCACCCTGATGTCCAACCGGACGGCGGACGAGATCCGCTCCGGCCGGGTCATGTCGACGCAGTGCATGTTCCACACGGCACTCCAGCACGAGCGCCATCTCCAGCTGAACTTCTGGGAGTCCCAGGCCCCGAAGATCGAAGGACTCGGCGTCTCGGTGGCGGCTCCCGGCTCGTTCGACCCGGGGCCCTCGCAGCGCGCGATCGACTGGCTGGGCAGGCTCGACGGGTACGCGCAGTCGGTCGACCAGCGGGTCAAGATGGCCGGCTGGATGGAGACCTTCGCGCAGCGCGGCGGCCAGCTCGTCATCCACGGCGCGGCGGTCGGCGACCTCGACTACTTCTCCCGTACGTACGACCTCGTGCTGGTCTCGGCCGGCAAGGGCGAGCTGGTCTCCATGTTCGCGAGGGACCCGGAACGCTCCCCGTACCGCGAGCCGCAGCGCGCGCTCGCCGTCTCCTACGTCCACGGCCTGGGCCCGCGCCCCGAGCACCCGGAGACCGAGGCCGTCCGCTGCAACCTCGTCCCCGGCGTCGGTGAACTCTTCGTCATGCCGACGCTCACGACCTCCGGGCGCGCCGACATCCTCTTCTGGGAGGGCATACCCGGCGGCCCGCTCGACGTCTTCAACGGCGTGAAGGACCCGGCGGAACATCTCTCCCTGACCCTGGAACTCATGGAGAAGTTCCTGCCGTGGGAGTACGCACGCGCCACGAAGGTCGAACTCACGGACGCCGGTGGCACGTTGGCCGGCCGCTACGCGCCCACCGTGCGCAACCCGATAGGCCGCCTGCCCGGTGGAGGACTGGTCCTGGGCGTGGCCGACGTCGTCGTCGCCAACGACCCGATCACCGGGCAGGGCTCCAACTCCGCGTCCAAGTGCGCGGCCTCCTATCTCGCGTCGATTCTCGACCAGGGGGAGAAGGAGTTCGACGAGGAGTGGATGCGGGCGACGTTCGAGCGGTACTGGGCCACCGCCCAGCACGTCACCAAGTGGACGAACGCGATGCTCGCGCCCCCGCCGGAGCACATCCTGAATCTGATCGGGGCGGCCGGGCAGTTGCCGCCGGTGGCGGACCGGTTCGCCAACGGCTTCGACGACCCGGCCGACTTCGAGAACTTCTTCTACGAGCCGGAGAAGGCGGGGGCCTACCTGGCTTCGGTGGCGGGCGGCTGATCATCGTCGTGCGGGGGCGGGGTCGTCTGTGGCTGGTCGCGCGGTTCCCCGCGCCTCCTGGGGGGCGTGGCTGTCCGGACGTACGGCTCCGAGGAGCGGGTGGGCTGCGATCGGGGAGATCTTGATCCGCTCGCCGGTTCTCGGAGCCTCGATGACCTTTCCCCTCCCCATGTACAGCGCCACGTGGGTCGCCTTGGGAAAGTAGATCACCAGGTCACCGGGGCGTAGTTCCTCCAGAGGGATCCTCGGGAGCCGCGCCCACTGCTCCTGGCTGGTCCTCGGGATCGGGATGCCGGCGTGCGCCCAGGCCTCCGACGTCAGGCCCGAGCAGTCGTACGTCTTCGGGCCCTCCGCGCCCCACTCGTACGGCTTCCCCAGCTGCCGCCGGGCGTACCGCAGGGCCGTCTCGCCCTTCCGGGTGGGCTTGCGGTCCTCCTCGCCGAGGGCGCCGGACGTCGTCAGCTCCTGCTGCGCCTTCTCGACCCCCTTCTCCTCGAACTCGGCCAGCCGGGTGAGCTGTTCGGCGGTGAGGGAGGCGAGGAGTGCCTCCACGTCGGCGAGCTTCTCCTGTACGTCGTCCCGTTGCTGCTTCTGCCGGGCGGCGAGCGTGAGTTGGTCGTCGAGCGCCTTGCGCGCCCTGCGGGCGAGTTCGTCGGCGCGGTGCTCGGTGCCGGTCAGGCGGCCCACCGTCACGGCCCGCTCGCGCGCCAACTGGCCGATGACATGGCCCTGGTCGAGAGCGTGCTGGGGATCGCGGGCGAGCAGGAGGCGGACGTACGGCGAGATACTGGTGGTGTTCTGGTACTGCTGCCGGGCCAGCCGTCCCGCGGCACCCCGGCTGTCGTGCAGGGAGAGGCGGGTCTGGGAGAGTTGCGTATCGAGGCGGGTGACCTCCGCGCGCTTCTCCTTCAGCTTCTCCTCGGTGGCGTTGTAGGTCTCGGTGGCCTCCTCGGCCTCCCGGTACAGCCGCTGAAGATCCGTCACCAGGTCGGCGACGGAACGCTCGCGCGGCTCCGGCTCCGGGACAGCCGCCGCGGGCAGCGGCGCGAGGACGGTGCCGACCGCCACCGCCGCCGTACACGCCAGACGCAGAAGCCTTCCTGACACGCCATCACCTCCCGTGCGGAGCAGCCCCTCTGTTCCGCACGGTGAGCATCAGGCGGCGTCGGCGTCCTCGCGCGCCGGGTGGGCGGTTCGGCGCAACCTCGTCACCCTTCGGTGTCAGCCGGTCCCTCGTTCGGCCCGTCGTTGGGCCTGTCGGGCTTGGACCAGGGCCATTTCAGCCTGCCCACCTGGCCCACCCCGTTTTCACCTTCGGCGGCATACTCGTACTTCCACCCCTTCTGGATCCCCATCCTGGAGTGACCCCTGGGCACCAGGCGGTAGACCAGCACGGTGGGCGGGCCGCCGGCCGCGTCGGGGACGGGGATGCGGTACGTCTTCGGCGGCCGGCCCGTGGGACCCAGCAGCACGGGCAGCACCCGGCCGTCCATGGGGCCGCCCTCGAAGGGGGTGTCTTCGCTCTTCACCGCACCAGTGTCAGCCATCCGCCGCGAGGGCCGTGACCAGCGCGGCGGTCTGCGGGTCGCGGTTCGCGGTCACGGAGAGCACGGCGACGAACTGCTCGACCAGCCAGTCGCGCAGCTCCTCGACCGGGGGCTGCTTGCCCTCGTCGAGCCAGATCAGCGAGGCCGCCTCCACCGCGGTGATCCACATCCGTACGGTCATGCGCAGCCGCAGGCCGGGTTCGGCGACGCCGAGGTGCCTGAGGATGTGCTCGGCGGCGGCCCGTCGTACGCCGTCGACGATGGCGGTGGTCCGGGACGTCTCGACCACGCTGCCGCCCTGGAGGAGCGCGCTGAAACCGGCGTCGTGCTCGTCGACGAAGGCGAGGTAGCGGTCGAGGGCGCGGGAGAGGCGGGTGAGGAGGGGGCCCTCCCGGGGCTCGTCGAAGCACTGCTCCAGCTCATCGGCGGCGGAGCGGAGGGCCGCCTCGTAGAGCTGCTGCTTGCCGCCCGGGAAGTACCGGTAGACGAGGGGACGGGAGACTCCGGCCGCTTCCGCCACGTCGTCGAGGGAGACGTCCTCGGGAACCCGGTGCGCGAAAAGGGTGAGGGCGGCTTCGAGAAGCTGACTGCGTCGCTCCTCGACGCTGAGGCGACGATAGGCGGGCGCGGCAGGGGTCATGCCTCGAAGGGTAGTCGGCCGTCTGGGGGTACGTCGTGGCTGGTCGCGCCCCGCGGCGGAGCCGCTGATGTCACAGCCCCGCGCCCCTGGGTGGGTGCCGTCGGACGTGCCTGGCAGTACTCACCTCTCAGGGGCGCGGGGCTGTATCGACGGGCGGCTCCGCCGCGTGGGCGCGACCAGCCCCCACCGGCCCGCAGCCGACATCAGGCCAGCAGACCCGACGACTTCCACAGCCTCCGCCCGACACCGCGCAGCACCCCGATGTCGTCCAAGAAGTCGGTCAGCCTCTTCGCGCCGGTCTGCATGACCTCCTTCCGATGACCGCTCGCCTTCACCTGCGCCAACGCCTCCCGCTGGTCCAGGCCCACATTCGTGTACACCTCCGGATTCACGAACGCCACGGAGAACACCCGCGCGAACTCCCCGGACGTCACCCGAGTGAACTCCTGCGACCACCGCGGAGCGGAGACCATCTGCCGCCGCAGCTCCTCCCGGGCGTACCGCACATGCCGCGCCTCCTCCACCACATGGATCCGCGTCACCCCCCTGATCAGCGGCTGCACCCGCTCGTCCGGGAACGTCAGCCGCTGCATCCAGTCGAGGATCTCCTCACCCAGCAGCGTCGCCGTGAAGGATCCCGGCGTCGTGGAGATCGTCTTGAACAGCCGGCCCAGCTGCTGATGGCCCCGGCTCACCGGATACCAGGGTGTCCCGCCCCGCGAGATCAGCCGCGCGAACATCTTGGAGTGCCGGCACTCGTCCTCGATCTCGGTGAGCGCGTACCGCACATGCGCGCTCGTCGCCGCCTTGTCGTAGATGTGACGGCACAACAGCTGCATGAGGATGATCTCGAACCAGATACCCAGCGAGGCCAGCGCCGCGGCCTCGTGCTGCGAGAGCAGGATCCGCTGTTCCTCGCTCATCCGCCGCCACATCGGGGTGTCGTACAGCGAGACCAGCTCCGGCGGCCAGAACCACTTGCCCTCATCGAAGGGCGCGTCCCAGTCCAGTTCCTCGTCCGGGTCGAAGGAGCGCTTCCTGGAGGAGTCGAGCAGCCGCTCGGCGACCTGCTCCCGGTCCTTGAGCAGACCGAGCGCGTCACGCAGCCCTTCGAGCGCGTCGACTTCTGTCAGACTCGTCATGGCTCTTATGAGACTGCTTGTCAGCAAGCTCGTCAATCCCTTGCGCACGACTTGTTGACCCGGCGTCTACGAAGGGGCAGCCTGCGGAACATGCCGACTTTCGACCTGTACACCACGGATCCCCGGGACCCCCACTGGCAGGTGCCGGCGACGGGCAAGGCCCGTTTCAGCTGGGAGTACGACGACGGCCGCGACCGCCTCCTCGCCCTCTACCAGAAGGGCAAGGACAAGCAGTGGGACGGTCAGAAGCGCATCGACTGGAGCCTCGAGGTCGACCCGTACGACCCGCTCGGCACCCCCGACGAGTCCATCTCCGTCTACGGCACCAAGTACTGGGCGAAGTTCACCGACCAGGACAAGGGAGAGCTCCGCAAGCACCTCGCCTCCTGGCAGTTCAGCCAGTTCCTGCACGGCGAGCAGGGCGCGATGGTGTGCGCCGCGCGGATCGTGGAGTCCGTCCCCGACCTCGACGCCAAGCTCTACTCGGCGACCCAGGTGATGGACGAGGCGCGGCACGCGGAGATCTACGGCCGTTTCCTGCACGAGAAGATCGGGATGCTGTACCCGATCAACGACAACCTCCAGTCGCTGCTGGGCGACACTCTCAGGGACTCGCGCTGGGACATGCCCTACCTCGGCATGCAGGTCCTCATCGAGGGACTGGCCCTGGCCGCGTTCGGCATGATCCGCGACACGACGGACAAGCCCCTCCCCCAGCAGATCCTCGCGTACGTCATGCAGGACGAGGCCCGGCACGTTGCCTTCGGCCGCATGGCGCTGCGCGACTACTACCAGCAGCTTTCCGAGGCCGAACTGCGCGAACGTGAGGAGTTCGTCATCGAGGGCTGCTACCTGATGCGTGACCGCCTGCGCGGAGTCGAGGTCCTGGAGAACTTCGGCATCCCGAAGGCGGAGGCCGAGGAATACGCCGAACGGTCCGAATTCCTCGCCCTCTTCCGCCAGTTGCTCTTCTCCCGGATCGTCCCCTGCGTCAAGGACATCGGCCTGTGGGGCAAGCGTCTCCAGCAGGCCTACGTCGACATGGGCGTGTTCGAGATGGGCGACTCCAACCTCGACCTCCTCATGGCCCAGGACGAGGAGATCGCGGAGAAGCTGGACGCCGAGCGGTTCGCGGCCGAGGAGCGGGAGCGGGTCGCCGAGGTGGCGCAGGCCATCGAGGCGGGCGCCACCGAGGAGTGACGCATCACCTGCGTGCCGCGACAGGCCCTAGGCCGGGCAGCCCAGATCGTCGGGGATCGCCGGAGCCGTGAACTGCTCGGCCCCCTGTGCCGGGAACGGCGTCCGCAGGGTGAACGCGTACGGTGTGGGCCCGTTCGTGCGCAGGTGCAGCAGGCGGGACTCCGCCTCGGCGACCGTGGGGCGATGGCCGGCCGGGACCCACCACAGGGCCACCATCGCCTCCTGGACCCGCTTGAAGAACTCCCTGCGGCGGGCGAGCATCTCGCGGTGCCGGCCCTGGTACATGTACGCCGTCAGCGCGTTGGTGTCCCGCCACACCGACATGTTGATGATCAGCCACTCGTCGCCGAAGACGGCGATGTCCGTCGCGTCGCCGGACTCGCCCTCCAGTCGCCAGACGAAGCCGTCGGCGCTGTCCGCGTCGGCGTTCACGGGATCGAGGTTGTCGACGAAGGCCTTCAACTGCGGGGAGTCCAGCGGGGCTTTGAGACGGCCGATGTTCACCTGGGCGAGTTGGTACGCGTTGGCTCCAGTCATGTACCGAACGTTAGGTCGGTGACCGGGCGGGACTCAACCCCCGTCTCAATACCTGGAGTTCAGCACCGCCTCCATCACACCTCGCGCGATCGGCGCCGCCACCCCGCCCCCGGTGATGTCCCCCCGGACCGCCGACGCGTCCTCCACCACCACGGCCACCGCGACCTTCGGCTCCATGTCCCGCTCGCCCTGCGCCCACGACACGAACCAGGCGTACGGGATCCCGGAGTTGCCGATGCCGTGCTGGGCGGTGCCGGTCTTGCCGCCGACGACGGCGCCCGGGATGGCCGCGTTGGTGCCGGTGCCCTCCGTGACCACCTGGGCCATGAGCTCCTTCAGCCGTGCCGCCGTCGCCGGGTACATCGCCTGCCGTACCGGGCGTGAGCCCGCCGTCGCCACCGTGTCCCCGTCGTCCGTCGTCGTCCGCTCCACCAGATAGGGCGTGCGGATCTGCCCGCCGTTGGCGACCGCCGCCGAGACCATCGCCATCTGGAGCGGGGTCGCGCGGGTGTTGTACTGGCCGATCGACGACAGGGCCAGCTGAGCCTTGTCGACGGTCGGGTCGAAGGTGCTGCGGGCCACCGAGAAGGGGATCCGCAGTGAGTTGTCGTTGAAGCCGAAGGCGTGCGCGGTGGCCGTCATGTCACCCACCCCGACCTTCACCCCGAGCTTCGCGAACACCGTGTTGCACGACCACCGGAAGGCCTCCCGCAGGGACAGGTCCTCGCAGCCCTCGGACTCGTTGGTGAGGGAGGTGGTGGTACCGGGCAGGGTGTACGGCTCCGGCGAGTCGGTCGGCGCGTCCACGTCCTTGATGACACCCGCGTCCAGCGCAGCCGCCGCGGTGACCACCTTGAACGTGGACCCCGGCGGATAGGTCTGCCGTACCGCCCGGTTGAGCATGGGCCGGTCCGCGTCCTCGTTGAGCCGGGCCCAGGCCCGGCCCACCCGCGGATCGTTCCCGGACAGCGCCGCGGGGTCGTACGAAGGGGAGGACGCCAGCGCGAGCACGCGGCCCGTCGCCGGCTCCACCGCCGCCACCGCGCCCTTGCGGCCGCCGAGCCCGTGGAAGGCGGCCTTCTGTGCGGCCCTGTTGAGCGTGGTGACGACGTTCCCGCCCGGGTTGCGTCTGCGCGTGAAGTCGTTCCACAGCGGGAACGGTGCCAGCAGAGGGTCCGAGCCGGAGAGGACCGAGTCCTCGGTGTGCTCCAGGAAGGACGTGCCGTACTCCTGCGAGGCGAAGCCGGTCACCGGCGCGTACAACGGCCCGTCCGTGTACGTCCGTTCGTAGCGCAACTGCTCCCCGGTGTCCCGGGACCCGGTGACCGGTCGGCCGCCGACCAGGATGTCGCCGCGCTCCCGGCTGTAACGGGCGATGGTTTCGCGGCGGTTGGCCGGGTTCTCGCCGTGGGCTCGGGCCTGGACGACCTGGACGCGGGTGGCGTTGACGAGGAGCGCCACGAGCAGCAGGGTGCAGAAGCAGGCGGCGTGCCGGATGTAACGGGCCATACCGGGGCCTCGCGTCGTCACGGGTTCTCCTTTCCGTCGTACTGGCGGCGGGCCGAGTCGCTCACCCGGATCAGCAGGGCGACGATCGCCCAGTTGGTGACGACCGACGAGCCGCCCTGCGCGAGGAACGGCATCGCCATGCCGGTGAGCGGGATCAGTCCGCCGACCCCGCCCGCGATCACGAACACCTGGAGCGCCACGATCGAGGCGAGGCCGGTCGCGAGCAGTCGTCCGAACGGGTCGCGCAGGGCGAGGCCCGCCCGGTAGCCGCGCTCCACCAGCAGGGCGTACAGCAGGAAGATCGCGGCGAGGCCCGCCAGGCCCAGCTCCTCGCCGGCGGTCGCCAGGATGAAGTCCGACTTCGCGGCGAAGCCGATCAGGATGGAGTGGCCGAGCCCGAGCCCGGTGCCGAGGACCCCGCCCGCCGCGAAGGCGAACAGGGACTGCGCGAGCTGGTTCGGCCCCTGGCCCGCCTCGATCGACGCGAAGGGGTGCAGCCAGTCCTCCACCCTGATGTGCACATGCGGCTCCAGCCGGCCCACGGCGAAGGCGCCGACGGCGGCGAGCAGCAGGCCCAGCGCGATCCAGCCGGTGAGTCCGGTGGCGACGTACAGCAGAACGACGAACAGCCCGAAGAACAGCAGCGAGGTGCCGAGGTCCCGCTCCAGGACCAGGACCCCGACGCTGATCAGCCAGATGGTGAGCAGCGGGCCCAGCACCCGCCCGGTGGGCAGCTGAAGCCCCCACAGCCGCCGCCCCGTGAACGCCAGCGCGTTCCGGTTGGTCGCGAGATACGCGGCGAAGAACACCGCCAGCAGCACCTTGGCGAACTCGCCCGGCTGGATGGAGAACCCGGCGATCCGGATCCAGATGCGGGCGCCGTTCACGGAGGGGAAGAGGATCGGGAGGGTCAGCAGGGCCAGTGCGGCGGCGACACAGACGTAGGCGTACCGCTGGAGCACGCGGTGGTCGCGCAGCATCAGCACGACCACGATGAACAGGGTCACCCCGACCGTGGACCACACGAGCTGGGTGGGGGCCGCGCGGTCGCCGGGT
Source organism: Streptomyces canus (assembly GCF_030816965.1). Lineage (NCBI taxonomy): Bacteria > Bacillati > Actinomycetota > Actinomycetes > Kitasatosporales > Streptomycetaceae > Streptomyces > Streptomyces canus. The sequence goes on from NZ_JAUSYQ010000002.1 coordinate 6,831,282, forward strand.
GTCTCCAGGTCGAGCCGGTAGATCAGGACGAGGCCCAGGCCGTTGAGCAGTACGCCGATCGGCAGCAGGAGCGGATCGGCGTACGACGCCCTCAGACGCACCGCTCCGTGGGCGATGAGCGCGAGTACGCAGAGCCCGGCGCCGTAACCGGCGGCGCCGGGCGGGACGGAGCCGTTCTTGGCGAGGCCGACAGCGCAGTAGCCGTACACCGACAGCAGGACGGCGAGGACGATGAGGGCCAGTTCGATGCCACGGCGCCGGGGCAGGCGTACCGAGGGAGCGGAGGTCTCCGCGGGGGCCACGGTGGTTCCGGCCTTGGTCATGTCCGGAACTTACCCAAAGAGGACGTAATGTCTCCTAGCGTGCGGGGGATGTCAGCACCAGCGTGGCGCCGGTCCGGTGGTCCTGATGTAACGGGCCGGGCCCCAGGCCCAGGTGCCGTCCGTGAGGAGGTACCACTGGCCGTTGCCCTGGACGCTCTGGCCGTTGGTCTTGCAGAAGATCGTGACGACCTCGCCCCGGTCGGCCCACCGGATGATCTGACCGCCCCGGTTCGGCGCACTGCGCAGCGCCAGCGAACCGGTCGTCACGACGCCTCTGGACAGGCGGGGGTTGTGGCCCTGGCCCTGACCCTGGTCCTGGTCCTGACCCTGACCCTGACCCTGGCCCTGGCCCTGGTTCTGGCCCTGGCCCTGGCCCTGGTCCTGGTCCTGGCTGTGGTTCTGGTCCTCGTTGTGGTTCTGATCCTCGTTCTGATCCTGGTTCTGGTTCTGCCCCCAGTCGTCGCGCGGGTCGTCCGGGTCGTCACCGGCGACGGCGGGCGTGGCGAGGGCGGTGACGGCGAGGGCGCCGACGGCCACGGCTATGGAGAGACGGGAGCGCAGGGACATGGGGGGACCTCCGTGATGGGAGTGCGAACCTGACTATTCGCCACGTTAGGAGCCCCGTACACAGGTCGCCTTTCACACTGAGCCATAGGAGAACCGGCCCAGGGCCGGCTACCGCAAGAACAACGTCGCGACCGCCCCGCCGTTCACCGCGTTGGAAAACGAAAGGCGCGCCCCCAGCACCTCCGCCTGCCCCACCGCGATGGTCAACCCCAGGCCGTGCCCCTTCGAGACGCCCTCGGTACGGAACCGCTGCGGCCCGTGCTCGATGAGATACGGCGGAAACCCGTCCCCGTGGTCCCGCACGGTCACCACCGGCCCGTCCACCGTCAAAGACACCGGCCCCCGGCCGTGCCGATGCGCGTTGACCACCAGATTGCCCAACACCCGCTCCAGCCGCCGCCGATCCGTCTCCACGGCAAGGTCCCGCACGACAACGACCTCGGTATCGGTACCGGACGCACGGACCACCCGCTCGGCCAACGCCCCCAAGGGCTCGGTGTCCAGCTCCACGGTTTCCCGCCCGGTGTCCAGCCGGGAGATCTCCAGCAGATCCTCCGTCAGGGTCCGCAACGCCCCCACGCGATCCCGCACCAGCTCCGTGGGCCGCCCCGGCGGCAACAACTCGGCGGCCGCGTGCAGCCCGGTCAGAGGCGTCCGCAGCTCATGCGCGACATCCGCCGTGAACCGCTGCTCACTCAGCAGCTTCCCCTGCAGGGACACCGCCATCGAGTCCAGCGCGACGGCCACCGCGGCCACCTCGTCCTGCGGCCGCGACGGATCCTTCGTACGGGGATCGTCGACCCGCGCGTCGAGGTCGCCCGCACTGATCCGCCGGGCCACCCGAGCGGTCGTGTGCAGCCGCGTCGTCACCCTGGTGACCGCGAACGCGCCCACCAGCAGCGTCGCCGTGATCGCCAGCGCCGACGACCACAGGATCGCCCGGTCGAGCGCCGCGATCGTCCGCGCGTTCTGCGAGTAGTCGACCTCCACGGCCAGCGACCGGTCCCCGTCCACCGGACCCGCCGCCCACATCACGGGGCGCCCGCGGTGCACGCCGACCATCGTGCCGCGGTCCCCGGCGACCGCCAGCGCCCGCAACGAGCCCGGCAGGTCCGGCGGATCCACACCGGCGTCCCACTTCAGCGTGTCCCCGGCCTCGTACGCCTCGGTCGCGTCCTTCAACCGGCTCAGCGCCAGCTCACGGGCCTCACCGACGGTCTGGTTCGTCACCGAGACATGCACGAGGACTCCGAGCAGCGCGGCGAGGGCGCAGCACATCACGGTGATGAAGACGGCGGCCTTCACGGCCAGCGTGCCGGACCCGCGGGGCAGCGCGAGTCTCATCGCGAGCTCGCGGACGGGCCGGGCGCCGGGTTCTGCGCATCCCCGACGGCACGGCTGCCGGTGCGCAGCATCTCGTCGTGGGTGAGGAGCATCGACTTCTGCTCCGGATCCCAGGTCCACTGGAGCCGGTACTCGTATCCGGCCACCTCGGACGGCGAGCGGATGATCACGGACCGCCCGGCCAGCTCGACCCCGCTGACCGCGTCCTCCCAGTGCATGACCCGCACGAGCCGGTGCTTCTCGACGGTGAAGACGCGTACGGCGGTGACATTGCCGGGCAGCTGCCGAAAGCCCAGCGCCAGGTCCTTGTGCCCGTCACCGGTCAGGTCGCGGTAGTACGGCTGGAGGACCGGACACCTCTTCCCGGCCGCTCCCTGCTTCCCGCAGTCCGCCATCCGGCGGGCCGTCTCGACGTAGCCCCCGTCGGCGTAGCTGCCGGCGTCCTCCTTGATCTCCGCGCGTACGAGAGCGACCGGGTCCACCTCGAGGATGTCGTCGCCGGGCACCGAGACGCCCGCCACGACCTGCGAGTCCACCTCGCCGATCTCGAACGCCGGGCTGGAGGCGGGCGTCAGCTGCGGCCACAGACGGTCGGGGCTGATCGCGGTCGGCGTCGAGCCCGCGCCCACCAGGTCGCCCGCGTCGCCGCAGCCCGACGCGGCCGCGAGCAGCAGGGCGACGGCGGCGACGGCGCGGGTCGTACGGGGTGCGCGGCGGGCGGGTGGCACTGTGCTCCTGGGGTCGGGGCATGCGTCGGGGGCGTGCGCCGGGGGGTGTGTCGGCCCGACCACCTTATTCGTGTGGAAGTCCTTTTTACGTTCCGGCGTCCCCGGGCCGCACTACTCGGTCAGCTCCTCCAGGAGCCGGGCCGTCGGAAGGCCGGCCCGGAGGTACTCGACGAACAGTTCGTTGTGCAGCGCCCACGACGAGCGCCGGCTCCGGATCAGCCGGATCGCCTCGTCGGCCGTATGCCCCCTGCGGACCAGGGCGTGTGCCACGACCAGGCCCGAGCGGTTGTAACCGTGGTAACAGCGGACGAGGACCTTGCGGCCCTCGTCGAGTGCGTCGCTCGCGGCCTGTGCCAGCCGCATCACGCCCGTGAGCTGGGTCCCGTCCAGCGGGCCGTCCGGAATCGGCCACACGTGGTGCTCGACGCCGGGATCGGGGCCGTGGCCCGGCAGCCGCAACAGCGTCTGGACGACCTCGAACTCGTCCCGTACGACGGCGAACTCCCGTTGTCCGGACATGCCCTGGAACTCGTGCCCGCCCATCCACAGCCCGGGCACGATCTCGTCCCACGCTCTGTCCGGAGCCGGTACATCGGGTTGCTTCCTGCGGGTCCGCAACAGCGCCTCCCAAGCCCCCTGCGCCAAGCCCTGCAACTCACGGCAGCTCACCCCAAAGGTAACCGGCTTCTTGCCTGCGCAGCACCCCGCCTGTTCCCATGGTCCATGGGGTGATGGTGCATGAGCGGACTGCGCGTCGTACCGACCTGGCGCCATGGTCAGGAGCGGCTGTACGTCTGCCTCACGGACGGCACGAACATCGCCTGGTACGACCGTGAGGCGGCCCGGATCAATCTGCTGAGAGAGGACCGCAGAGAGGATGTGCTCGATGTCCTCGGGCCCTTCCTGACCGGCCCGGTGGCCGTGGGCCCGCCCCCGGTGCCGACGCCCGCCGAACTGGCCCGTCTCACCCTCCACCCGGACGACGACCTCGCGCCCAACCGGCCCGGCGAGGCCCTCCAGATCGCCCTGGACCGGGATCCCGGCTCCCCGCACCTGATCCGCCGCGACCCCCGTCGGCGCGCGCTGGAGGCGGAACAGACCGTGGGGGAGGCGCTGGACAGCCTCGACGGCGCGGGCTGGCACACCCTGCACTCCGTCCCGCTGCCCGGTGGCGACCGCGTCCACCATGTGGTGATCGGTCCCGCCGGACTGTTCGCCGTGCACGCGCTGTACGCCCGCAGGCAGCGGGTCACGGTCGCCGACCCGATGGTCGCCTTCGGTCGCCGCGACCCCCAGCCGCTGCTGCGCCGCGTCCGCGCCGACGCCGACCGTGCCTCCTACGCCCTGACGGCCGAGGTCCACCCGGTCCTCGCCCTCGTCGGCCCCGCAGCCGTGACGGTCCCCCTCCCGCCCCGTGGGGTCCGCGTCCTCGCGGACACCGACCTCGAAGGCCTCGCCCGCCTCGGCGGGGTGCTCAAACCGGCGGACGTGGAGGCCCTGCACGCGATGGCACGGGACCGCCACACCTGGACGAAGGTCTGAGCCGGGGCGCCTGCCCTCACCCGGGGGCGCGGGCCTGCGCACGAGCTGAGGCACCGCCGTGCGGGCGCGGCCGGCCACGACCTGCCCGCGGTCGCCCGACGGTGTGTTCACGGCAGTGGTGCCGCCCGCTCGCTGTCGAGGAGCGGGGCCAGCAGGTCGCCGTAGTCCTGGAGGCGGGGGCCCATGTCCGGCGCCTCGAAGGACAGCTGGGCCGGTGTGCCGCAGTCCTCGACCTCCGTCCAGGTCACCGGTGCCGACACCAGGGGCCGGGGCCGGGCGCGCAGTGTGTAGGGGGTGGCGGTGGTCTTGCGGGCGGCGTTCTGGCTCCAGTCGACGAAGACCTTGCCGGGGCGCAGGTTCCGGGTCATCCGGTGCAGGGCCAGCCGGGGCATCGCCCGCTCCGCCTCCACGGCGAGCTGTTTGGCGTACTCCGACACCTGATCGGACGACGCCCCCCGGACCGCCGCCAGCAGATGCAGACCCTTCGACCCGGCGGTCTTCGGGTACGCCTCGATACCGTCCGCCGCCAGCCGTTCCCGGAGCCAGAGGGCGACCTCGCAGCACTCGACGATCGTCGCGGGCGGCCCCGGATCGAGGTCGAGGACCAGGCGGTCGGCCTCGTCGGGGGTGCCGATCGGCCACTGGTGGGTGTGGAACTCGGTGACCAGGTTGGCGGCCCACATCAGGCTCGGGAGGTCCTGCACGAGCACCATCCGGGCCGGCCCCTCCGAGCGGGGCACCTCGGCGGTGGTGACCCAGTCGGGCGTACCCGGCGGAACGTTCTTGGCGAAGAACACCTGACCCTCGGGGCCGTCCGGATAGCGCAGGAAGGAGACGGGACGGTCCCGCAGATGGGGGAGCAGCACCTCGGCCGTCGTGGCGTAGTAGTGCAGCACCTCGCCCTTGGTGAAGCCGGTGGCCGGATACAGCACCTTTTCCAGATTGCTGAGCGCGAGCCGTCGCCCCTCCACCTCTGTGATCGGCGTCATACGATGAGAATCTCACGCATACCTGATGAAACGGTGTAATACCCCAGAAAGGGTGCTGCTGGTGAGATCCATTTGGAACGGCGCCATCTCGTTCGGCCTGGTCAGCATTCCTATCAAGCTGGTGAACGCCACCGAGAGCCACTCGATCTCCTTCCGCCAGATCCACACCGAGGACGGCGGCCGCGTCCGCTACCGCAAGGTCTGCGAACTGGAGGACCGGGAGATCAGCCAGGCGGAGATCGGCAAGGGGTACGAGGACGCCGACGGCACCATCATCCCGATCACCGACGAGGACCTTGCCCATCTGCCGCTCCCGACGACGAAGACGATCGAGATCGTGGCCTTCGTGCCGGGCGAGCGGATCGATCCGCTCCAGATGGATGCCGCGTACTACCTCCAGGCGGGCGGCGCCCCCGCCGCCAAGCCGTACACGCTGCTGAGAGAGGCCCTCAAGCGCAGCAACAAGGTGGCCATCGCCAAGTTCGCGCTGCGGGGGCGGGAGCGGCTCGGGATGCTGCGGGTGGTGGAGGACGCCATCGCACTGCACGGGCTGCTGTGGCCGGACGAGGTCCGCGCGCCCGAGGGACTCGCCCCCGACACCAAGGTCACCGTCAGCGACAAGGAACTGGACCTCGCCGACGCCCTGATGGACACCCTCGGCGAGATCGACCTCGACGAACTCCACGACGAGTACCGCGAGGCGCTGGAGGAGGTCGTCGCCGCGAAGGCCGCGGGCGAGGCACCTCCGGAGGCACCCGAGCGGGCGAAGGGCGGCAAGGTCCTCGACCTCATGGCCGCGCTGGAGAAGAGTGTCCGGGACGCGAAGGAGTCCCGGGGCGAGGAGTCGGGGGAGATCACGCGGCTGCCGCAGCGCAAGTCGGCGCGGGCGGCGCCGAAGCAGACGGGCGGCAAGAAGTCCACGTCGGCCACGAAGAAGACGGCGGCCGCCAAGAAGACGACGGCGAAGTCGTCACAGGGAACGAAGAAGACCGCGTCGGCGAAGAAGGCGACGAGCGCGAAGAAGACGACGGCCAAGAAGACGACCGCCCGCAAACGGACCGCGTGACCTGCGCACCGCCGTCGGCACCGCGCAGGTCGCGTCAGTGTGTCGGCGGGGTCAGCCGACGGCCTTCGCGGACTCGATGATCACCGGCTGCGTGGGCACGTCACCGTGACCGCGGCTGCTGCCGGTCCGCACGCCCTTGATCTGGTCGACGACGTCCTGGCCCTCGACGACCTTGCCGAACACGGTGTAACCCCAGCCGTTCGGGCTCTTGGCCGTGAAGTTGAGGAACTCGTTGTCCGAGACGTTGATGAAGAACTGCGCGGTCGCCGAGTGCGGGTCGCTGGTGCGCGCCATCGCCACGGTGTACGCGGTGTTCTTCAGACCGTTGTCGGCCTCGTTCGGGACCGGCGCGAGCGTGGGCTTCTGCACCATGTCCGGGGTGAAGCCACCGCCCTGGACCATGAAGTCGTTGATCACCCGGTGGAAGATCGTGCCGTCGTAGTGCCCGTTGCCGACGTACTTCAGGAAGTTCTCGACGGTCTTGGGAGCCTCGGCGTCGGCGAGCTCGAGGACGATACGGCCGAAATTAGTGGTCAGCTCGACCCTGGACATGGGAATCGTCCCTTTCTGGTGGGGCATGACCGAAGCATCTTGTCACACGGCTGCCCAGGCCCGACGACCTCACGGCGTCACGGCGTCGCGGCCTCACGGCAGAGGCGACGTCCTAGGGGCGTCACCGGGCGCGTTCCCGGTCGTGCCGCCCGCCGTCGGAACGGCCGACGGTTCGGAGGGGACAGGTGACGGCGACGCCGGGCCCGTGGTGGTGGGCGGGGGACTGCTCACCGGGGCCGGCGGCACCGAGGAGCGGCCGGGGTCCGCGCCGGGCAGGGCGGCCACGGCCCCGGCCGTGAGGACGGCGGCCACCAGCACTCCCACGGCGCCCGAGACTGCCGTACGACGGCGTCGGATCCTTCGACCGCCGGCGACGGCGGAGCCGACCTCCGTACCGAGCCCGGTGCCGTCGGCCCCCACGAGGCCGTCGAAGTAGGTCCGGTACGGCCGCCGTCCCGTCGTACGGCCAAGTCCTCCTGGGCGGACCCTGGTTGGGCCGCGTGCTGCCGGAAGGCCCCGTCGTGCGGTCGTGTCGGAGGTGGCGGCGTGGGGGAGCGGGCCCGCGTCGAGCGGGGGCACCGGCTCGGTGTACGGCCAAGTCGCCCTGGTTGCAGCCGGGTTGGGCCGCGTGCTGCCGGAAGCCCCGTCGTGCGGTCGTGTCGGAGGTGGCGGCGTGGGGGAGCGGGCCCGCGTCGAGCGGTCGTGGCGCCGTCCCCCTAGGTGTGCGCTGGTCGGGCCGTGTGCTGTCGGAAGGCCCACCGCATCTCCGGTTCCACCAGGCATCGCAGGGCGCGTCGGACCGGTGGGGTGCACAGGGCGGTCACGACGGCGGCGGCGATGAGGGCGACCGCGGCCGCGCCGAGCGGTTCGTGGACCCAGGCGGGCCCGTACCAGCCCCAGAACCGGGCGCCCTGGACGAGGAATCCGTGCAGCAGATAGCCGTAGAGCGTGCCCGCGCCCAGCACCGTGAACCAGGTCCGCCGCCCGGGCACCAGGGCGAGGAAGCACCCGACCAGGACCAGCGAGCACCCGAAGGTGACCAGCGTCATCACCGGCCCCGACCAGCCGGGCGCCCCCAACTCCTGGGCGCTGTCCCGGTGGTAGAACCAGGCCCCGCTCATCCGCGGCACGGCCCAGTAGGCGAGCGCGAGCGCGACCACGAACACCGGCAGGGCCGCCAGCCGTACGGCCCGCCGACGGATCAGGCGGAAGTACTCCGGCTTAAGGCACAGACCCAGCACGAAGTACGGCAGGAACTGCAGGACACGCTGCAGATCGAGATCGTCGCCGATGGAGGGCGTGAGGGTGGCGAGCATAGCCACGACGAGGGCGAGCGGCACCGGATGACGTACTCGCTGCCACAGAGGAGTGGTCAGCCGCCATACGAACAACGCCACCAGGAACCACGTCAGATACAGCGGGTCCAGCAGACTCACCGGCCGCTCCGGCACCTGGTCGGTCCACCGGGTGAAGAACGTGTACGCCGTCTCGAACACGACGTACGGCACGATCAGCCCGGTCACCAGTCTCCGCAGCCGCTGCGGGCCGGCGTCGAAGTTCCGCGAGAAGTACCCGGAGACGACGATGAACGCGGGCATGTGAAAGGCGTACACGAGCAGGTACAGCGCCGAGACGCCCCGGCTCCCGTCCCGCAACGGCTCCCACGCGTGTCCCACCGCGACCAGCACGATCGCCAGATACTTGATGTTGTCGAAGTAGGCGTCGCGCTCCGCGGGACGCTGCGCTGCGGGTCTTTCCCGAGGGGCGACAGTGACAAGTTGCTCGTGCATCCCGGGCGCCTCACCACTCCGGAGCGGCCCAAACCCCGTACCTGAGTGCTAGCTGTGCCCCGTAGGTGCCGCGCGGGACGAGCGTGCCTCAGGCAGCCGTGCTCAGCGCCTCCCGTCCCGCCACCTCGCCGCCCGGCTTCGTCGGCAGGGCGACGGGCTCCGGTGTGCGGCGTGCCCGTAGCAGGAAACCCGCACCGATCGCGCCGGCGACGAGCAGGCCACCGGTCACGAGAGCTCCGCGTGCCCCGGCCAGTTCCATGAGCAGGCCCAGCGCCGGCGGGCCGCCGAGGCCCCACACCGTGCCGATGCTGCTCCACACGCCGAGGACGCGTCCGCGCAGGTGAGGGGGCGGGTCGGTCTGGAGGACGGCCGTTCCGGCGGTGTCGGAGACGGACTCCACCGCGGCCATGGGCAGGACCAGCACCAGCAGGACGGCCACCGACGGTGACAGCCCCGCCGCCAGTTGCAGCAGCGCGCCCGCGGCGGCCAGCGTGCCCACCAGCCGGACGGAGGGCCGCCGCAGCCGGGCACCGAGGAACGCGCCCAGGATGCCGCCGACGGCGAGGACGGCGGAGACCGTGCCGAAGGCCTCCGCACCGCCCGCGAGCGGCCCGGTGACGAGCACGGCCAGGGTCAGCCCGTAGTTGCGCCCGAAGACCGCGCTGATCCCGGTGATGCCGGCGAGCGCGACCAGGCGGGGCCGGCGTGCGAAGAAGCGCAGGCCTTCGCGCATGGTCGTGTCGGCCCCGGCCCCGGCCTCGGCCTCGGCCCCGGCCTCGGCCCCGGCCCCGGCCTCGGCCCCGGCCCCGGCCCCGGTCCGCGCGCGGCGGCGGTCGGGTCGGGCCCGGCCGTCGGCGCCGCCCCGGGCGCGGGGCGCAGGAACGGCACGACCGCGGCGACGAACAGGAAGGACAGCCCGTTGGCCGCGTACGCGGCGGCCGTGCCGAGAAAGCCGACCGTCACGCCGGCCAGGGCGGTCCCGACGAGGCGGCCGGCGCTGTGCACCATCGCGCCGATGCCGATGGCGGAGGGGACGTCCTCGGCCGGGACGAGATCGTTGCCCAGCAGAGCGCACGCCGGTCCGTCGACGGTGGCGATGATGCCGGTCACAGCGGCCAGCACCAGCAGCGACGTCATGTCGAGCCGGTCCAGCGCCACGAGCACGGCCGTGACGAAGGCGACCGCGCCGAGCAGGGTCTGGCTGACGGCCGCCGTCAGCTTGCGCGACCAGCGGTCCACGGCCGCTCCGCCCAGCAGGCTCATGAACAGGGCGGGGCCGGCCTGGACGGACATCGACAGCCCCGTCGCGGCGGCGGACCCGGTGATCTGCAGAACGAGCAGGTTCTGCACCGTGAGCTGCATCCAGGTGCCGGCGTTCGACACGAAGTTCGCGACGGACCACCAGCGCATGCTGCGGTGTCTCAGGGATCGCCACGGCGCGCGTGACGCCTCCCGGGGGGAGGTCCCGGCGATGTTCGGGGCAGCGGAAGGGCAGGCAGGGACAGGAGTGGAAGACACAGTGCGGTACCCGAGAGGCGAAGTGGCAGGTCAGACAGGTAGGCGAAACCGAGGAACGCCGGCTGCGCTGCGCGGCCATCCACCGAGTCGGTCACGGCGCGGACCATCGTGGCAGACGTGATCGGTGCGGCGGCTGCGGTTCGCCGCGCGACGCCGCCCTCACGGGCTCAACTGCCGACCGCCTTTACGTCACTTGCCGTGTCGAGTGTGGTTGCTCACAGGCTTCGTCTCGTCATCACGTTCCGCCCCGGAACCGGAGGGGCACAGAGCGGCCCCGCAGCAGTCGCGCGTGCTGTGGGGCCTGTGCACAAGGTGGATCAATGCGGGAAAGCGGCCGCGACGAGCGAAGCCACCTGCTGCGGCGCAACGAGGTGCTGACCCTGTGGCTGCGCCGCCGTATCCGCTGGCGCTGCGGGCCACAGCCCGCCTGGCCGCCGCGGCGACCGCCGGTGCCCCCGGCGCCCGCCGCGCCCTGCGCGAAGTGGTCGTACGCCTTCCCGCCGCCCTGGCACGACGCCGACCGCTGCCACCGCACGTGGAGGCTGCGACCAGGCTGCTGGAGCGGCACGCACCCGCCCGGCCGTCAGGGCGCGGGCCGGCCTGAGCGGACGCCCGACCCACGGCGACGGTCACCCACAACAGCGGTTCGGCCCGGCGGGAGGTACGTCGGGTGAGCGGCTCCGCGGCCCGCCGGTGGCTCACGGCAGGGGCGTGCCACCGGTCGCGTTGAGGATCTCCGCGGTGACGAAGCTCGCTTCCTGAGAGGCCAGGTAGACGTACGCCGGGGCCAGCTCCGCGGGCTGGGCCGGGCGGCCCAGCGGGCTCTGCTTGCCGAACTCCACGGTGTCGGGCAGCGTGGCGGGGATCAGTGGCGTCCACACCGGGCCCGGCGCGACCGCGTTGACGCGGATGCCGCGCTCCGCGAGCATCTGGGCCAGCCCCTGGGTGAAGGTCACGATCGCGCCCTTCGTCATCGCGTAGTCCAGCAGGTGCGGACTGGGCTTGTACGCCTGCACGGACGTGGAGTTGATGACGCTGCCGCCCTCCGGGATGTGCGGCAGGGCGAACTTGGTCAGCCAGAACATCCCGTAGAGGTTGGTGCGCATGACCCGGTCGAACTGCTCGGTCGTGATGGCTTCGATGCCGTCCGGCTGCGACATCTGGAACGCCGCGTTGTTCACCAGCACGTCGATGCGTCCGAACTCGGAAACCGCGCGCTCGATCAGCGCCCGGCAGTTGTCCTCCTCACGGATGTCGCAGGAGACGGCGACCGCCTTGCGGCCGGCGCCCTCGACGAGACGGGACGTCTCACGCGCCTCGTCCGCCTCCTCCTCCAGATGGGTGAACAGCACGTCGGCGCCTTCCCGGGCGAAGGCCAGCGCCACCGCCCGCCCGATGCCGGAGTCCCCGCCCGTGATGACGGTTTTGCGGCCCTCCAGCCGACCCGTGCCGCGGTAGGACTCCTCGCCGTGGTCGGGCGGCGGGTCCATCGGCCCGGTCCAGCCAGGGTGCGGCTGGTCCTGCGCCGGAAACTCCGGGCGCGGGTGCTGCGTCGTCGGGTCCTGCTGGGTGTGCTGGTGCTCGGTCACAGCGGCCTCCTCAACGCCGGCGGGTTCGGACGAACCAGCGAGTTCCCGCCCTGCACCACCCGAAAAGCCACGTCACGCGGACGAGGTATCTCGGACCAGGTCTTCACCGGCGTAAAGCTGTCGTCGGTTTGTGCGATGCGGCGGCAGGTACCCGCACAGCCGGAGCGGCGCAGTCGGCCACCGGAGTGAAGTGGCGGACCTGTGTGAGGTCGTCGGTACGCGCGTGGCAGGTATCTGGAAACGACAAGGAGTGGAGAACCCATGGGACACGGCGGAAACGTCATCCAGGAACTGACTACGGACCACCGCGAGGTGGACGACCTCTTCGCGCAGATCGAAGCGCTGCCCGGTCCCGACCCGCAGCGGCGCGAACTGGCCGACCGGCTCACCATGGAGCTGATCCGGCACTCGGTGGCCGAGGAGGAGTACCTGTACCCGGCGGTGCGCCGGTACGTCGACGGGGGAGACGACCTCGCCGACAAGGAGATCGCCGACCACGGTGAAGTCGAGCGCATGCTGAAGGAGCTCGAAGGCTGCCAGCCCGGGGACGGGCAGTTCGACACGCTCATCCTGCGGCTGAAGAACTCCGTCACGGCGCACGTCAGCGACGAGGAGAACAGGCTGTTCCCCTTGCTGGCCGATGTCTGCTCCGCCGACGCGTTGGAGGAGCTCGGCGAGAAGGTCCGCTCGGCCAAGCAGCACGCTCCCACCCGCCCGCACCCGTCCGCGCCGGACACCCCGCCCGCGAACAAAATCCTCGCGCCCGGCACCGGCATGGTCGACCGCCTGCGCGACATGCTCACCGGCCGCGGAAAGCAGGACTGACCCACTGACAGAGCCGACAGGGCTGAAGCGGCATGCGCGCCGCTCGCTGTGCTACGTCGACGACACGATCGACGGCGTCCTCGTCCTGGCGGCCTCGGATGAGCCGGGGCCCGTGAATGTCGGCGGCGGAGAGGAGATCCCGATGCTCGATCTCGCCGGCTCCGCCTCAGTATCCGTTTCGTCGAACGCCCCGTCGACGAGCCGCTCGCCGCGTCGGAACGCCCGAACCGACGGCGTCGCGCTCGGGCGAGACCGGCGTCCGCCGCGTCAAAGCGTCGCGTAACCGTCGCGTCGCGCGATGAACTCCTCGGCCCGTGCGCGGTGTGGGCCGTGTGCCCGCACCGCGCCCGTCGACTGCCTCGTCACCGGCGGCATCGGCGCCGACCTCGAGACCGCACGCCGGGCGGGAGCCCACGGCATCCTCGTGTCTCCCTCGCAGACCCGCCCGGGACGGCGGAGGCGTTGCCGGGCCACGAAAGGCGTTCGGGTCAGACCTTGATGACGGTGGCCTGTCCACCGCACAGTGAGTTGAGATCCTCCGGGTTCGATGTGAGCACGGTGACGGGTCCGGGGGCGGCGAGGGCGGTGGCGCCGAGCATGGCGTCGACGGCGTACTTGTGGCCGTGCAGGCCGGCGTCGGCGAGGAGAGCGGCCGCGTGACGGGCGATGGCCTCGGTGACCGGCTCTACGACGAGGCGGGACAGAGTCCACTCCAGCGCGGGGCGGTTGATCCGCGGGTGGACGACGTCCACCAGGGTGGCCGCGGAGGTGATCACCCGTAGATCGTCGGCTCGGGCCAGAGCGAGCCAGCCGGTGACGGTACGGTCGCGGAGGACGGCCTTGGCCAGTCCCTCGCTGTCCAGTACGAGGGTGCCGCCGGGGACGGCGGGAGAACGGCTCACGCGGCGTTCGCTCCACCCGCCGCCTGGTCGTCACGGGCCTGGTGGAGCTGGTCGCGCAGGGCCTGGATCTCCTTGTCGGTGACGGGTCCGTGTTCGGCTTCGGCGACGGCGATGAGCTCGTTGAGGTTGTCGCGTTCGATCTGGCGGGCGACTGCTGCGGCGACGTACGCGGACAGCCCGGAGGGGCCGCTGCGGGCCTTGGCGGCTTCGGCGATGTCGCGTGGCATAGTGATCGAGTACTTGCCGGTAGGCTCACTCATGCTACGTATCCTACCGTCAATCCTCCCGGGCGGTGTGCGCGTCCTGTTCGCTCACCGTGATGCTGCCGTCGGCGTACACCGAACCCGGCGCGTAGCCCTCGAAGTACCGATCCTGGACCGGGCGTTGAAGCCGGCGTCGCCCAACGTGGTGGTGGTCCTCATGGGCGGCTCGACAGCCGTGCGACCCGCAGGCGGCGGCCCCGGCTGGGTTGGTCCATGCGCGAGCACACCGCGCTGTGCGAGGTCGCGCCGCAGTGGGATGCGTGCTGTCCTGGAAGCATCCGCAGGAGGACTTGCCGATGCGTCACAGCCGGACTTCCGCCTTCGTATCCGCCCGGTCGCCCGCGCCGACCGGAGCGGGCGGCGGCCTGCTGCCGAAGCGGGACCTCGCAGTCGCATGGTTCCTGGTCGTCCTGATCGCGGTGCCCGCCTGGGCGCTGACGGTCGGGCAGGCCCGGGACATGGAGGTCGGGCCCGGCACGATGGGGATGGCGCTGCCGCTGTTCCTGCTGCTGTGGGTGACGATGATGGCGGCCATGATGCTGCCGTCCATGGCGCCAGTGGCCATCACGTGGGTGCGGGGAATCGGACGGCAGTCCTCCGGCTGGAGTCGGACCGGGCGCACCGTCGAGTTCGTGGGCGGGTATCTGCTGGTGTGGACCGCCTTCGGACTTCTCGCCTACGCGGCCCTGGCCCTTACCGGCGGACTGGTGGACGACCATCCGACCGCCGGGCGCTGGATCGGCGCCGTGGCCTTCCTGCTCGCGGGCCTCTATCAGCTGGGCCCCCTCAAATACGTCTGTCTGAGGCACTGCCGCGACCCCATGAGCCACCTGGTGCACTACGCCGGGTTCCGGCAGCCGGCCCGCGACCTTCGGGTGGGCGTCCATCACGGCGCCTACTGCGTCGGCTGCTGCGCGGGACTGATGGTCGTGCTGGTCCCGCTCGGCGTGATGAACGTTGCGGCGATGGCCGGACTGGCCGTGGTGATCTTCGTGGAGAAGCTGTGGTCCCGTGGCCCGCTGCTCGGCCGGATCGTGGGCGTCGTGTTTCTCGTGCTGGCTGTGCTCGCGCCGTTCCAGGACTGGCTGCTGCCGGGGCTGCAGGGGGAAATGCCCTCGATGGACGGCATGTGACTCACCTGGCCCGCCGCGACCGTGCGCTCCGCCAGGCGGCCCGCCGACAGCCGAAGAAGCCCGCGCTGGACACGCAGAACGGCACCAGGTAGTTGAACAGCACCCGCAACCAGGTCGCGGCCGTGGCGTCGCCGGACGCGATCACCGCGCCCTGGTTGACCAGTGAGAGCAGGGTGCCCACAAGGAGGGCGATCGGCACGCACCTCGATACCGAGGCCGCCGAGAACACCGTCGCCAGGAGTCGCGGTGGCTCGCCTGCGCTCATGGGTGAACTCGCTCAGACCCGCCCGTGAGCGGCCTCTTCGGTCTCCTCGCTGCTGAAGACGTAGTCGGCGGTCTCGCCGTACGACGCCTCGTAGCTCAGCCCGAAGGCGTTGGAACGACCAGTGGTGGTGCCGACTTCGAATTCGGGTGCGAACCCGAACATGGCGTTCTTGATCTTTGTCGAGCTGCCGTCGGGTCCGGTGAGCGGTTGGTAGGAGAGTTCCGTCCTGCCCTCGACGGTGAGGCCGGGCCTGTCCCCGTCCGTGAGGGACACCCTCGCCCGCTCCATGCCCAGGTACTCGCCGTAGAACTGCGACAGCTGGCCGAAAGGTCCGCCTTCCCGGCCGGACAGGATGCGGTCCAGGGCTTCGGCCTGCTCATCGCTGGCCGCGCTGTCCACGACCAGCCCGACCTTCCAGTTGCCCGAGGACAGATTGGAGGGGAAATGGTTGTAGAACGCGAAGTCCACGTCGGACAGGTCCAGATCGCCCAGATTCCCGTCCGCCACATGAAACACGGCCGTGCCCAGACATTCGGTCCCGCCCTTGGCGTCCCGCGGCTGACCGTCGTACGGACAGCTGCACAACACCGCACAAGAGCAACCGGCCACATAAGTGCCGGATATCGTCCACGACATGACTGCTCCCCTCTTCCGATGGTGATGGCGGCAAGCGTCGTCTGTACTTTCACGCTAGACCTGTCAAATTGGCATGTAAACGGCGTTTCATGACAAGACGTACCGGCGTGCTCACCCTGTCCGCCGTGCTCACGCCGCCTCGTCCTCCTGCTCCTGCGCTGCCGTGGCCCTCGCCCGGTCTCTCTTCCGCAAGGGCGCCAACTTCACCGCGGCGATGACCTTTGAGATCGCCTCCACCCACCTGGTCATCGAACTCGGCGTGATCATGGCGCTGTTGAGGGGATGGCAATGCACCGCCGCCGAGCTCGTCGGCGAGCCGATCATGATCGTCGTACTACAGGGCGGGAAGGGCTCCGCCCGCAGGCTGTTCTCCCGTGACGGCTTCACCTCGTTGTCGCACGTCTTCGCCCTGCTGATCCTTCCGATCCTGAGCATCTACCGGAAGTACTACGGCGCCCGCATGGCCGGCTTCCTGCTGGTGACCTTCTTCGCGGCGCCGGCCGTCGCGGGACATGGTGTCGGGTTCGCCTTCGGGGCCCGGGACTCATCCCCGACCAGGCCGATGCGAGGATCCCCGAAGAGGGCATCACCTGGCACTACACGACCTGGCTCAACATCACCTTCCTGCTTCTGGCGGCAACTCTGCTCGTACGCTCCTGCGCACTGGCGGCCCTGCGATGCTGCGGATGATGGGCGGATCCCCCAAGCCGGCGAACAGGGGCACGAGCACGCCCATACCCGCCATGGACACAGCCACTGAGCCCGTCTCTCCCCCTGCACGGAGAGGCCCGGGGCGGAGCCTCTCGTCAGTCAGGACCGCTCCAGTCGAACGGGAAGTGTTTGCTCGACTTCCCCGAGCGTTCCCAGGAGAAGCCGAATGCGTCGGCGCGGTCGACGGTGGCCCGTCCCCAGGTGGCGACCTGGCCCGGCCCGACCTCGGCGCCCGGGGCGTTGTGGACCTGGACGCGTGCGCCGTCCGGCGTCGTCGGGCCGGTGAGTGCCTCGGCGGTGGCCGTGACCTTGCCGGGGATCTCGGCTCGCCAGGTGGCGAGGTCCTCGTCGATCTCGACGTGGATGGGGGCGAAGTCCATGCCGCGCATCTCGGGGTGGAGCATGGCCCCGAACTGCGCAGGCCATCCGCCCGCCTCACCGCCGAAGATCGCTCCGAGTGCACCGCGCTGCTGCTCGTCGGCGCGCTCGTCCAGGAAGACCGCGGCGTACGCGTCGGTGTGCGTGCCGGCCCAGACGTTGCCCACGAAGGCGCCGAGCATCAGGACGTTGAGATCGTCGAGCCGCACGTCGCCGAAGCTTCCTTCCCGGATGTGCCAGACCAGCACGCCTTCGCAGTCGCCGTAGGTCGGGGTCTGCGCAAACGTGCAGGGGCACGGTATGGCGCACTTGCACACATCGAACCAATCACCGGCCAGGCGCCAGCGCGTACCGGTGGTGACCTGCTCTGTCATCTCGCTTCCCTCCTGCCGAGCCCGAGAGAGCTCACTCGGAGTGGCGAGACCGCGTGTCCCGAGCCCACACCCGAGATGGCGAAGCGGCCTCCATTCCAGCTTGCACCGCACGTCCCGGTAGGGGAAACCCGGGCATCGAGGCGCTCACATGTACCCCGCGCGGTGAGCGGAGCGAGCCGCCTTGACGACCGCGCCGGACGTCCGTCCGATGCGGCGCTCCGTAAGGCACTTCGTAACTGTGCGGCGTGCCTGCGGCCGTCGCCTCGTGGGTCTGTTCGCCGCCATGTACTTCGGTGGTCTCCGGCCGGCGGAATCAGTCGGCCTCGTCGAGACGGACCTGATCCTTCCCGAACGGGGTTGGGGCTCGGCCCTGCTCCACCGGACCCGCCCGTCGGTCGGCAAGCAGTGGACCGACTCGTGAGAGACCCACGACGACCGCGGGCTGAAGAACCGGCCGACCGAGGACGTTCGGCGCGTGACCATCCTGCCTCACCTCGTCGCCGTGCTCCGCGAGCATCTGGCCAACTTCGGCACGGCGGAAGACGGACGGCTCTTCTTCAGCGAGAAGGCTCGGTCGTCCCGTCCTCTACCTACTACCGCATGGCAGGAAGCCCGGCTCCTCGCCCTCCCACCGACCGTCGCGGCCTCGCCGCTCGCGAGTAGACCGTACGACCTCCGTCACTCGGCCTGTCGACGTGGCTCAACGCCGGCGTTGACCCCACCGAGGTTGCCGAGCGCGCCGGCAACAGCGTTGAGGTCCTGCTGACCCGCTACGCGAAGTGCCTCGACGGACGGCAGGACGTCGCCAACCGGCGCATCCAGGACCTGCTTCGCGAGTACGAGCGAGGCCATCACCCGTGCCTGAGGCCCCTGGAGTTATCCAGGGGCCTCGCTGTTTGCGCACTGTCTAGCAGTTGAACGCGTACGCAGAGCCTTTGCATGGGCTCTGATTCAAGCCGTCCGCTCGGGATGCGGCTGTATGCGTACAGCGGCTACCGAGTGTTCGGTGTCACCTCTCGTCTATTGGCGAACCTTCGCCAGAGCCAGCTGCACGAGCCGCAGAGCCGTCTTGACGGCTGCGTCGTCGCGGAGCGGGCAATTCACGACGTACTGATGACCGGGCCGCACGTCGCGGTAACTCACGTGCGGGTCGTTCAGTTCGGCCACATCTTCCTTCGTCAGACGCAAGGTCAGGCCCCCGTTCCGGGGCTTGACATAAGCAACCGCCCCAAACCGACGAATGCCGGCATCGTGCACCATGACGTAGTCAGTGCGACCGTCCTGTGTGCGCTCGGATTCGCCTGGGCCGATCTCGACGTTGCCGAGTTCGACGACTCCGCGGAGGAAGTCGAGCACTCGGTTAGCGGTCTCCGCGCTTCGCGCTCGGCCATGGACCAGATCAGTGATCTGGGCCCACTCCAGCGCGTCGACGGCGGTATCAACGGCCACCTCGACTGGTGCCCCCGAGTCGTTGTCTTCGTCCGCACCAGTCAGCCGAAGAAACTCAGCGATCTCCTGCGGTGTGCCTTCAAGTAGGCGCATCGGCCCTCCCCTCACTCGTACACACTCCAGCGTGTGTACGTGAACTCAAGGATACTCACACAAGCTTACGCGTGTACACGCGTATGTCTCTTCCGGGACGGCGATCTTTTGATGCCATGACGGGCTGTTGCGGGTGGAGGACGGCCTTCGGGCTGTTACAGCTGGGGGAGACAACTCAGCCGGGTCGTCCGGAGGTAAGCCCGGTGCCGAGCAGTTCACGATGGGGCTGAGGTCCTGAGTGATTCGCTCGCGACGTCCCTCACGGGCTCCAGGCGCTCGCCAGCGCCGTGGAGTGCCTTGCCCGGGCCTCGTCGTTTCCTGGGTTTCACCTGGGGGCGACGCTTCAAGATCCCGTCCATGCCTCGTCCATAGACCCCGACATACAGCCGCTCCGACCGGCACACGCCAGCACACACGCGAAGACCCCGTCCTCGGCAAAAGCGCCGATGGCGGGGTCTTTGGGCACCTGAATCAAGGTGCCCCCGGCAGGATTCGAACCTGCGCACACGGCTCCGGAGGCCGTCGGCTTCCCGCGCGTTTTCGCAGGTCAGCGGCTTACCTGACAGGCTGTCAGGCCCGCCGTCCCGCGCATGTCCCGCGAGATTGAAATAGCCCTTTTGGTTGCCTTGTCCGTATCGTTCCCCGTGGCCGCAGATCCATGCGCCATGACGTAGATCACGGCTTCCTCGGGCAAGCGTAGAGGTATACGGTGCGGCCCTCAATCGAACAGGGGGGCAGCCCGGGGCGCGGGCAATCCAAGCGAGCCGGTCGTGTGCCAGGTGTGGTTGGGGCGCTCCCGTGCGGCGCTGTGTACGGTCACGTAGTTACTTGATCGTCGATACCCGCGATTGCCGATGCATCACTGCCTGTTCATCCTGATCACGGCTTGGCTGTGTCCGTAACGCCACCATCCAGCAGTCGCCCCGGGGGCCCGAACTGCTCCGCCGCCAGAACACGTACTACTTCAGGATGGGAGTGAGGAACGGGGCTGCGATGCGAATGTCGGGCCCCAGCTCGGGTGAACAGAGCTTCGACGCCGTCGATTTCGAACGCAGGGTGGACGCCGTCAGTGATGATGTGACAGCCGCGGTGAAGGGCTGGCTGGTTGACGTCGGTCGCATGCACTCGAAGCTGAGATCGCCTATCTGGAGGTCCGCGTCTGGACGAAGACCGGAAGGGCCTTCCGTCATCGAGAAGGCACGGGGTGTGGATCGCTGCGAGGG
The DNA here is from genome assembly GCF_030816965.1 of Streptomyces canus. NCBI lineage: Bacteria > Bacillati > Actinomycetota > Actinomycetes > Kitasatosporales > Streptomycetaceae > Streptomyces > Streptomyces canus. The sequence goes on from NZ_JAUSYQ010000002.1 coordinate 6,851,542, forward strand.
GAGGCGTCAGCCCAGCAAGGGCAGGATCAGCGCGAGGATGACGAAGGTGCCGGTAAAAGTGCTGGCGGCGGAAGCGAGTCGCTTTGCCTTGCTGGCTCCGAGGGTGGGGGTACCGCCGGGCGGTGCGACCCTAGGGCCGGTGAGGTCGTACGCGGTGTACGCGAGGACGAGTCCGACGAAGATCGTGACGGCGGTTAGGGCGACGCGCGGCCCGCTGGTAGTGCCGTCGGCGAGATCGAGGGCGGCGGCGACGATGCATACGTCAGTGAAGGTGGCTATGACAGCGGCGCCGGCCGCACCCCAGGCCAGGGCGTGGGTGGCGCCGTCGCCGACGGCAAGGCGGAATGCGACACGAGCTGTGACCAGGGCGGCCAGGACGGTGCACGCTAGAAGCACGATGACGACGATGGACACGGCGACCCCCTTGCGGCGAAGTGCTTTGCGGGCACGACGGATGTGCGGGGTCGACTGTGGTTTTCCCCACGCCCACTGTCCCAGGTTTTTTGAGACAATCAAAACAATGCACGTCAGAGGAGGTGAACAGTCGTGAACGAGAAGCGCGCAGGGCGCCCTCGCAAGCCCCTTCCCGCCACCCTCCCGCCAGCCTTCAAGCGATTCGCTCTTCAACTACGCCGCCATGCCGACGAATCTGCCGTCACTACGCGCCAGTTGGCCGCGCGCACGCACATCAGCCTGACTGCCGCCTCACGCGCCCTGAACGGCGAACGCCGCATCGATGCGCGCGAGCTGGACAGCTTCATCGATGCGCTCGGACTGAACGAGACACAGCGCGCGTCCCTCGTCTTCCTCCACCAGCAGGCAATGGATGAAGCGCATGGGGCGCAATCGCACGGGCGCGAGGGCGCTGGCACGGGCCCTGCTGACATCCTGGCCGAGCTCCGTCAGGAGGCGGCAATCAGCCTCCGGGAGATCTCGCACCGCCTCACCGTGGCGGGCTCCCCCATGGCGAAGTCAACCGTTGAACGCATCCTCGAAGACCCTAACCGGTCTCCGCTACAGGCTCTCCAGGTGGGCACCATCCTCATCGAGGCTCTGCCGGAGCATGTACGCGGCCCAGCAGCCGAGAAGCTGCACCGGTCCTACATTGGCCCTGCTCACAACGCCGCCATCTACGTGATGGGCCAGCCTGGCGCGGGGAAGTCGGAGTTGCTGGCGTCACTTCGATCTAGCATGCCGGTGGCGTCCGAGGAGGCGATGGCCAGCCTCGCACGCAGGCTGGACCTGCCTGTCTCTGAGCTCTTGGCTTTCCGCGAGACTGCCCAGGCCGATCAGATCCCGGGTCGGCCGATCAGCGAATGGAGTGCTCTCGAGCTTGGGGTCCATCGCGCGGCGGCGCCGATCGGGACCGGTGAGAATGAAGAGTCCGAGCTCCCTCCATACATTCCGCGATCACACGATGAACTGCTCGCTGACGCGGTCCGCGACGCCGCAGCAGGCCGGAGCCAGATGCTGGTGGTGACCGGAAATTCCACCACCGGCAAAACGCGGGCGTGCTGGGAGGCAATCCAGTCACTGTCGCAACAAGGGTGGCGGCTGTGGCACCCCTTCAATCCCACTCCGGCCGAGGCGGCCATGGACGGTATCGCCCGAGTCGAGCCGCGGACAGTGGTGTGGCTCGACGATGTTGAGCGCTACCTACTGGCGCCCGAACTCGGCGAGCGGGTCGCGTACGCCATAGGGCGCTTGCTCCGCCAGCTCGACCGGGGACCGATCCTTGTCCTGGGCACCATTTGGCCAAGGAACCTGGACCAGCTAACGGCATCGCCTGCCCCCAACGCGCCCGACTTGCACGAACAGGCCAGACGGCTACTGTCCGGTCGGATCATCTTCGTCCCGGACCGTTTCGACCCGGTCGCGTTGAGCTCCGCAAAGGCCCAAAGCGCTATCAGGGATCCGCGCCTGGCCGAAGCTGTCGAGCAATCCGGTAGTGACGGCCGCCTTACGCAGTACCTTGCCAGCGGCCCCCAGCTCATGAACCTCTTCAGCATGGCGATGTCAGCCAGCAAGGCAGTGCTGGAGGCGGCGATGGATGCCTGCCGTCTCGGCATCAGTAGCCCACTGCCTCAGTCTTTTCTCACGGAAGCGGCGGTCGGCTACCTCAGTGACTCCGCGTTCGCCGTGCTTACCGAGGACTGGGCAGAGCAAGTCTTCGCCGAACTCACCCGTCCTGTCACCGGGGGATCGAGTCCGCTTCGGCGGATTCGGCCGCGCCCTACATTGCGTACGCCCGGATCCCCGCCTGCCCACGGTGCGCCCGTCCGGTCGGTCGGCCCAACCTACCGACTTGCGGACCACCTTGACCTGGCAGGCCGTAGAACCCGCCAGTTCCTGTGCCCGCCTGATTCCTTCTGGCTGGCCGCCTACAACCACCTCACGGTCCCGGAGGATCTCGAAGGCTTGGCTGAAGCAGCCGACGATCGCTATCGCCTGCAGTGGGCTCACCACCTGCGTCGCCGGGCTGCTGAAGTCGGCGACGAGGGCCTGCTGCGCCTCACCCGACTGCGTGAGGAGGCCGGGGACCGCGAGCAAGCCGAGTATTTCGCCCGTGCAGCCGCCGCGGCTGGCTACACATCCGGCCTGCGGGAACTGGTCCGGATGCGGGAAGAAGCGGGAGACTTCGAGAGCGCAGAGGCCCTCGCGCGGCAGGCCGCTGAATCCGGCGACGGCCTTGCTCTAGCCGAACTTGCTTGGACGTATGAGGAGCAAGGCGATTCCGCCAACGCCGAACAGCTTGCCCAGCAGGCGGCTGCCGTCGGCGACACCTTCGCCTTGCGGGAACTTGCCCGAATGAGAGAAGTCTCCGGAGACATCACCAGCGCCGAGGCCCTGTACCGCCAGGCGGCCGTGGACTTCCATGACACCCCATCCCTTCTCCGCCTCGCCGAGATGCGGCAGGAGGCTGGGGACCGGAACGAAGCGCGGCGCTTCGCGCGCGCCGCGGACAGCGATGATGTCCTCCCGCTAATTGATTCAGCTCGGGCGCGGCAGGAGGAAGGAGACTGGGAAGGCGCCGAGACGCTCTACCGCCAAGCGGCGGATGCAGGCAACGCTTTCGCCCTGGAGGCCCTCGCCCGTATGCGGGAAGAAGCGGGGGACCGAAGCGGCGCCGAAGCTCTCTACCGCCAGACGGCTGATGCCGGCTTGGCCTGGCTCGTCAATCCTGCACGCCGGTGGCCATACGGGCTGAATCCCGATGGCGCCCCTACACCTCCGTGGGGGGGAGCGAAGTGAATACGGGCAGCCGTCGTGCGGAGTTGTGAGGTTGAGTTCGGGATGCGGCCTTTCGACGTGTGGGCAAGTAGGGGCGGTGGACTATCAATGATGCTCGGGATCGCCGGTTTGGCCAACCGGCGATCCCGAGCTATGTTGCGCTGCCCGAAGCGGCGAACGCAGAAGCACCAAGAAGTTGTGAGCCCTTGGTTCAGAGCGGGCGCCGTTTGCGGATGGGCAGGATGCTCAGGGCCATGATGGTGCCGTCGTCCTGGAACGAGATCGGGTCGTTCCATCTCCCGGATTCATGGGAGTCGCGCCGTTTGGAGCAGAGTTCGTAGACAGCTTGCCGGTACTCCTCCACGCGGCCGGCTTTGATCAGTTCGTACAATCCTGAGTCCATTCCGGAGAATGCCTCGATGCGTGCGGTCCCCATGCGGAAGACGTTGTCCGTGCCGACGAATTTCGTGTCGCCGACCTCGATGTCCGCGTCGTCGACGCTCGATGTCGCGGCGAAGGCGGGCACGTCGTAGTGCTCGCGGCCTTGGCGTGCGGTGAGATAGCCGGCCGTGTATTTCCGTCCGCCCGAGAAAGCGGTCAGGCCGGCTGCTGCGGTACGGGCCAGGAGTTGGCCGAACCAGGCGAGGTCGTCCTCGCCCACCTGGAAGCCGTCGACCGTCCGCGCCCGTCGACCGTCGCGGGCCGGTAGGTGAATGGCGTTGGGGTAGGGGATTCCGGGCTTGTCCCTGATCTCCTCGTTGGCGTCATTCAGGGCGCCGGGTATGCGGACGGGGAGCAGAGCCTCGCCTGGGGATTGCAGCACATTGACCACGACCCCGCCCTGGCCCATGAGCTCGGTGGACAGCATCAGGCAGGGCGTCGTGTTCCAGGGGCCGATCTGCATGCCTTCGGTCAGTTCTGCTCCCTTGACCAGTTGCTGGATCGTAGTGCTGCGGGTTCGGCCGGTGCGCTTGCTGGGCTTCTGGTGGTTTCCGCGGCAGGCCACGAAGGTGACTTTCGACGGCTCGCCGGGTTTCCATGCCTCGATGATGTAGTCGGGCCGGGGCCGTGAGCCCTTGTTCCGTTGGGAGACGCTCAGGGGCCAGCCGGCTCGCAGCACCGTGTTCGTGTCGACGACCGAGACGATGTGGTCGGGGTAGCGCTGCTGCACGATGTGCTCCGCCACCGCGAGCCCGAAGCCGACGGCCAGCTCCCGGGCCTGCATGCCCTTGTACCAGCTCTCGGAAGAGCGGCCCTTGTCGGTGAGGTCCATGGAGCCGGCGCGGTTGGCGTCGAGTGCCTCGCAGAACTTCAGGCTGAGCCAGTGTTCTGCCAGCCCGCGTCCCATGCCCTGGCCGGCCAGGACGTAGCCGCGCGCTACGGCGTGCAGGACCTGCCACGGCGTCAGGTCGATGGACCGGCCGTGCTCGGCCAGCGCGACCGGCCGCAGGTCGGGCTTCCTGCGCGCTGCATCCTGGCCCTTTTCCCGGCGCTTCTTGTCGATGGCCGCCGCCGCGGAGTCCACGTGCGCGGCCAGTTCTGTCGTCGAGTGGACGTGAACGCTCGTCGAGCGGCTGAGTGCGTTCAGGATCTGTCGCGCGGTTCTCGCCATGCATCCCCCACGGTCCGCGTGCTCTGGCTGGCCGGGAACGGTAATTCGGGACATTGGGGCGCGTGCAAGTGCGCATGGCGCACCAATGACTACAACTGGCCACACCGGGACCGGGTATGACCAGTGGCGACGGAGTCAAGCCGAACATCTGACAAACCACGCTCGTCAACCGGGCGCCGCACGAGTGCCCTCTTGCGGGGGGATGCTGGAGTGGATGTGCCGGGCAGCCATGCTCCCGCCGATCAGAAGGAGGCGGGTATGGACCCGAACGAGCACCACGGCGCCGCACCGGAGCCCGAACAGCCTGCAGACCGATCCCCGGCGCAGCCGCATGGTGAGGGACGGCCGGACGGAGGTAGCCCGGTCGCAGGCTTGGCGGGCGAGTTCGGCGCGGAGCTGGTGCGGGCCATCCGCGTGGGCCTGGCCGAGGTGAGCAGCTCCGCCCACGGGGCACGGCGGCCGTCGCAACTGAGCTGGTACGCCTTCGCGACCGAGTACGCGCGGGCCCACTGGCCGGGCAGGGCGGCGAAGACCCGGGACGAGGTCAGCGACGCGCTGACTGCCGTCACGGTGGCGATGCTGTGGGATCTTCCGGGGCGGCCGGGCGGGCAGCTGCTGCGCCGCGCTTTGCGGCACTGGGCGTTCGTCGTTCCCGGCCCGGGGCAGGGGGAGATGCCGGTGGAGGACCGGCTGGTGCTGCAGTGGGTGGCGAAGGCGTCCCGTCCCCTGGTGGATCTGCATGATCCGGTCCTGGCGCGTGATGTGCTGGAGTCGCTGCGCCGAAAGCTCGACGGTGGTGAGGCGGCGGTGGAGACGATGCGCCGCAAGCGCAAGGTGATGGTGCACGCGCTCCACTACGCCGTTGAGCGGGGCGAGTTGGGCAGCCACCCGCTGAACAAGGTGCGCTGGCGGTTGCCCAAGCCGGCGGTCACGGTGGACCCGCGAGTGGTGGCCAACCCCCACCAGGCCCGGGATCTGCTGGATGCCGTCTCCTACGTGGGCGGCTACCAACGGGCTCGCGGCCGTCGGCTGGTCGGGTTCTTCGCCGGCATGTATTACGCGGGCCTGCGTCCCGAGGAGGCGGTCGCGGTCGCGCTGCCGGACTGCCGCCTGCCCACCACCGGTTGGGGCCGGGTGATCCTGCACCGCACCCGGCCGCAGGCGGGCAAACGATGGACCGACAGCGGCGAGAACCACGACGAGCGCGGCCTGAAGAACCGTCCGGCGGGAGAGACACGAGTTGTGCCGCTCCCGCCGCATCTGGTGGCCCTGTGGAGAGATCACGTCACCACGTTCGGCACGGCCGACGACGGCCGGCTGTTCTTCACCGAGCAGGGCCGGGTCATCAGCTACACCACCTACCACCGGGTGTGGCACGAGAGCCGCGCTCTCGCCCTGCCGCCCGCGCTCACCGGCACCCCGCTCGCGAAGCGGCCCTATGACCTGAGGCACTCGGCGCTGTCCACCTGGCTGTGCGCGGGTGCCGACCCGGCGGAGGTCGCCGAGCGGGCGGGCAACAGCGTCGGGGTTCTGCTGAGCCGGTACGCGCGGTGCCTGTACGACCGGCAGTCCATCAACAACCAGCGCATCGAGGGGTTGTTGAGTGCGTATGACCAGCCACGCGAGCCCGGCCAGCAGGACGAGGAGTAGCTCTTCCGCCCTTCCGGACGCACAGTGCCGGATGCCGGAGTGCCGCCGAACAGAGGGATCCTGTCCGTTGGGTCACGGTGCGCCCCGACGTGCTCCCCCAGTGGATGGCGGGGCATTCCGGCCGGTGGCCGACCTGCGCAAGCCGGCCTCGGGGGCGTTTCGCCGGACGCGCTGACCGCGTAAAGGCACGTTCCGGGCGGGAGGTGCGGAGGGTGACTGGAAAACGTGACCTGGAAGGCGGCCGGGCGTCTGGACGAAGTCGGACACAAGTGACCCACCTCGTGCTTTCATGCACGCATGCATTCCCTGACCGTGCAGGTGGACGGAGATCACCTGGCTCGCCTTGTCCGTAGCCCGCGCGCCGGCCTGACGGAGCTCATCTGGAACGCCCTCGATGCGGATGCTGACGTCGTCGATGGGGGGCTTGAGTTCAGCACGCTGGGTGCTGTGGAGCGCGTCATCGTAGTTGATCGCGGTCACGGCATGTCGCCGGACGACGTGCAGCAGGGATTCGGCGCGCTGGGGGGTTCGTGGAAGAGGGCCACCAGGACGACGCGGCAGCAGGGAAGACGCCTTCACGGAGAACAGGGCAAGGGGCGGTTCGCGGCATTCGGCATCGGTGATGTCGTCGAATGGTGCACGGTGCATGAGGGAGACCCTGCGACCGAGACGAGGATCCGCGCCGAGCGTCACAACCTGCGCCGCTTCGAGATCACCACCGCTCCGGCCGACGGTGACATCGGCACCAGGGTGTCAGTTGTCTCGGTCAACGAAACGGCCGGTAAGCAGCTTGAGCAGGACTCGCTGATTGACACCCTCTCGGCAGAATTCGCGATCTGTCTCGAATCCTACCGGCATGTTGAGATCTCGTGGCGCGGCCAGAAGCTCAATCCGGCGGCGCTGCAGGTCGAACGCGAGGAATACGACCTGGATGTCGATGGACTGGACGACCGCCCACAACTGGTTGTCATCGAGTGGCGTCGCCAGGTCGACCGGGCCTTGTATTTGTGCGATGAGGCCGGCATGGCGCTCCACGATATCAAGCCAGGAATCCAGGCCCCCGGGTTCGATTTCACCGCATATCTCAAGTGGGATGGATTCAGAGGGCATGACGTACTGCTCGCTGAATCCGGCCTGGAACCTATGAGTTCCGTTGTCACGGTGGCGAAAGAAAAGCTGCGCGAGCACTTCAAACGTCGTAGTGCGGACAAGAGCAGGTCGATCATCAGGGGATGGGTTTCGGAGGGCAGTTACCCGTACAGTGACGGATCGCCCTCTGCTGCCGAGAATGCGGAGCGGCAGGTTTTTGACCTCGTCGCATTCAGTGCGTCAAAAGTGATCAACGACGGAGACTTCCGCTCGCGAAAGTTCACCCTGAGGCTCCTCCGTGAAGCCCTGGCATCCAACCCGGGGAACCTCCACAACGTCTTGAGGAGTGTTCTCGAGCTGTCGGCGGAACGCCTGGCCGAACTCAGTGAGCTGCTCAACAGAACTACCCTCTCGTCGATCATCGCCACCTCGAAGAAGGTCGGAGACCGGCTCAGCTTCCTGTCCGGTCTCGACACAATACTGTTCGACAGCGAGCCGCGGCGCCAGACGCTGGAGCGGCGGCAGCTTCACCGGATCCTGGCCAACGAGACATGGGTATTCGGCGAGGAATACGCCCTGACTGGTGACGATGAGTCCCTGACCAAGGTGCTCGCGAAATATCTCCACTTTCTTGGCGAGGAGGTTGAGCTCACCGGCCACGCGCAGCCCGTGCTGCGTCATGACGGCACCAATCCCATTCCCGATCTTGTACTAACTCGCACGTGCGAGATTGCGCAAGACCGAGTCGAGAACATCGTGGTCGAATTGAAGCGGCCGAGTGAAGTGATCGGTGCGGACGAACTCACCCAGATCGAAAAGTATGCGCTGGCGGTCATGCGCGACGAGCGGTTCAACAAGCCGAACGTCTCGTGGGATTTCTGGATTATCGGCAATACTTTGGATGAGTTCGCCGAGTCCCGTCGTAACCAGACCGGACTGCCGTTCGGCTATATCCAGCGCACCGACCGCCACCGCGTACAAGTGCGTACCTGGTCCGAGGTGATCAATGATGCCCGGCACCGGCTGAAGTTTGTAGAACGCAGCCTCGATTACCGGGCTAATCATGACGACGGGGTGGAATACCTGCGTTCAAAGCATGCCCAGTTCCTGCCGCCCAGTCTCAGCGACAGTCCCGACCCGTCACCATCCTCGGAAGACGGCCGGGACTGATTGACCGGCGCGGCGCACCGTTCAGTACTGCTCGGTCTCGACGAACGTCGTGTCCGCGTCGTTGGTGGCGAAGGTGCCGACCGCGGCCGTGGGGTCGAAGCCCGGCGGGCTGTCCTTGAGGCCCAGACCCAGGCCAGCCAGCTTCGCCTTGACCTCGTCGATCGACTTCGCACCGAAGTTGCGGATGTCCATCAGGTCCGCCTCGGAGCGCGCCAAAAGCTCACCCACGGAGTGGACACCTTCGCGCTTGAGGCAGTTGTACGAACGGACCGTGAGTTCGAGCTCCTCGATCGGCAGGGCGAGATCAGCGGCGAGGGCGGCGTCAGTGGGGGACGGGCCCATGTCGATGCCCTCGGCTTCGATGTTCAGCTCGCGGGCGAGACCGAACAGCTCGACCAGGGTCTTACCGGCGGAGGCCATGGCGTCACGGGGACGCATCGCCTGCTTGGTCTCGACGTCGACGATCAGCTTGTCGAAGTCGGTGCGCTGCTCGACACGAGTCGCCTCGACCTTGTACGTGACCTTCAGAACCGGCGAGTAGATGGAGTCGACCGGGATACGCCCGATCTCCTGGCCCACCTGCTTGTTCTGCACGGCGGAGACGTAACCACGGCCACGCTCGACGGTCAGCTCCATCTCCAGCTTGCCCTTGCCGTTGAGCGTGGCGAGGACGAGGCCGGGGTTGTGCACCTCGACACCGGCCGGGGGCGCGATGTCGGCGGCGGTGACCAGACCCGGGCCCTGCTTGCGCAGGTACATCACGACCGGCTCGTCGTGCTCCGAGGAGACGACCAGCTGCTTGATGTTGAGGATCAGGTCGGTGACGTCCTCCTTGACGCCCGGCACGGTGGTGAACTCGTGCAGGACACCGTCGATGCGGATGCTGGTGACAGCCGCACCGGGGATCGACGACAGGAGGGTGCGGCGGAGCGAGTTGCCGAGGGTGTAACCGAAGCCCGGCTCCAGCGGCTCGATCACGAACCGGGAACGGAACTCGTCGACGACCTCTTCGGTCAACGAGGGACGCTGAGCAATCAGCACGTGGTGTTGCCTCCAGTGGTTTGGCGCCCGCTATGTGACGCCGTAGACCTTACGAAGGGTATCGGGCGATAGGGGTGATGCGGCCTCCGTGGAGGCCGAACCACCCGTCACCCGACCCCGGCGAGGAGGCATCGGGCCTTCGTTCAGGTGCACACCGACGAGGGACTCACCGGCGTCGGCGAGACCCGCATGCTGGGCCACACCGACGCGCTGCTCGGATATGCGTGCTTGTCGAGGCTGCGGCGGCCGAAGCCAGTCCCCGGCCGCCAGCGCGTCCGCCGTTCGGGGGCACGGCCAGCGCGGGGCAACGCGCCACCGAGCCGTCGTTCCGTCGCGAGGGAGCGGCCAACGTGCCAGGACAAATCACGTCAAGCCGTAACTGGCGTGGGCCGGTATCGCTGGGCTACCGCCCCCGACCGGAACTCATGGCGGTCCACGAGCTCGAGCTGGATGCGCTCGCGCAGACCGGCGAGCAAGGTCGGCCCGTGTCCGGCAAGGACCGGCTGAACAACGAACTCGTACTCGTCGATCAGTCCCAGATCTGCCAACGCCAGGGGGAGCGTCACGCCACCCACCCACAGGCCCTCGCCTGACCCCTGCTTGAGCCGCTGAACCGCTTGCCCCAAGTCGCCTCGCACCAGGTCGGCATTCCAATCGACCCCGCTCAGCGTGCTCGACACGACGTACTTCTTCGCCCGGTCGATGGTCTCGGCGAACGGGATCTCCCACTCATCCATCCACTCAGGCCACGTGCCCGTGGCCGGCTTCCGCCACGCCGACTCCATCATCTCGTAGGTCACCCGGCCGAATAGCAGGGCATCGGCTCGCTCCATCTCCGCGGTCCAGTAGCGCATCGACTCCTCGTCCGGGGGAAGACCCGCCTCGTGATGGCAGCAGCCGTCGAGCGTGACGTTGATCGAGTATCGAAGTGGTCTCATCCCGTTGCATCTCCCTTGAGGCGCGCCCAGCGTTCACCGGACACTACTCAGACGACTGTCGGCGTCATTTCTCATCGGTGCCCCGATCGCACCTACTTTGACGCCGTCGTGATGCGAACCAGACCGCAGACCGAGCGCGCGACCGATTCGGCGCTCGGGGCGTTCAGGTTCGCAAGCAATCGCAGCCTGGGCGGCAGCCACACGCACCGTCCGCCTCAGTCTCGATGGCCGGGGCCGCCACCTTGGAGGGCGTGCAGCAGCCCTTGCCCTGCCAGGCGTCGCGGCCTTCCTTTGTGGCAACGGCGGCGATGGCGAGGGCGGCGATGGGATCGGCCCACGACCAGCCGAGGGTGGCGTTGAGGACCAGGCCGACCAGGAGCACTGCCGAGAGGTACGTGCACAGCAGGGTCTGCTTGGAGTCGGCGACCGCGCTGGCGGAGCCGAGCTCACGGCCCGCGCGGCGTTGGGCTGCGGACAGGAACGGCATGACCGCCAGGGAGAGAGCGGCGAGCACGATGCCGGGGATGGAGCTTTCCGCCTCCCCCGTGCCGATCAGTGCGCGGGCGGCGTCGACCGTGATGTAGGCGGCGAGTGCAAAGAACGACAGCGCGATGATCCGCAGCGTCGTCTTCTCCCGTGCCTCGCGCACGGCATGCTCACGGGCGGAGAACTGCCAGGCCACCGCAGCGGCGGAGGAGACCTCGATGACGGAGTCCAGGCCGAAGCCGATCAGGGCGGTGGACGAGGCGAGAGTGCCGGCGGTGATGGCGACGATCGCTTCGATGACGTTGTAGGTGATGGTCGCCGTGACCAGCAGACGTATCCGATGGGCGAGTTCGTCTCGGCGGGCTGCGGAGGGGCCGAGGGATATTGCGGTCATCAGCAGCATCCCTTGTCGTCGGCGTCGGCGCAGGTGCGGTCGGTCTCCACGGCCACCACTGCGGCGCGCAGGTCGTCCAGCGCGTGACCGAGGCGCTCGTCCGCCAGTTCGTAGCGGGTGCGGCGGCCGTCGGGCAGTGTGACGACCAGGCCGCAGTCGCGCAGGCAGGCGAGGTGGTTGGAGAGCCGGGTGCGCGAGATGCCGAGCGCGTCGGCGAGATCGGCGGGGTAGGCCGGGGCTTCGCGCAGCGCGAGCAGGATGCGGCAGCGGATCGGGTCGGCGAGCGCGCGGCCGAAACGGGCGAGCACCTCGATGTCGGAGGCAACAGTCAGCACAGCACGACAGTACATAGAATCCTGAATTCAGGAAAGCGTGGATCATTGGCTGGAATCCGGCCCTACGTGCTCTCCCGGAACGCTCGCGCGCCGGGGCGAGCCCGCCGTGACCGAGCCCAAAAGCGCCGACGGAGTATGTGATACGCCATCCTCGGCCCGGGCAGGCTCGTGCAGTTCCTTCGGCAGCCCAGGGCGCTCTGAAGCTGCCCAGGGGGCGGCAGGCATGTTCGCTCGCCCGGATGATCTTTCCGGTGAACGCTTCGAGGATGCCGGCCATGTGATAGCTCTGAGCCGGTGAAATGGGTCTATGCGCGGGTGGGCCAATGTCGTTGACGTCTCAGCTGCGTGACGGGGAACTGAGCAAGTGGTGTGCCCGCCGGTTCACCGGTTCGGCGGAGGTTGTCGGCCGGTTGGCCGGCGCCACCCGCGGCCGACGGCCCGTGTATCCGAGCGGGCAGGTCGACGGACGGCACTGGGCTTCGATCGGCGGCGCGTTCGGGGCCCGCCTGGCCGCGCTCGTGCAGCCCGCACCGCCGTACTACGCGCTGCACGGCCTGGTGGCCGCCAGGCTGGTGAGCCGTGAATGGGCCAACGAGCAGGCCGCGCTCTATCCGACCCACGCCGACCTCGGCGAGCGGGAACGTGCCAGAGCACTCGACCTGCGCCCGACCATGGTGGGGTGGCTGGACCTTTGCCCCCTGGCCCGGTCGGCGCCGTCACGGCACAGCTCCGACACGGAGCGCGCCGACTTCGTCAACAGCATCGTGAACGCCCCTCGCAGCGAGCTCGACAGCATCGTCAACAGCATCATGCGGGGGCCGAACTCCCAGGCTGACCGGTACTGGCCGGCCCAGCCCGTGCTGGCAGACCTGTTCACCCGTACCCGTGCCTACTTCGCCCAGCATGCCCCTCCGGGGCACCTCGGCACCCGCGGTGCCGAGGCCGGCCTCGCCCGTGTCTGCTGGCTGCTGGACATGTTCGAGGACGTCTACCGCTCCGGCACCATCCACGAGTCGATGCACCAAGTCTTCCGCCCACGGGTCCCGACCGTGGAGACGATGCGTGCGGCCGCGAACGAAGCGGTCGTGGACGAACTGGCACTTCTGGCACGGCAGACAGAGGTCCATGGCGCCCTGGCCGAGCTTCGCCGACTGGCAGGTGATCCACCCGAGGGCCGGCCACTGGGCATCGCCGGGCCCGTTTTCGTCAATCACTGGGCCGACGGCGACCTGCTGATATCCGGCCCGACCGGCGCCACGCTGATCGACGTCAAAACGGTGGCCAAGGTCGACAAACAGGACCGCTCCGTACGCTGGCTGTGGCAGCTGATCGCCTATGCCTGGCTGGACATCGCCGACCGCTACCGCATCCGCGACGTCGGGCTGTACCTCGCCCGGCACGGTGTACTCGTCACCTGGAGCCTGGACTCCCTGGCCGGCACGCTGCTACGCGGCGGCGACCAGGACGAGGCGCGCGCCGAGTTCCGGGCGCTGGCCGAACGGGTGCTCACCAAAGAAGGAGCGCGGCTGCCTAGCGCAGACGCGGACCTCCTGCGCTAGGTGCCGCCACGGGCCTGGCTTCTCGAGGCTCACCGGCGCTGTCTGCCGATGTGGTCTCGAACTGGCGATCACCCTCAGCGCCACGCGAGACTTGATGACGCTGTGGCTGGCGATCACCGCAACTTCCATGATCGGAAGTCATTGTTCGGTGCAGAGTTGGTGCGGGCTATGCGCGCGGGCCTGGCCCAGGCGTGCTACACCGCCTACGGCCCTCGGGGTCTGTCTCAGCTGAGCCGGTACGCCTTTGCGGCCGAGTACGCGCGGGCGCACTGGTCCGGTAGGGCGGCGAAGACCCGTGACGAGGTCAGCGACGCGCTGACAGCGATCAGCCTGGCGATGCACGGAGATCCGCCGCAGCAGCACGGCCTTGGTCTCTCGGAGTCAGGATGCGCGGCAGATCTGTGGACCGCGTGCAGCAGCTGGTCCTGGCGCTGCTCAGCCGCGGCGGGCGGAGAACAGGCGCGCCGCCGCAGCCAGCACGAGCCCGGCCGCGATGAGATACAGGCCAAGACGGTCTTCGGGCACCGCCGGTGACCACACCCGCCAGGCCGACGGGGTGTAGCTGTCGGCCGCCAGGTAGTCCGCGTACACCCTGGGAGGCGCGCTGGTCCGGCCGCGCACCCACAGCAGGGCGCCTACGGCGGCGCAGGTCGCGGATATCGCATACAGGGCCGTGCCCCGGTGCCGGGCCGGTCCGGGCATGGGCTCTTCCCCGTTGTCGTTGCTGCTCACGACTGTCCTCGCTTGCTTTGGATCAGTTCTCGGTCAGCAGGTGTCGGACGACGTATCCGGCGGAGTTCACGCCGGAGCTGCCGCCTTCGACCAGTGCCGCGACGGCGATGCGGGAGTTGTACGCGGTCAGCCAGCCGTTGGTGTGGTCGGCCTCCTCCGCGGTGCCGGTTTTGGCGCCCACGCCGACCAGGCCGCCGAGGCGCGGGGCCGCGGTGCCGCTGGTGGCCACGCTGCGCATCATCGACTGGAGGTAGCCGGCCGTACGGCTGGAGATCTGCTGCGGTGCGCTGTCCTGGTGCTGGCCCGGCAGGATGATCGGCTGTTCGAAGCCGACGTTGCGTACGGTCGCCGCCACCGACGCCATGAACAGCGGTGTGGCCGTGACCCTGCCCTGTCCGATGAACTGGGCCGCCTGGTCGCCGTCCTGGATGTCGGCCGGGATGCTCGGGTCGGTGGTGGCGACGCCGCCGCCGATGGACCAGCTGCCCATACCGAAGACGCCCACGGCCTCGTCGTGCAGGGCGGAGGCGTCTCCGTTGTTGACGAGGTAGTGGAAGCCGTCCTTGATGAAGGAGGTGTTGCACGAGACGGTGAACGCCTGGGCGATGGTGGAGGCCGGGTTGGCCGTCACGCCCGGGTCGTTGTGGAAGGTCTGGCTGTTGGCCGTGATCGAGTCCGTGCACGGGGCCGGACTGCTCGGCGTGAGGCCGGCCTTGTCGAACAGGGCCGCCGACGTGATGATCTTCATGGTGGAGCCCGGCGACTTGATGCCGTTGACGGCGATGTCGCCGTCCGCGCCCGTGTGCGCGACCGCGAGGATGTGGCCGGTCCTCCAGTCCAGTGCCACCGTCCCGGCGGGCTTGCCCTGCAGGGGAGAGTCCTTCACCGCGCTCTCGGCCACGGCCTGGAGGTGCGCGTCGATGGTCGTCTTGATCTTCGGGGCCTTGCCCTTGGAGAAGACCTTCAACGTCTTGACACCGGCACCACCGGAGTCCACCACGGCCACGCCCGTGCCGGTGCTGCCGCCACCGGGTTTGGTGTTCTGACGGATCGTCGCCGCGATGTCCCGCAGCGAGGGGAACGTGGACAGGTCCGTCGTCCCGTCACTCGCGACGACCTCGGCGGTGCTCGCGCCCGCGGGAAGCTTGCCCGCCGTCAGCGACTGGTCATCGCCCAGACCGGGGTAGAGCACCGAATTGTTCCAGTGCACCGCCGTCT
This sequence comes from Streptomyces canus, assembly GCF_030816965.1. Lineage (NCBI taxonomy): Bacteria > Bacillati > Actinomycetota > Actinomycetes > Kitasatosporales > Streptomycetaceae > Streptomyces > Streptomyces canus. The sequence continues at coordinate 6,866,997 of NZ_JAUSYQ010000002.1, forward strand.
GGCCGTTGGCGCTCTGCAGCACCGCCACCGCGCTCGAATAGGTCCAGGTGCCGCCAGCCACCTCTGCCGTGACGTCGAAGGTGACCTTGGTGGCGCCGGACGTGACCGTCGACGGCCCGGCCGACACCACCTGCCCGAACGTCAGCTTCGTCAGATGCAGACCGTCGGTGTACCCGTGCAGCGCCGGGGCGGCGGTACTCGGTGCATCGGTGTCGCTCGACGCCGCGTCGAGGCGCTGCTGCGACCAGCTGTCCAGGAACGCCCGGGTCAGCTTGACGGCCTTGGCGTCCGACGGCGGCGAGGTCGACACCGTCGCCGGGTCGAAGCTGTGCGCCGCCTTGGTCTGAACGTCGCCCGTCGACTCCGAGGTCAGGCCGTGGACGATGTTGTAGGCGCCGTATCCCCCGAGGACGAGCAGTGCCGTACACGTACCGGCTATGCCGACCTTCGCCGCTCTATTCATGGAGCGGATCGTATATTTGTGCCCACTGCAGATATGTCAGGTTCTGGTAAAGCGTTGCCGGGTCGGCAGGTCCTTGCCCGGCGGTGCACAGTGATGTCATTCGGGCTGTGATGAGCGGCGACCGAGCGGCGTAGAGTGTATCGGGCACGCCGTGACGTCATCGGGCACTGTGCCCGTGACTCCTTCCGGTCTGACGGACGCCTTCGCCCTGGGCAGCCCAGGCTCCCAAGCTGATGTCACACGGAGAGCACCAGCGAATTCGGTGGCGCCGATCAGACGCACCAGCAGTGACGGGACGCATCACCGCATCCTTCGCGAGGCGACATGCGGAACGCTGGCCCTGGCGCGTTTTCGCTAGCGGCTGCCGTCAGACCGATATAGCGTTGTGATCAGCAGTCGTGGTTCCGAAGTCCCGTTCGCCCGTGATCGCCATCACGGGCGTTCTTGCGTTTCAGCGCCTCTCCGGACCAGGGCGATCACCTCCCGGGCACGCAGGGTGCGGGCCCGGTTTCCCTCGAAGGAGACGGGCATGGCCAAGGGCACTGTCAAGTGGTTCAACAGCGAGAAGGGCTTCGGCTTCATCGAGCAGGAGGGCGGCGGCCCCGACGTCTTCGCCCACTACTCCAACATCGCCGCCCAGGGCTACCGCGAGCTGCAGGAAGGGCAGAAGGTCGAGTTCGACGTCACCCAGGGCCAGAAGGGCCCGCAGGCGGAGAACATCCGCCCCGCCTGATCGCGCCATCCTGATGATGCCCGGCGTCCCGACTGCGGAACGCCGGGCATCGGTCGAGGCTCACCCACAGGCTGTGAATGATGCGCGGATTGCGATCTGGAGAGAGTCGTCGGCTCCGTGCCGAGGACCGCTTCTGACCTGCCTGAATGTGACTGATGCCTCTTTGTGCCCGGAGGCATAAATCTGCCGACTCCGCGGCGCGCATGAATCACAGGAGCGGTACCACACGTCTCGTAGTAGCTGCGTCAGACGATCGTGTAGTGCTGGTGACGCCGGGGGCTGAGGACATCACTGTTGGGTCCGGGCGGCGGCGTTATGCCGGGTCGATGAGGTGGCTTTCGTAGGCGAAGATCACGGCCTGTATCCGGTCGCGAAGTTCGAGCTTTTGCAGGATTCGCCCCAGATGGGACTTCACGGTCGCCTCCGCGAGGTACAGGGTGGCCGCGATCTCGGTGTTGGACAGGCCGCGGCCCACCTGGATGAGCACTTCGCGTTCACGAGCGCTGAGTCGGCTCAGCCGCTCGTCGCGGTCGGCGCTGCCGGCGTCGGGGATGTGCGGGCGGAGGTTCTCCAGCAGGCGGCGGGTGATTCGTGGGGAGACCACTGCGTCGCCCGCGGCCACGCTGCGTATCGCGGTGAGCAGTTCCTCGGGCCTGGTGTTCTTCAGCAGGAAGCCCGAGGCTCCGGCGTTGAGTCCGGCGAAAGCGTATTCGTCCAGGTCGAAGGTGGTGAGGATCAGTACTCTGCTCTGCGGGGAGATCCGGATGACCTGTCGGGTTGCCTCGAGGCCGTCGGTCTGAGGCATGCGGACGTCCATGAGGACGACATCGGGGCGTAGCTCCCGGGCGAGGTGTATGGCCTCCATGCCGTCTGCGGCTTCGCCGACCGGTGCCATGTCGGGCTGGGCCTCAAGGACCGTGCTGAAGGCCATACGGAGCAGTGCTTCGTCGTCGGCGATCAGGATGCGGATCGTCATGTGGATACCGCTCCGCTGCTGCCGAGGTCGAGGCGGGTGTGGACTCCCCAGCCTCCGCCCGGAAGCGGTCCAGTCTGCAGCTTTCCCCCGTAGGTGGCCGAGCGCTCGCGCATGCCGGGGATGCCGTGGCCGGATGGTGTGGCGCCGGGAAGTGGCGAGCAGGGGCCGCTGTCGGTGACGTCCACTGTGATGGTCTCGGTCGAGCACCGTATCCGGACCTTCGCGCGTGTGCCGGTGGGTGTGTGTTTGAGGGTGTTGGTCAAGGCTTCCTGTACCAGGCGGTAGACGGTCAGTTGTGCGGTGGCGGGTATGTGGGTGTGGCCGCCCTGGACCTCGACGCGGGTCGGCAGCCCGGCGGCGCACATCTGGTCGGCGAGAGCTGTCAGTTGCGCGATGCCGGGCAGCGGGTGGCGCTCCGCGTCCGGTTCGTCGGTCCGCAGGATGCCCAACGAGCGCCGCATGTCGGTCAGGGCCTGTCGGCCCGTCTCGGAGATCTGGAGCATCACGGTGGTGGCCTTGCCGGGAGACCGGTGCTGCGCGTAGACGGCGGCGTCGGTGAGCGCGACCATGACGGACAGGTTGTGGGTGACGATGTCGTGCATCTCCCGGGCGATACGTGTCCTCTCCTCGGCGACGGCCAGTCGCGCCTGCTGGTTCTGTTGTTGCTCCAGGCGTGCGGCCCGTTCCTCCAGAGCCGCGAGGTAGGCGCGCGTGGTCCGCGCGTTCACACCCAGGACGGCGGAGGCGACGACCATCGCCGTCACGGCGACGAAGAGGGTCAGGAATGCGCCTTCCGTCGCCCAGCGCAGACAGGCCAGCAGGGCCCCGCCCTCCACGATGGCACCGGCGACAAGCGTGCCGCGCCGGCCCGAGTTCGCGGCCACCGTGTAGAGCGCTACCAGCAAGGCGATGTCCGCCGGCAGTTGGACGTCCGTCAGCCACTGGACGAAGGCCGCGGCTGCCACGACGCCGAACACCGTGAGCGGAGCCCGGCGTCGGCACACCAGGGGCAGCGCAAGGGCGGCGGTGAGGGCCACGGACACCGGGAGCTCTCGCGGCGCGCGCGTGGTCACAATGTTGAGCAGGAGCAGCGTCGGCAACAGCAAGTCCCCCACCACGGGCGGCAGCCGAAGGCCCCAGCGCCGGGCGGCACTCACCAGTCGCCCCGCTCGCACGGAGGCCAGGTCGGCGCACCTCGTCAGCCGGGTGGCTGTCTTCGTCCGCCGCACGCGGTCCCGGAAGCGCGCCGGGAGGGCATTGCCGGGTTCCGCGGCCACCTGGGTCATCACACGTCCCCGTCGATTGAGCATCATGGTGGCCCCGGCCGGGGCCACCACCGCGTACAGCCGGAGCCGGGTCGGATATGGGGGGAGCGAAGCCCCGGGCTGCCCAGCGTGTTCCGTAGCCCCGTCACGGTAGGCCGCAGTTCCAGCGGAACGCATGAGTCCACCGTCGGATGGCACCGCGCTGAGATGCGACTGTAGGAGGAGTCCCGCTACCCCCGTAGTCGCAAAGCGGCCGCTGAGCTGACGTGTTCGATTGCCACTCCGGTTGCACGGGGAGCATGCTTCGGGTTGCGACTCCGGTCGCATGCGAGGGCGACCCGGGATCGATGTGGCATCGCTTGCCCCGCGCTGAGGATGGCCGGATGACCGAGACCATCACGGGGCTGTACATGTCCCCGCTGGAGTTTCTTGCCCTGCTGGGTGCCGTCGCGCTGGTGGTGGCGCGCTGGCTTCCCCCCGCTGCCCGCCCGCGCGTCACGATCGCGGCGGGGGTGGTGTTGGTGCTGTCCACGATCGCGCTGAGTGTGACGGGTGTGATGGGTGTGACGGGTGCGACGGGGATCCGCTGGCAGCTGTTGCCGGTACTGGCAGGCGGTGCCTTCGCGCTGCCGTTCGCCTTCTCTCCTCTGTTGCGCCGCCGTAGCGGTCGGCCGGCGCGGCGGGCCCGGTGGTGGCTGGCGTTGCCGGGGTCGGCTGCCTGCGTCGGTCTGATCGCCATGGGCCCGGTGGCCGCCTGGTCCTTTCCCGTACCCGTGTTTCCCGAGCCGTCAGGTCGTTTCGCGGTCGGCACCCGTGTGGTGCAGTGGACCGACCCGCACCGCCCCGAGACCTTCACCGCCGACCCGCACGACCGGCGCACGGTCGTGGTCCAGCTCTGGTATCCCGCGCGGAAGAGCCCCGCGGGCGCGCGGCGGGCTCAGTACCTGGGACGCACGGAGCACGAGGCGCGCATCGTCTCCGACGCCCTCGCTCGCGAGGTCGGCCTGCCCGGCTTCCTGGTCGACGGCGTCCCGCGTGCCCACACCCGTGCGGTCTTCAACGCCGCGGTGGCCGGCGGGAGTGAACGATTCCCGGTCGTACTGTTCTCCCCCGGGTCGGGCGGAGTGCGCACCCAGAACACCGCCTGGGCGGAGGAACTGGCCAGCCACGGCTACGTGGTCGCCGCCCTCGACCACCCGTACGACTCCGCCGCCGTCGTCCTCACCGACGGCCGCACGATTCGCACCAGAATCGACTCAACCGGCGACCGGGACAAGGACAACACGCTGGCGGCCCGCTGGACGGCTGTTCGGGCCGCTGACCTCGGCTTCGTTCTCACCCAGCTGGACCGGCTGGGCCGAGGTGAGATCTCCGGCCCGCTGACCGGACGCCTGGACACCAGCCGGGTCGCGGTGACCGGCCACTCCATGGGGGGTGCCGCCGCCCTGCAGGCAGCTCGGCAGGACGCCCGCTTCGACGCCGTCATCGACCTGGACGGCTACCCCCACGGCCCCACCTCGCCCTCCCTCCATCGGCCGACGCTCGCGCTCACCCAGGCCATCACCCCCGAAACCGACCCGCACTACCTACCCCGCCTCACCAAGGTCCTCGAGCACAACGCCGCGACGAGCTACCGGCTCACGATCCCCGGCGCCGCGCACCTCACCTTCATGGACGGCCCCCTGTATCTGCCGCCCGTGCCCTCGATAGTCGGCTCCCTCGGCCGCGCCGAGAGCCCGCACGTCGTCGCCGTAACCTCTCTCGCCTTTCTGGACGCCACCCTGCGGCACACACCCGGTGACCTGGCCGGCATTCTGTCGGCCTACGGTGACCTCAGCGTCTACCGCCCGGGCGACAGCCGCTGATCAGCTGTGCCACGGCAGCCGACGGCACGGCCGTTCCCTTGTGGAGGACGAGGTTCTGCCGGGCGATCGCCGGCCGGCCGAAGACGATGGCGTCGACACCACAGGTCGAGCCCCTCGGACCAGTCCGAGTCATCCACCGGCGTGCCGGCGGTGGCCAGTGGCGTACAGGTGCAGGACCTTGTGGCCGACCCCCTTTCCGTCGACGTAGACGCGCTCGGCGCGGTATAGGCACCGGCCCGTCAGCACGGGGGTCACCGCGGCTCTGCCAGGACGTGGCCGACGGCGTCCGCCGGGGTGCGGGGGCGGGGCACGGACAGGGAAGGGGCGAGGTCGAGCCGCTTGTCCATCTCCAGGCGGAAGGTCCCGTACGGGTTGATGTTCGACCAGAGCAGGTGCAGGGCGAGCATCGAGGTCTCGGCGTGCTCCTTGTCCGGGCCGGTCAGCGCGCCGTCCTTGCCGTAGTGGAGCACGGTGTTCGCGCTGTTCCAGTTCTCCACGACCTGGAGGCCGCCGTGGATCTCCCGGCGCAGGCCGGGGGCGGCGAGGTAGTCGCAGGCGAAGACCGTACGCACGGCGGGGCCGAGTTCTTCGAGCGCGGCGTACGTGGGGTGCTTGGGGCCGCCGCGGGTGAAGCGCCGCAGCACCTGCTCGGCCTCCGCCGTCCCCAGGCGGAGCGCGGTGGCGTACTCGAGACAACGTTGAGCTGCGGGTCGTGCCGTTGGCGGTCGGATCTTGTTCCGGGACGACCTGTGGGAGCGGGTGGCTCCGCTGTCGCCGCGTACTCCCGAGCGCAGTTGGTCCGGACTTCGGATGTGCCTGATGCGAGCGGGGCAGGGGCCTCAGTCGCCGTCCTGCGGGGGGGACAGCCACTCAGTGGTTCTTCACCGGCCGTCGCACGGGTCGTCGCCCACAGGCATCGGCTTGGTGTCGGCCGCCAGGCAGGAGGAATACACCCGCGGCGGAGTGAGCTGCGGCTGTGGTTCCGTCGCGGCGCTCACAGCAATGAATGCCACGGCCCCGGCACAGATCAGCCCCGCTATCACGGAGAGCCCTGTACGGCGGCTCACCGGTCGCCGCTGAAGTGTTCAAGAATTTCATCGCTGCAGTCGTCCGCGCCGACCCGGGTTCGCGAGAAGGCCAGCACGCCGTCGTCATTGCCTTCCCTCTTGGCCTTGGCCAGCTGCGTCTCGATGTTCGCGATGTACTCGGCGCACTCGGCGCTGACGGGCTTCTCGGGCTGCGGGTCAGGAGCCGGAGAGGCGTTCAGTGCGGTGGTGGCAGCGATACCGGCCGCGCACAGCACCGCCCATGCGGCAACCCACGTGCGGCGGCTCATCCCTAACGGCTTGGGCATGTAGGCATCCTACGAGCGTCACGCCGGGCCTCTTCCAGATCTCGTCGGACTCGTCCCGATGCTCTTGTGGCCAGCCGCCTCGGGCCTGTTCGGTGCAACCGGCCTCAGGGGCTGACCAGCTGAACGTGACGTACATGAGCGCTGAGTGCATCGGCTGCGCTGCCAACGCCGCCGCCGTTCTTTCAGTCGGTCCCGGCGGCGCCTTTCGGTCAGGCGTTGAGAGCCTGGCTCAGGGTGCGGTGGCAGGCGATGACGGTGTCGAGGCCGACGATCTGGATGGTGCGCAGTACGGCCTGGGTCGGTGCGGCCAGGCGCAGCCAGCCGCCGGCCTCGGTGAGGTCGCGGTGGGCGGCGAGGAGGATGTTGACGCCGGTGGAGTCCATGAAGCCGACGCCGCGCATGTCGATCACGACGCGGGGGCTGGCGGTGCCGGTGACGTCCAGGGCCTGGCGCAGTGTCCCGCCGGTCTGGTGGTCGATCTCTCCGCCGAGAGTCACCACGCGGACGCCCTCGCTGACGGTGGACACGACCGACAACTGGCCCGGCTGCTCAGCTTGTTCGGAATCCGCCATCTTTCCCTCAACCATGTCGGTGATACTGGCACACCGGATCTTCACACCCGGGGCTGCCGTGCATCGTACGGGTGATCCCTTTGGATGCGGAGCCAACCTCCGACCGGGGCCCGCGTCGATCCTGCCCGCGGGGGTACGCGGCACACACGGCGCGGGGACGCGCGGGCGGGTGAGCGGGGAGCGAAGGGCGGGAGATGAGGGAACCGGAGCCATTGAGCGGGGACGGCACAGCCCCGGCCGCCGGCCGCCCGTGGCAGGTCATGGTGGCGCTGGAGGGAGGCGGGACCGACATCGCCCGCGCCCGCCACCTGGCCGCCGCCTTCCTCACCCGGCATCAGACCGAGTACGGGCTGGTGGTCTCCCAGCGCGGCCTGGACCTGACGCAGCTGGTGGTCAGTGAACTGGTCACCAACGCCCTCAAGTACGCGCCGGGCCCGGTCCTGATAGATCTGCGCATCGACGGCGATGTGGTGGAGGTGGCGGTGTGGGACTCCGACCCGGTGCTGCCGGTGGCCCGGGCCGCGAACGTCGGCCGGGTGGGCCAGCACGGCCTGGAGATCGTGATGCCGTCGCCCAGGGCTTCGCAGTCCGCAAGGAGGCGGTGGGCAAACGCATCACCGCCCGCATCGCCCTCACCGACGAGCCGATCAGCAGTCCCGCCGCACGACGGCTCTAGAACGCGGCTCCGACCGCCGCCTTCGCGGTGCAGAACAACCGCGACAACTCGCGGGCGTCCTTGGGCGCAACCCGGGAGGGGGCGGCGACCTCCGGCAGGCCAGCTATGTCCGTGACCGTCTTGGCCGCAGTCACTGTCGCCATGATGCTTCCCTCCCCATCTCTACACCCTGCCGACCCGGGCCAGATTCAGCTGGAACGGCGGATGCCCCTTGCGCCGCGGCCGTTGTCCTGCGGAGCCTCTGTATGTGCTCGGGCCTGGTTGTCAGTGGTGCCGCGTAGCCTGACTGAGCAGCAGCTCGGCCGGCGGCTCGTAGCCGTGCCGTGTCCAGCAGGGACGGTGTGGTGATGGCTGATCGCAAGACCGTGACGCGCCAGACGGTCATCGGGGAGATGGGCACACCAGGGTGTCGTGGGACGCAGCCACAACCGGGTTACGGAGTAAGCCGGTTCGGCCCGCGGAACAGGAAGGTCGCCTCGCGAATCGAGTCCAGGCCGAGCATGACCATCAGCACCCGGCCGAGGCCCATACCGAGGCCCCCGTGCGGCGGGCACCCGTACCGGAACGCGTTGAGGTAGTCCTGCATCGGCTCGGTGCTCATGCCCTTTTCGGCGGCCTGCTTCAGCAGCACGTCGTACCGGTGCTCGCGCTGCGCGCCGGTGGTGACCTCCAGGCCCTTCCAGAGTAGGTCGAAGCTCAAGGTCACACTCGGGTCGTCGGCAGACCGCATGTGGTAGAAGGGCCGGATGCCGACCGGGTAGTGCGTGATGAACACGAACTCATGCCCGGTGGCCTCCTTGATGTGGGCCGAGATGCTCCGCTCGCCCTCCGGGTCCAGGTCTTCCTTGACCCCTGCGGGGTCCCAGCCGCCCTTGCGCAGGATCTCCTGCGCGTCGGCCATGGTGATACGGGGAAAGGGCGTCGTGGGCACGGTGACCTCGACGCCGAAGTGCTCGGCGATGGCCTCACCGTGCGCGTCGGCGACCTTGGCGATCGCGTGGGCGAGCATCTGCTCCTCAAACGTCATCACGTCCTCGACCCCGTCGATCCAGGCCAACTCCACGTCGACGCCCGTGAACTCGGTGGCATGCCGGGAGGTGAACGATGGCTCCGCGCGGAAGACCGGCCCGATCTCGAAGACCTTGTCGACGCCGGCCGCGATCGCCATCTGCTTGAAGAACTGCGGCGACTGCGCCAGGTAGGCGCTGCGGCCGAAGTAGCCGAGCTTGAAGACCTCGGCGCCGGACTCCGAGGCGGTGCCCATGAGCTTGGGCGTGTGCATTTCGGTGGCGCCCTGCGCGTAGGCGTACTCGCGCATGCCCTGTTCCAGGGTGGTCTGTACGGCGAACATCAGCTGGGTGGCGGGACGGCGGCGCGCGTCGAGGAAGCGCCAGTCCATCCGCTGTTCCAGGCCGGTGTGCTCGTCGATCGGTAGCGGCGTGGCGGCCGGGTTCAGGACCTCGACCGCTTCGGGGACGATCTCCAGGCCGCCGAGTTTGACCTGGGCCGCGTCGACGACGCGGCCGGTGATCCTGACGGCGGACTCAGATGTGAGGGTTTCGAGTTGGGCCTCCAGCGGCCCGTCGTCGCGCTTGTGGGTCACCTGCACCATGCCGGTGCTGTCCCGCACGATGGCGAATTGCATCTTGCGCTGCAGGCGGAGTGTGTTCACCCATCCGCAGATGGTGACGGTACGGCCGAGGTGTTCTCGCAGGTGGGAGACGTGTACGCGGCTGTGGATCATTTCGGTCCTCCGAAGGACGTCGTCATGATCCCTTGGGAGTGCGGGCGAGAAGGGCAACTCGCGGTGCCACCGCACTTTCGACGCCACAGGGTGGCGGCCTCATTCAGGCCCGGTGACGGGGGCCGGCCGGCGGGGCATTGGACCACCAGACGGGGGCCGTTCCTCCCCGCGCTCAGGAGGGTCTTCACCTCGGGGCGCGAGACCGCCTTCCCAGCTACCGGCGGCTCTCTCTGCTCGCGTGATCCGTGGCTACTCGTCTCCGTCAGCGCGTTGCGTAGAAGGATAGGGACGGCGCGCCTCCATCCGCAATCGAGAAACACCCTGTGATCGCCTCCCGTCGGTCCCGAGAAGCGGGAATTGGCCTGGCCACAGCCGTGCGAGTTGTTGGGCCCGAACGTCGCGAGTACGTGGCCTGTCGGGATACAAACAGCCGTGATGGCCGAACGGGGACGGGAGTGAGGAGGGATGACAACCAGACAGCTTCTGGCGAAGGCCGAGCCGAGCAGCCCGGAGCTCGGGCTTCATCTTCGCCTCTGGAAGCAGACCGGAGTCGCTTAGAACGGCGCCCAGTCCCGCCGCGAGCCACTGGACCGCAGTGTCTCGACACGCTTCTCGACTTCCTCGGCGGCGCGCGGATTCGTGCCGGCGTTCTGCGCGAGCCAGGTGACCATCAGCAGTTCGCGGACACTCCTGAGCACGGTGTACCCGGACCACTGCCGGACGTCGAAGCCGTAGCCCTCCGAGAAGTCGGCGTACTCGGCTTCCGTGTGCCAGCCGAAGCTGTCGTAGTACATGGCCGTCTGCATGAGGTCCCACTCACGGGGGCCTGCCGCGAAGCCGTCCAGGTCGATGACCTTCGGGTGCCCTTCGACGTCGCGCAGAACATTGCCCACATTGAAATCACCGTGCACATGCCCGGGCGGAAGGGCGAACTCCAGCTTCTCGTACTCAGCCGCCAACTCCTCAGCCAGCCCGGCTAGATACACGCGGGTCTCGGCACGGATCACAGCACGCCGCAGGCGCTGCTCGACCTTGTCGAAGGGACGGAGGGCGGGCAGGGAGAAGTGCGGCGGCTCCAGTCTGTGAAGCCGCCGCAGGAGTTCGCCCATCTCACCGGTGCTGGCGTACTTCTCGCCGTCGGCCAGCCCCTCCCAGAAGGTCACGGGGTGCCGGTCGACGACGACCGGCTGTTCCGCCTCTGTGACGAGTCGGGCCGACGGGTAGCCCTCAGCCGCGAGCCATTGCGCAACGGCAACCTCTCGGCGCACTGACGGTAGACGGTCCGCGTGGCGGCCGACGCGAGAGACGACCCGGCCTCCGGCGATGCGGAACACCGCGTGGTCACCGAGCCGCAGCAGTTCGATTCCGTCGGGGTCCAGTCCGATCAACTCGCAAGCTGTGCGCAGGATGCTCTCTGAAGCTGCGGCGTCGAACGTGGTTCGCTCGCTCGTCGTCATGCCGTCTGACCCTCCTGCCCGACGGGTAGAGCGAGGAGAACCCGCCCTCACGTCGCTCTGCCTCTCGATGCCAAGGGTTCCACGGCCGCGCGGCGAGTGGTCGACACCGCGCGCACCGGGCGTACTCAGTGTTGCCCACGGCCGGGAGCGGCCGACCAGCAGACATGAGGCGGGACAGCACACCGGCCGGCGTCGACCCCGAGCGAGATCGTCAGATGCTTACGTCAGGACCGCTCGAACGGATCATGGAGCCCAACTGTGGCCCAAAGCGAGTCGGCCGGCCTGATGCGTGTCACGTCGCTCAGTGATCCACTGCTCGATCTGGCCCACCGAGTTCGTGATCGGTTGGTCCGTTGTGTCGAGCAGTTGAGTGTTCCATCGGGGATCATCGGCGTGCCACCCGGTCCAGCGGTGCCAGACCATCTCGGGCCAGCTGTTGTCGATGACGATGTCGGGTCGGTAACGGGGGTCGAGGGCGTGCTTCCGGTGCCATGCGGCCCAGCCGAGGAAGGCGTCGACCGCCGGAGCGTCCCACCGGCCGGGATCGCGCTCGGCGAGGCGAACGCGCCGGACCTCGTCCGTGACATCGACCAGGCACACGGCGATGCCGTCCAGCAGCGGGGCGGAGGGCACGGCGAGGACTTCGCCCAAAGGCGACTGCCCAGTAAGCAGAAGGTCGATTCCGCGCTCCTGGTACTCCAGCGCGCGGCGCACCCACATCTCGGTCATGCGATGGCGCCAGTGCAGGTCGGCGCCCTCCGGCACACCCAGCTCATCGAAGTCGTGCACGGCGATCTGCGCGAGCCTGTCGGCAGCGGCGTAGGCGAGCGTCGTCTTGCCCGAGCAGCTGGAACCGGTGAGCTTGAACAACATTGCCCCAGTGTGCCAGCGCCTCAGCGCCTCGCTCGACCCGTTTTCTGCGCGCCCCCGGCCTCCGCAGGGCGCCGATCGAGGCAGCTAGCCGCCCGGCCAGATTCCAGCCCGCTCACGGCTCTACGCCGCCGCGCTTGTAGCCATCCCACAACCGACCACCAGACTGCCCCAGCCTCTCGTCCACCACGTCGACGAGGGGCTCGATCCGACCGTCCAGCACCTCACGGACAGCGTGATGCAGGCGCATGCTGAGCCCTGGTGCCGTGGATTCAAGACGCCGTGCCATCCACTTCCCGCCTCCACCCCAAGACCCGCCCATGACCAGCGCCAACTCGCCAGTTCGCCGCGCCAGTTCGGTGGCAATGAACAGCCGCTCCCCCTGGTCGGAGCTTCCCGAGAGGTCGTCGAGGAGGTCGGTGATCGCGTAGCGGCGGTCATCGATCTCTTCGGCCGACGCGGTGGGCGGGCCCGCGGCAGTCAGCTTCCGGGCCTCAGCAGCGAGGCGCGCGCCGACTCCATCGGTGTCGAAGAGCAGCAGCCCGTCGGCACACATCCAGAGCAGCGGTGACCGGCGCTTGCGTACTTCCCGCTCGACGTACGCGTACCAACTCGCCTCGGTGTGCACGAACAGCTCCACCGGCCAGTCATCGTGCCGGAAGCTTGCCCGGTAGGGGGCCGGGGCGCCATGGAGCAGCACCACGATGTCGAGATCAGACATCGCCGTACGACGGCCCGTCACGACGCTGCCTCCCAAGAACGCCGCCCGAGCGTCAGGGTGATGTTCGTCCACAACGGCACGCGCAGTGTCAATCGGGTCCATGGAGCAACTATCTGCTCCCTGCCTGGCGCGCACGGGGTTTCTTCCCCCGCACCAGCAGAGGTGTAGGCTCTCGCGCTTCGCTGCCTGCGCCGAGGCTGTGACCTGCGACTTCTCGCGCTGTCTCACGCTGCTTCATGTGCGGTTGTCTCAGCTCTCGCTCGGTGCACCACCTTCGCTGAGGCCACTCCAGACGGTCAGAGCGCTGACCTGCGGTGTCTCACGGTCCACTATCACCCGGGTCGGCGGTGTGGTCGGCTGTGTGGGGGGGCCGTACGGCGGGAACGCGGGGTGCGTTCTGCGCCGGATGTTCGACCGCAACATCGCGCTGCGCGGGGGAGCGCCCCGGTCCGCGCCTACATGCCCAAACTCCTGCCGGATGCGCTCTGCGGGGTCCTCGATCGGGAACCCGTCTTCGACCGTGCCGTCCCCTGGCCGAGGTGCCGGACGGTTATCGGGCGATGGACGACCGGTCGGCGCTGAAGCTGCGCATCACCTTTTGAGCGTGGGGCGCGCGGCGCCTTCGTGATGTCAGGTGGCGCGCTTCACGTGGCGGACCAGCCACATCAGCAGGGCGTCCAGGTCGGCGGCGGCCGAGAGGACCCGGTCGACCGCCTCGGGGGTGTGCAACCACTGTTCGCAGCCGAGGGGACGGGCGGCGATCAGTGAACGGTGGCGCAGCAGGTTCGTACGGGAGTGGTCTGTCGGGTAGCCGCGCGGGGGACGTTTCATCACGTCCCCGGAGATGTCGTAGCCCTTTTTCCGCACGTCCTCGACGATGGCGGACAGTTCGCGGCCGCTTTTTTCGGAGGCCACGGCTTTGCGGAACGTGTCCACCTGGCCGGGATCGGGGTACCACCAGGCGCCCTGGATCCGCAGGCCGTCCAGGTCGAACCGGAGACCAATCTCGATCTTGCGGCCGAGCCGGATCACCGCGCCCTGGTGCTGCCACCACCAGGAGTTGGTGCGGTAGTGCCAGACGGAGAAGTCCTCGTACCGGGGGTCGGTGTCCGCGACCTCGTTGAGCAGGGCGATCATCGGCTGTCGGACCAGGCGTTCGCGGTCCGCGCGGCAGCGCTCGCGGGTCGCGTGGGTCGGTTCGCCCTGAAGCTGCCACAACACGTCCATGGCCTGCTCCGGCCAGCCGGTGAACTGTCCGCGCATGCGCGCAGGTTAGCTCACGCGTGATCCGCGCGCTCGGAGAGTGGGACGGGCAGGGAGGCGTAGCCCCAGACATCGTGGGAGGCGTTGCGGCGGGGCTCGCCGGCCAGTTCGATGTGCCGTGAGCGGTGGGCAAGTTCATCGATGAACACGGCGAGTGCAGTCGATATGAAGGGGTCGATGCGATTGTGCAGCCACAAGCCGAAGTCAGTAACGCCCGTCGAGCACGGCTCCGATCCCTGCCCGGCGTCGGGGCCGCGCGAAGCCTCCCTCACGCAGCCTCAAGCGGCCGAGGCAATGATCTCCGTGGGTCACGGCTTCGTCACCCGGGGTTGAAGAGCCAGGATGAGCACAGCCAGGAGAGAACCGGCGACATAAACACCGCTTCTCGGACATGCGGATATTTCAGGCCAAAATGGTCCTGAGTGGTTTCCTCCCCGAGAACAGGCCCCACTTCTCCGTCTTGCCCGGACCCACCCAAACCCGAGGGCGAGGGTTCCCCCGCGATCCGGCCCCATCCGGTCGTCAGTATCAATGCCGTCCGGCGGGGCCAGGTCAGGCCGGAGTCGAACAATGCTTGGAGCCGGCTCGGTCCGGAGGTGGTGGGGTCAATCGCACCGTCAAAGCCGCCCAGGTGTCATGAGCGTCGCGGCGTCGGCCGATTCGTGCCTCCGGGTGTAAAGAGCAACGACCCACCAGACCGTGTGCGCTTTGGTGTGCTGTCAGTCACATCAGTGCAGGTCACGCGCGGCGCTCGCGGAAAGGTGACGCTCTGATGCCCACGACGAGGACTGGTCGGTATTTGCTGGGGGGCAAGGCCATTAGAGGGTCCAGTCGCAAGTCTTTGGCCTGCGGAAACCTGTGAGTTTAAGAGGTTATCCACAGCATGTGGAGCGACGTATGCCTTGAAAAGAGCAACGGTCAAAAGACCGTGTGCGTTTTGGCGTGAACGCAAAAACTCCCGACCTGTATTTCTGCAGGTCAGGAGCTTTTCCCGGAGTGCCCCCGGCAGGATTCGAACCTGCGCACACGGCTCCGGAGGCCGTTGCTCTATCCCCTGAGCTACGGGGGCGTGTCGGGCGCTGAGTTGGTGGCTCGCGGCGACGGGTAGAACACTACCAGCTCGCTCGGGGTGATCAGGAACGGGTTTCGCGGCGGCGCCCGGGTGTGGGTTCCCGGGCGGGGTGGAAGTGGGGAAAACCCGGACGCGGTGGCCGGTCCGCACCTACTCTCGAGTTGTGCCAGGCGCGTCGGGTCGGGTGCTTGTTGTGGACGACAACAAGGTCATCCGGCAGTTGATCAGGGTCAATCTCGAGCTGGAGGGTCTCGAGGTCGTGACCGCGGCCGATGGTGTCGAGTGTCTGGATGTCGTGCATCAGGTGCGGCCCGATGTCGTGACCCTCGATGTGGTCATGCCCCGGCTGGACGGGCTGCGGACCGCCGCGCGGCTGCGTTCCGACCCCCGGACGGCTCACCTTCCCCTCGCCATCGTCAGTGCCTGTACGCAGCACGAGGTCGACAGCGGTCTCGACGTCGGCGTCGACGCCTTCCTCGCCAAGCCCTTCGAGCCCGCCGAACTCGTACGGCTCGTACGGCGGTTGATGGAGCAGAACGCGCAAGGGGGGGTTCCCGGTGCCGGTGCCGGTGTCGAGGACGGTCGGCTGGTCGGTGGCGTCCTCGGGGGCGGAGAGGCCGAGCGGGCCGGTCGCGCCGGCGGCTGATCACCGGGACAGCGGTTCCCGGTGACACCACCTCCCCGGAGAGCGCACATCCTCCATCCCCTGTCACCCGCCTTGCTCCCCCTGGTCGCTCCGCGGCCTCGTCCCGCCCGCGACGGTCGACCGTCCACATCCCGGACCCCGCCCAAACCCGCTCGCCCACCCACCCCCCTCCTCCCCTACGCTTGTCCCGTGACCCCCGTCGAGCTCTCCCGTACCGTGCTGCGCGCGGTGCGTCGTGCTGTCGACGACGGGGAGCTGGACGTGGCCGTGCCGGGGCGGACGAGCGTCACGCCGCCGGGGCCAGGTGGTTGTGGTGACTACGCCACCAACGTCGCCCTCCAGCTCGCCCGGCCCGCCGGGCAGCCGCCGCTTCGGGTCGCCGAGATCCTCCGGGAGCGCCTTGTCCGGGCCGACGGCATCAGTGAGGTCGTCGTCACCGGACCCGGTTTCCTCAACATCAGCCTGCGGGGAACCGGGACGGCCCTCGTACGGGAGATCCTGCTGAGCGGTCACCGGTACGGTCACGCCGTCCGGCCCACCGGCCGGCTCGTGCAGCTGCACGCCCCCCACGAGGTCCGCGCCGTCGTCGTCATGGACGCCGTGGCCCGCATCCTCCGCTCTCAGGGCGCCCTCGTCCGCACCAGCTGTGCCGGCAGGCCTGAGCCCGAGTGGGCCGACGTCCTCGGCGTCGACATCGACGCACACGGCACCGCCGACGCCCCCGCTCCCCTCGACGTCGACGTGCGCCCCGTACCGGCGGCCCCCGCCGATCCCACCCCCCTCGGCCGGGACGCCGCCCGCTGGGCCCTTCTCCACCCCGCGCTCCACGACCGGCCTCGCATCACCGCCGACCACCTGGTCCAGCGTGAGAGCAACCCTCTCTTCCGCGTCCGTTACGCCCACGCCCGCACCCGGGCCCTCACCCGCAACGCCGCCGACCTTGGCTTCCACGCCGAGCCCGGGGACGTGAACCCAGGGGGCGCAGCCGCAGCCGTACGGGAAACCGCCGTACAAGACGCACAAGACACGACCGCCCTGCGGCACGCCCTCGCCGATCACCCCCGCATCCTCCAGGCAGCCGCCGCGCACCACGCCCCCGACCGCCTGGCCCGGCACCTCGTCACCGTCGCCGATGCCGCCCTCCCCTTTCTCGCCGCTGTCCTTCCTCGTGGTGCGGAGAAACCCTCGGCCGCCCACCGTGCCCGGCTCGCGCTCGCCGAAGCCGCCGGGGCGGTGCTGGCCGGTGGCCTGTCCCTGCTCGGCATCGACGCACCCGAACACCTCTAGAGAGCCAGTCAAGAAGATGAGCCGTTCCGCACACCCCGCCGGGCCCCGTCACGCCGACGTCCTTCCCGAGGGCCACTACTCCGCCCCGCCCGCCGATCTCAACACCCTCGACCCCAAGGTCTGGGCCCAGACGGTCGGCCGTGACGAGGACGGCGTCGTCACCGTCGGCGGCATCGACGTGAAGACCCTCGCCGAGGAGCACGGCACCCCCGCCTACGTCGTCGACGAGGCCGACTTCCGGGCCCGGGCGAGGGCCTGGCGTACCGCATTCGGCCATGACGCCGACGTCTTCTACGCCGGCAAGGCGTTCCTCTCCCGGGCCGTCGTGCGCTGGCTGCACGAAGAAGGGCTCAACCTCGACGTCTGCTCCGGCGGCGAGCTCGCCACCGCTCTCTCCGCCGGCATGCCCGCCGACCGCATCGCCTTCCACGGCAACAACAAGTCCAGGGAAGAGATCACCCGGGCCATCGAGACCGGTGTCGGACGCATCGTCCTCGACTCCTTCCAGGAGATCGTGCGCGTCGCCCACATCGCCCAGAGCCTGGGGAAGCGCCAAAGGGTCCAGATCCGTATCACCGTCGGCGTCGAGGCCCATACGCACGAGTTCATCGCCACCGCCCACGAGGATCAGAAGTTCGGCATTCCGCTTGCCGGCGGACAGGCCGCCGAGGCCGTGCGGCGGGCGCTGAAGCTCGACGGTCTCGAGCTCATCGGGATCCACTCCCACATCGGGTCGCAGATCTTCGACATGTCCGGCTTCGAGGTCGCGGCCCATCGGGTGGTCGGGTTGCTCAAGGACGTCCGTGACGAGCACGGTGTCGAGCTGCCGGAGATCGATCTCGGGGGTGGCCTCGGCATCGCCTACACCAGCGACGACGACCCCAGCGAGCCGCACGAGATCGCCAAGGCGCTGACCGAGATCGTCACGAGGGAGTGCGAGGCCGCCAAGCTGCGGACCCCGAGGATCTCCGTCGAGCCCGGGCGCGCCATCGTCGGCCCCACCGCCTTCACGCTCTACGAGGTCGGCACCATCAAGCCCCTCGACGGGTTGCGCACCTACGTCTCCGTCGACGGCGGCATGTCCGACAACATCCGCACCGCGCTGTACGACGCCGAGTACACCGTCGCCCTCGTGTCCAGGACCAGCGACGCCGAGCCCATGCTCGCCCGCGTCGTCGGCAAGCACTGCGAGAGCGGGGACATCGTGGTCAAGGACGCGTTCCTGCCGGCCGACCTGGCACCGGGTGACCTCATCGCCGTACCGGCGACGGGTGCCTACTGCCGTTCCATGGCGAGCAACTACAACCACGTGCTGCGTCCGCCGGTCGTCTCCGTCCACGACGGCGAGTCCCGGGTCATCGTCCGCCGTGAGACGGAGGAGGACCTTCTGCGGCTCGACGTCGGCTGACCGGAAAGCGGAGAAGGAAAGCGGAGAAGGAAAAGCGGAGAAGGAAGATCTACGGTCTTTCGGCCCCGTGCAAATGAAATAGATGTCTCATAATCCGGACGAGGGGCAGAAACTCCCGTCCGGTGAGTGAGACTGGTCCCACCGTAGACGGTATGAGGAAACGAGGTCGGATGATGCGTACGCGTCCGCTGAAGGTGGCGCTGCTGGGCTGCGGAGTGGTCGGCTCAGAAGTGGCGCGCATCATGACGACGCACGCCGACGACCTCGCCGCCCGGATCGGGGCCCCCGTCGAGCTCGCGGGGGTCGCGGTACGGCGGCCCTCCAAGCTCCGTGAGGGCATTGCGCAGGAACTCGTCACCACCGACGCCACCGCCCTCGTCAAACGCGGGGACATCGACGTCGTGGTCGAGGTCATCGGCGGCATCGAGCCCGCCCGCACCCTCATCACCACTGCCTTCGAGTACGGCGCCTCCGTCGTCTCCGCCAACAAGGCGCTCCTCGCCCAGGACGGCGCCGCCCTGCACGCGGCGGCCGGACAGCACGGCAAGGACCTCTACTACGAGGCCGCCGTCGCCGGTGCCATCCCGCTGATCCGTCCGCTGCGCGAGTCCCTCGCCGGCGACAAGGTCAACAGGGTGCTCGGAATCGTCAACGGGACCACCAACTTCATCCTCGACAAGATGGACAGCACGGGGGCTGGCTACCAGGAGGCCCTCGACGAGGCCACGGCGCTCGGGTACGCGGAAGCCGACCCGACCGCCGACGTCGAGGGGTTCGACGCCGCCGCCAAGGCCGCCATCCTCGCCGGAATCGCCTTCCACACGCGCGTGCGTCTCGACGACGTCTACCGCGAGGGCATGACCGAGGTCACCGCGGCCGACTTCGCCTCCGCGAAGAACATGGGCTGCACCATCAAGCTGCTGGCCATCTGTGAGCGCGCCGAGGACGGGCAGTCCGTCACCGCGCGCGTGCACCCCGCGATGATCCCGCTGAGTCACCCGCTGGCCTCCGTGCGCGGCGCCTACAACGCCGTGTTCGTCGAGTCCGACGCCTCCGGCCAGCTGATGTTCTACGGCCCGGGCGCGGGCGGCGCCCCCACCGCCTCCGCCGTCCTCGGTGACCTCGTCGCCGTCTGCCGCAACCGGCTCAGCGGTACGACCGGACCGGGTGAGTCCGCGTACACGGCCCTCCCGGTCTCGGGCATGGGCGAGGTCGTCACGCGCTACCACATCAGTCTCGACGTGGCGGACAAACCGGGTGTTCTCGCCCAGGTCGCGACCGTGTTCGCCGAGCACGGGGTGTCCATCGATACCGTTCGGCAGCAGGGGAAGGACGGCGAGGCCTCTCTCGTCGTCGTCACGCACCGCGCGTCCGACGCCGCCCTGGGCGGGACCGTCGAGGCGTTGCGCAAGCTCGACACCGTGCGGGGTGTCGCCAGCATCATGCGGGTTGAAGGAGAGTAACGAGCAATGACCCACCAGTGGCGCGGAATCATCGAGGAGTACCGGGACCGGCTGCCCGTCTCCGACACCACGCCGGTCGTGACGCTCCGCGAGGGCGGTACGCCCCTCGTGCCCGCGCAGGTGCTCTCCGAGCGCACCGGGTGCGAGGTCCACCTCAAGGTGGAGGGCGCCAACCCCACCGGGTCCTTCAAGGACCGCGGTATGACCATGGCGATCACGCGGGCCAAGGAGGAGGGCGCGAAGGCGGTCATCTGCGCCTCCACCGGCAACACGTCGGCGAGCGCCGCCGCCTACGCCGTACGCGCGGGCATGGTCTCCGCCGTACTCGTTCCGCGAGGGAAGATCGCGCTCGGCAAGATGGGCCAGGCGCTCATCCACGGCGCGAAGATCCTCCAGGTCGACGGAAACTTCGACGACTGCCTCACCCTGGCCCGCGCGCTGAGCGACAACTACCCGGTGGCGCTGGTCAATTCGGTCAACCCGGTGCGCATCGAGGGCCAGAAGACCGCCGCCTTCGAGATCGTCGACATGCTCGGCGACGCGCCCGACATCCACGTCCTCCCGGTCGGCAACGCCGGCAACATCACGGCGTACTGGAAGGGCTACAAGGAGTACGCCGCCGACGCGGTGGCCGCCAGGACGCCCCGGATGTGGGGCTTCCAGGCCTCCGGCAGTGCCCCGATCGTGCGCGGCGAGATCGTCAAGGACCCGTCGACCATCGCCACCGCCATCCGTATCGGCAACCCGGCCTCCTGGCAGTACGCCCTCGCGGCGAAGGAGGAGTCCGGCGGGTTCATCGACGAGGTGACGGACCGTGAGATCCTGCGCGCCTACCGGCTGTTGGCCGCTCAGGAGGGGGTCTTCGTGGAGCCCGCCTCCGCCGCGTCCGTGGCCGGTCTGCTGAAGGCCGCCGAGCAGGGCAAGGTCGACCCGGGCCAGCGGATCGTGTGCACGGTCACCGGTAACGGCCTCAAGGACCCCGACTGGGCCGTCGCGGGCGCCCCGCAGCCGGTCACCGTCCCGGTCGACGCGGCCACGGCGGCCGAGCGCCTCGGGCTCGCCTGAGCATCCGGTCCACGCCGTCCGAGCAGGGAATCCCTAGGAGGGGTGCACAGGGGGCTTACGACACGCATCGTGCGCCTCCTGTGCGCCCTATGTCGCCACAGAACCTTCCTTCGATAGGCTGTACCGAACCCGCCCGCTGCATATGCCCTCGCGTACAGCGGGGGTGCCGCGTCGTCTCCGCGGCCGGCCGGGTCTTCGTACGTCATCGAATGTCATTCGACAATCACGCAGCTCAAGGAGAGTCATCGAAAGATGGCCGGTCCCGCATTCCGCGCCGCCGCCGTCCGGGTGCGCGTCCCCGCCACCAGCGCCAACCTCGGCCCGGGCTTCGACGCCCTCGGCCTCTCGCTGGGGCTCTACGACGACGTCGTCGTCCGGGTGGCCGACTCAGGGCTGCACATCGACATCGCGGGGGAGGGGAGCGAGACGCTCCCGCGTGACGAAAACCACCTTCTCGTACGGTCCCTGCGCACCGCCTTCGACCTGCTGGGCGGCCAGCCGCGCGGCCTGGAGATCGTCTGCGCCAACCGCATCCCGCACGGCCGCGGCCTCGGCTCCTCCTCCGCCGCCATCTGCGCCGGAATCGTCGCCGCGCGCGCCGTGACCATAGGCGGCGAGGCCCGGCTCGACGACAGCGCGCTCCTGGAGCTCGCCACCGAGATCGAGGGCCACCCCGACAACGTGGCCCCGTGCCTGCTGGGCGGCTTCACGGTCGCCTGGATGGAGGCCGGCGCCGCCCGGGCGATCAGGCTGGAGCCCGACGATTCCATCGTTCCGGTGGTTTTCGTGCCCGGGAAGCCCGTCCTGACCGCAACCGCGCGCGGACTGCTCCCGCGCACCGTGCCGCACGTCGACGCCGCCGCCAACGCCGGCCGTGCCGCGCTGCTCGTCGAGGCCCTCACCAGGCGCCCCGAGCTGCTGCTGCCGGCCACCGAGGACCGTCTCCACCAGGAGTACCGCGCTCCGGCCATGCCGGAGAGCGCCGCGCTGGTGGAGCGGCTGCGGGCCGACGGAGTCCCGGCAGTCATCTCAGGGGCAGGGCCCACCGTGCTCGCGCTGGTCGACGCCGACAGCGCCGACAAGGTGGCCCATCTGGCGGGCGAGGGCTGGGCCGCCAACCGGCTGGAGCTCGACGCCCAGGGGGCCTGTGTGCTCCCGCTCGCGGCCGCCAGTGACATGTGAGATCCGGCGTGTGCCGGATTTCGAGAGGGGGAATGTTTGTTGGATCCGGTAGTGTTAATCTCAAGTCTGCACCCGACCCCACCATGGCGAGGTGCTTCACGTCCCCGTCCGGGACAGACATTCTTCCGGGAGCCTCCCAAGCCGCACAGCGTTCCGTACGACGTACATGGGCAGTACGTCGTACGCGAGCACTGAGCGACTTGCCGGGCACGCTCCGGAACCGGTGTGACCAAGCCACGTGACACGGACACTCAGTGCCACGGCTCTCGGAAGCGCCGTCACCACATTCCTCCGCCACTCAGGCGGACCACCGCCCCGGCACGGTCCACAAGGATGGGACCGACGTCGGACAGCACAAACGGTCGCCGAGCCAGACAGGCCGACGTCCGCTCCAGGGAAGGACCCTTCGTGAGCGACACCACCGATCTGATGGGCGCACGTGTCGAGGAGACCGCTGCCGCGCCCTCCACGGACGCCTCCGCGCCTGCCACCGGTGCCGGCTCCCGGCGGCGCCGCGGTACCGGCCTCGACGGCATGGTGCTGGCCGAGCTGCAGCAGGTCGCATCCGGCCTCGGCATCAGGGGCACCGCGCGTATGCGCAAGAGCCAGCTGATCGAGGTCATCAAGGAGGCGCAGGCCGGGGGAGGTGCCGCGGCTCCCAAGGTCGCATCTTCCCCCGCCGGGGACGCCACCGAGACCAAGCCGAAGCGCCGCGCCACCTCCAAGGCCCGTACGGGCGATGCCGCCGAGAAGAAGGCGGAGGCGAAGGCCGAGGCCCCCGCCGAGAAGGCCGTGGCCCAGCAGCAGATCGAGATCCCCGGTCAGCCGGCCAACGATGACGCTCCCGCGGAGCGCCGTCGTCGCCGTGCCACCGCCGAGGCCGGCGCGCCCTCGGGCAGCCCCGAGACGGTCGTGGCCGAGGCGAAGAGCGAGCCCAAGGCCGAGACGCCGGCGCAGCAGCAGCCGCAGGGCGACGCCGGTGACGGCGACGGCCGTGGCCGCCGCGACCGCCGTGACCGCGACCGCGGCCGTGACCGCGGTGAGCGGGGCGACCGCGGGGACCGTCGCAAGAGTGACGACCAGCAGGGCCAGGGCGGTCAGCGCCAGCAACAGAACCAGCAGCAGAGCGGCGGCCGTCAGGACCGCCAGGACCGTCAGCAGCGCGACAACGGCCCGCAGGACGACGACGATTTCGAGGGCGGCCGCCGCGGCCGTCGGGGCCGTTACCGGGACCGCCGTGGCCGTCGTGGCCGTGACGAGATCGGTGGCGCGGGCGAGCCGCAGATCAACGAGGACGACGTCCTGATCCCGGTCGCGGGCATCCTGGACATCCTCGACAACTACGCCTTCATCCGTACGTCGGGCTACCTGCCAGGTCCCAACGACGTGTACGTCTCCCTCGCCCAGGTCCGCAAGAACGGCCTGCGCAAGGGCGACCACGTCACCGGTGCGGTGCGTCAGCCCAAGGAAGGCGAGCGGCGCGAGAAGTTCAACGCGCTGGTGCGGCTCGACTCCGTCAACGGCATGGCGCCCGAACACGGCCGTGGCCGCCCGGAGTTCAACAAGCTGACGCCGCTGTACCCGCAGGACCGCCTCCGCCTGGAGACGGACCCCGGCATCCTCACCACCCGCATCATCGACCTCGTCGCGCCGATCGGTAAGGGCCAGCGTGGTCTGATCGTGGCCCCGCCGAAGACCGGCAAGACCATGATCATGCAGGCGATCGCCAACGCGATCACGCACAACAACCCCGAGTGCCACCTGATGGTCGTCCTGGTCGACGAGCGTCCGGAAGAGGTCACCGACATGCAGCGGTCGGTCAAGGGCGAGGTCATCTCCTCGACCTTCGACCGCCCGGCCGAGGACCACACCACGGTCGCCGAGCTCGCCATCGAGCGCGCCAAGCGTCTGGTGGAGCTGGGCCACGACGTGGTCGTGCTGCTCGACTCCATCACGCGTCTGGGCCGTGCCTACAACCTCGCCGCGCCCGCCTCCGGCCGCATTCTGTCCGGTGGTGTCGACTCGACCGCCCTGTACCCGCCGAAGCGCTTCTTCGGTGCGGCCCGCAACATCGAGGACGGCGGCTCGCTGACCATCCTCGCCACCGCGCTGGTGGACACCGGGTCCCGCATGGACGAGGTCATCTTCGAGGAGTTCAAGGGCACCGGCAACGCCGAGCTCAAGCTCGACCGGAAGCTCGCCGACAAGCGTGTCTTCCCGGCGGTGGACGTCGACGCATCCGGCACCCGTAAGGAAGAGCTCCTGCTCGGCAGCGACGAGCTCGCCATCACCTGGAAGCTGCGCCGGGTGCTGCACGCGCTCGACTCCCAGCAGGCGATCGAGCTGCTGCTCGACAAGATGAAGCAGACGAAGTCGAACGGCGAGTTCCTGCTGCAGATCCAGAAGACGACGCCGATGCCGGGCAACGGCGACTGACGTCAAGCGTTCGAAGAGAGGGCCGCCCCCTGTTGTCAGGGGGCGGCCCTCTTTGGTCTAAGATCACGCTCTTCGGTCGAATTTTCGATCTCTGAACTTCTGATCCCTTGGGGGGACTTGCATGGGCATACCCATGTCCGGAGGCGCCGGCCGGCACAGAGGGCGTGCGTGGATCGCGCTACCCGTCGCCGTGGCCGCCGCGCTGCTGGCCACGTCCGCGAACGCGGCCACCGTCGGGCCCGAGCCGAAGGCGCCGGCCACGGCCGCCACCGCCGCGTCCACGCCGTCGCAGGCCGAGCTCGAGCAGCGGATCGCCGGTGCCATGGCGGCCGAGGACACCTCGGGGACGATGACCCGGTCGCCGATGAGCGGTGGCACGGTCGACTCCACCGTCTCGCCGATGGTCATCGGCGGTACGACGACCACCATCAGCTCGGCCCCGTGGATGGCTCAGCTCTGGTACACCGACGACCAGGGCACCACTGACACCAGTGACGACACCGGCTTCTTCTGCGGCGGTGCCGTCGTCGCGCCGACGAAGATCCTCACCGCCGCGCACTGCGTCAAGGGCGCCGACTGGGCCAAGGGCGGCGCCGTGGTGACCGGGGCCACGC
Organism: Streptomyces canus; assembly: GCF_030816965.1. Lineage (NCBI taxonomy): Bacteria > Bacillati > Actinomycetota > Actinomycetes > Kitasatosporales > Streptomycetaceae > Streptomyces > Streptomyces canus. Next base: position 6,892,129 of record NZ_JAUSYQ010000002.1, read on the forward strand.
AGCTGCCCTCCGAGGACGGCGACCTGCACGGCGGCACCGCGACGGCCGTGCTGCGGCAGTGGTACCACCCGTCGTACAACGCGGACACGATCGACAACGACATCGCGGTCCTGACCCTGGCGGTTCCCGTCAAGGCCACCCCGATCCGTATGACGACGTCCACCGACACCGCCTCGTACGACCCCGCCACGACCGGCGCCAAGAGCGCCAAGGTCTACGGCTGGGGCCGCACCAGTTCCACCAGCGACGACATCTCCGAGACGCTGAAGACGGCCACGCTGCCCATCAAGTCGGACACGACCTGCGCCGCGGCCTACGGCTCCTGGTTCATCAAGGGGCACATGACCTGCGCCGGCCCGCCCGCCAGCGGCAGCGACTCCGGTACGACCGCCATCTGCAACGGTGACTCCGGCGGCCCCCTCGTCGTGAACGGCCGGATCGTCGGCGTCGTCTCCTGGAACGTGACGGACTGTGTGACCAAGGGCGCCTACAGCGTCTTCACCAAGGTCAGCAAGTACGTCGGCGCCGCCTACCCGCGCGTCGACGACACCAACCTGAACTTCGACCACAAGGCCGACCTGTGGATGCGCAAGTCCTCCACCAAGGTCGGCTACGAGCTGGACTCCAAGGGCACCACCCTCGGCGCCCGGCAGTCCTGGGGCGACTGGAACGGCGTGAACCTCGTCCGCCAGACCGACCTCAACCGGGACGGCTACCAGGACCTCATGTACCGCGTCTCCGCCACCGGTGACGTCTACTGGCTGCGCTTCCTCCCCTCCACCGGGGCCTGGGCCGACCCGAAGAAGGTCTTCACCGACTGGAGGACCCGTACCCGGATCGTCACCCCCGGCGATGTCACCGGCGACTACAAGCCCGACCTGCTCTCCGTCGACTCCGCGGGCGTCCTGTGGATCTACCCCGGCAAGGGCGACGGCAGCTTCGCGACCCGGGTGAGGGTCGGCGGCGGCTGGAGCCAGTACAACCTCCTGCTCGGCCACGGCGACTTCACCGGTGACGGCAAGGCGGACGTGCTCGCCCGCAACAAGAGCACCGGTGACCTCTACCTGTACAAGGGCACCGGCAAGTCCGGCACGGGCGTCTTCGCGGCCCGGGTCAAGGTGCGCACGAACTGGAGCGGCTACAACGCCTTCGACGCCGTCGGTGACATCACCGGCGACGGCAGGGCCGACCTCGTGGCCCGCACCGCGGGCGGCACGCTCTATCTGTACAAGGGCACCGGCAAGGCGACCAGCGAGATCTTTGCCACAAGGGCCAGCCTGGGGACCGGTTTCCAGCAGTACGACATCTTTGGCTGAAACCGCTGGTGAACAGGGCTTGCCCTGATTCTCCCGTGACGTGCTGTGACCACTGCTTCACGTGGTGGTCACAGCACGTTGTGCAACCCTTTCTCGAGTTTCCCCGTCTGACCAGGCGGAGCGAACATGGTGCGGTACGGGTCCTTTTGCGACCACGTCTGACCCTGAAAACAGGGGGTAACCGACCGGACGAGATTCGAGGAGCGCATGTCAGCCGAGGGCAGTGGCAAGGGACGTCGTCGCAAACCCCGCAGCAAGGGGCGAAAAGGCCTGCTGGTCACGGCCTGGGTCGCCGCGGGGATCGTCGTGCTGGGCGGTACCGGGGCGGGTTACCTGTACTTCAAGCTCAACGGCAACATCAAGAGCGTCGACATCGACCAGGTCCTCGGCAGTGAACGGCCCCCGAAGGTCGACAACGGCTCCGAGAACATCCTCGTCCTGGGCTCGGACACCCGCTCCGGCTCCAACAAGAAGCTCGGCGGCGGCACCGACGACGGCAGCGCCCGCTCCGACACCGCGATGATCATCCACGTGTACGAGGGCCACAAGAAGGCCACGGTGGTCTCCATACCGCGCGACACCCTGATCGACCGCCCCGAGTGCACCGACACCGACGGCAAGGACCACGACGCCGCGTCGGACGTCATGTTCAACTCCGCGTACACGACCGGTGGCGCGGCCTGTGCCGTCAAGACCGTCGAGTCCATGACCGACATCCGCATGGACCACTACCTGGAGGTCGACTTCAGCGGCTTCGAGAAGCTGGTCGACGAACTCGGCGGGGTCACGGTCACCACGACCAAGGACATCAAGGACACCGACAGCCACCTGGACCTCAAGGCCGGCCCGCACGAACTCACCGGCGCCCAGGCCCTCGGTCTCGTCCGCACCCGGCACGGCGTCGGCGACGGTTCCGACCTCGGCCGTATCCAGCTCCAGCAGGCCTTCATCAAGGCGCTGGTCAAGCAGGTCAAGAGCGTCGGCGTGCTGACCAGCCCCAAGAAGCTGTACGACCTCGCGAACACCGCCACCAAGGCCGTCACCACCGACTCCGACCTCGGCTCGGTCAACTCCCTGGTCTCCTTCGCGAGCGGCCTCAAGCACATCAGCCCGTCGGACATGACCATGGTCACGATGCCGGTCCGCTACGACCCGGCGAACCCGAACCGCGTGATCGTGCAGGAGACCAAGGCCAAGCAGATCTGGACGGCCCTGGAGAACGACCGCACGATCCCGAAGTCGGCCACGGAAGGCACCGCGACGGGCCAGGCCAAGGGCGTCGTCACGTCGTAGGACACCGTCTGCCGAGGGCTGGGAATAGATCGCGGTGCCCCCTCGTTTTGGGGGATGCGGCCAGTCCTGGCAGACTGGTACGTCGGCCCCGGTTCACGCCCCCCGCAACCCGCGGCGGCGACCCGGTGCCCTCCCGAAACTAGGAGACACCTTGAAGCGCGACATCCACCCCGAGTACGTCGAGACGCAGGTCAGCTGCACCTGTGGCGCGTCGTTCACCACCCGTAGCACGATCCAGAGCGGCGCCATCCGCGCCGAGGTCTGCTCCGAGTGCCACCCGTTCTACACGGGCAAGCAGAAGATCCTCGACACCGGTGGCCGTGTGGCCCGCTTCGAGGCCCGCTTCGGCAAGGCTGCTGCCAAGAAGTAGCGAGCCACCAGCGCCGGTCCACGCCGCACTCCTCGGAGTGCGCCGGGACCGGCGTTTTTGGTCGCCCGTCTTCCCCCTTCATCCGCAGTACAGGAGCCCTGAGATGTTCGAGGCCGTCGAGGAACTCGTCGGTGAGCACGCCGACCTGGAGAAGAAGCTCGCCGACCCGTCGGTCCACTCCGACCAGGCCAACGCGCGCAAGCTGAACAAGCGCTACGCCGAGCTCACCCCGATCGTCGCCACGTACCGCTCCTGGAAGCAGACCGGCGACGACATCGAGACCGGGCGCGAGTACGCCGCCGCCGACCCCGACTTCGCCGCCGAGGTCAAGGAGCTGGAGAAGCAGCGCGAGGAGCTGACGGAGAAGCTGCGCCTTCTCCTCGTTCCGCGCGACCCCAGCGATGACAAGGACGTCATCCTCGAGATCAAGGCGGGCGCGGGCGGCGACGAGTCCGCGCTGTTCGCCGGCGACCTGCTGCGCATGTATCTCCGCTACGCCGAGCGCGTCGGATGGAAGACCGAGATCATCGACGCCACCGAGTCCGAACTGGGCGGCTACAAGGACGTCCAGGTCGCCGTGAAGACCAAGGGCGGCCAGGGCGCCACCGAGCCCGGCCAGGGTGTCTGGGCCCGCCTGAAGTACGAGGGCGGTGTGCACCGCGTGCAGCGCGTCCCGGCGACCGAGTCCCAGGGCCGCATCCACACCTCCGCTGCCGGTGTGCTGGTCACCCCCGAGGCGGAGGAGGTCGACGTGGAGATCAACCCCAACGACCTCCGCATCGACGTCTACCGCTCCTCCGGACCCGGCGGCCAGTCCGTCAACACGACCGACTCCGCCGTGCGCATCACGCACATTCCCACCGGAGTCGTCGCCTCGTGCCAGAACGAGAAGAGCCAGCTGCAGAACAAGGAGCAGGCCTTGCGTATCCTGCGCTCCAGGCTGCTCGCGGCTGCGCAGGAGGAGGCGGAGCGGAATGCCGCCGACGCCCGGCGCAGCCAGGTCCGCACCGTCGACCGCTCCGAGAAGATCCGCACGTACAACTTCCCGGAGAACCGCATCTCGGACCACCGTGTCGGCTTCAAGTCGTACAACCTGGACCAGGTCCTGGACGGCGACCTCGACGCGGTGATCCAGGCCTGCGTCGACGCGGACTCGGCGGCGAAGCTGGCGGCCGCGTAAAGGCCGCCGAAGAGGTACCTACGTACGACCGAGTACGACACGGAGGACTTGCGTGCAGCCATCATTTGGGGGACGACCCCCAAACCCCCGCGGCTTGCTGCTCGCAGAGGTGGCCCAGGCCACCCAGCGGCTGGCCGACGCCGGCGTGCCCTCGCCGCGCAACGACGCGGAGGAACTCGCCGCGTTCGTGCACGGCGTGAAGCGGGGCGAGCTGCACTCCGTCAAGGACGCGGACTTCGACGCCCGCTACTGGGAGGTCATCGCCCGCCGTGAGCAGCGTGAGCCGCTCCAGCACATCACCGGGCTCGCCTACTTCCGATACCTCGAACTCCAGGTGGGGCCCGGTGTGTTCGTGCCGCGGCCCGAGACGGAGTCCGTGGTCGGCTGGGCCATAGACGCCGTACGCGCGATGGACGTCGTCGAGCCGTGCATCGTCGACCTGTGCACCGGCTCCGGCGCCATCGCGCTCGCCCTGGCCCAGGAGGTCCCGCGCTCCCGCGTGCACGCCGTGGAGCTGTCCGAGGAAGCCCTGCGGTGGACCCGTAAGAACGTCGAGGGGTCACGGGTCGACCTGCGGCAGGGCAACGCCCTGGACGCCTTCCCCGACCTCGACGGCCACGTCGACCTGGTCATCTCCAACCCCCCCTACATCCCGCTCACCGAGTGGGAGTACGTCGCTCCCGAGGCGCGGGACTACGATCCCGAACTCGCCCTGTTCTCGGGCGAGGACGGCCTCGACCTCATCCGTGGTCTGGAACGGACCGCACACCGGCTCCTGCGCCCGGGCGGCGTCGTCGTCATCGAGCACGCCGACACCCAGGGCGGCCAGGTGCCGTGGATCTTCACCGAGGAGCGGGGCTGGGCCGACGCGGCCGACCACCCCGACCTCAACAACCGCCCCCGGTTCGCGACGGCCCGCAGGGCGATGCCGTGAGCCACACTCCCAAGACTTCAGAGCAGTACGTGTACGAGGAGGCCCGCTAGATATGGCACGGCGATACGACACCAACGACGCGACCGACCGCACGACCGGTCTGCGCGAAGCCGCGTCCGCCGTCCGCCGTGGCGAGCTCGTGGTCCTCCCGACCGACACGGTGTACGGCATCGGTGCCGACGCGTTCTCCTCCGAGGCCGTCTCCGACCTCCTGGAGGCCAAGGGCCGGGGCCGCAACATGCCCACCCCCGTGCTGATCGGCTCCCCGAACACCCTCCACGGTCTCGTCACCGACTTCTCCGAGCTGGCCTGGGAGCTCGTCGACGCCTTCTGGCCGGGCGCGCTCACCCTCGTCGCCAAGCACCAGCCGTCCCTTCAGTGGGACCTGGGTGACACGAGGGGCACGGTGGCCGTCCGTATGCCGCTGCACCCGGTCGCCATCGAGCTGCTGACCGAGGTCGGCCCCATGGCGGTCTCCTCCGCCAACCTGACCGGTCACCCGGCACCGGAGAACTGCGACGCCGCCCAGGAAATGCTCGGCGACTCGGTGTCCGTCTACCTCGACGGCGGCCCGACCCCGGGCAACGTCCCCTCCTCGATCGTCGACGTCACCCGCGAGGTGCCCCTGCTGCTGCGCGCGGGCGCGATCTCCGCGGACGAGCTCAGGAAGGTCGTACCCGACCTCGAGGTGGCGAATTGACGGCCCCTGACGCGGGGCGTGGCATATGGGACGGGGAAGAGACGCGGACCTTCACAGGGCTCCCGCATGACAGCTTCCGCATCCTCCACGTCAGCACCGGCAACGTCTGCCGCTCACCGATCACCGAGCGGCTGACCCGGCATGCCCTGGCGGACCGGCTCGGCGACCCGCTGTGGGGCGGCCTGGTCGTGGAGAGCGCGGGGACCTGGGGCCACGAGGGCGCGCCCATGGAGGCCAACGCGGAGACCGTCCTTGCCGAGTTCGGCGCGGACGCCTCCGGCTTCACGGGCCGGGAACTGCTGGACGAACACGTGATCATGGCGGATCTGGTCCTGACCGCCACCCGCGACCACCGTCAGCAGGTGATCTCGATGGGCCACTCGGCGGGCCTGCGCACCTTCACGCTGAAGGAGTTCACCCGTCTGGTGAAGGCGATAGACACGGCGACCCTGCCGCCCCTCGAGGAGGGCCTGGTGATCCGCGCACGCGCCCTGGTCCGGGCGGCGGCGGCTCTACGCGGGTGGCTCCTGGCCCCGACCGCCGAGGCCGACGAGGTCTTCGACCCGTACGGAGCACCGCTGCCCTTCTTCCGCTCGATCGGGGACGAGATAAACGAGGCGCTCGATCCTGTCGTCACCGCGCTCACGGGTGTACCCGCAAGGACGTAACGACCGGGCACCCCACGGGCCCCGGGCCTACATTGGACGTACGTCATCGTCGACGCCCCGGAGTCCACCATGTCGGTCACCCATGCACCCCAGACCACCGACGTCCTCACGCGGCAGGACCCCGAGCTGGCCGAGATCCTGCTCGGGGAGCTCCACCGGCAGTCGTCGACGCTTCAGCTCATCGCCGCCGAGAACTTCTGCTCGCCGGCCGTACTGGCCGCGCTGGGCTCAGCGCTGGCCAACAAGTACGCCGAGGGGTATCCGGGCGCCCGTCACCACGGGGGCTGCGAGATCGTCGACGTCGCCGAGCGGCTCGCGGTGGACCGGGCGAAGTCCCTGTTCGGTGCCGAGCACGCCAACGTGCAGTCCCACTCCGGCTCTTCGGCGGTTCTGGCCGCCTACGCCGCGCTCCTGCGCCCCGGCGACACCGTCCTCGCCCTCGGGCTGCCCTACGGCGGCCACCTCACCCACGGCTCGCCAGCCAACTTCTCCGGCCGCTGGTTCGACTTCGTCCCCTACGGTGTCGACGCCGAGACCGGGCTCATCGACCACGACCAGGTCCGGACACTGGCCCGCACCCACCGGCCCAAGGCGATCGTGTGCGGCTCCATCGCCTATCCCCGGCACATCGATTACGCCTTCTTCCGCGAGGTCGCCGACGAGGTGGGCGCGTATCTGATCGCCGACGCCGCCCACCCCATGGGGCTCGTCGCCGGGGGAGCGGCGCCCAGTCCGGTGCCGTACGCCGACGTCGTCTGCGCCACCACGCACAAGGTGCTGCGCGGCCCCCGCGGCGGAATGATCCTCTGCGGCGGTGAACTGGCCGAGCGGGTCGACCGGGCCGTCTTCCCGTTCACGCAGGGCGGCGCGCAGATGCACACCATCGCCGCCAAGGCGGTCGCGTTCGGCGAGGCTGCGACACCGGCGTTCGCCGCGTACGCCCATCAGGTGGTGGCCAATGCGAGGATCCTGGCGGCCGCGCTGGCCGACGAGGGGCTCGTCGTCACCACCGGCGGGACCGACACCCATCTCGTCACGGCCGATCCGGCGCCCCTCGGCGTCGACGGACGCACGGCGAGGGGACGGCTCGCGGCCGCGGGCATGGTGCTCGACTGCTGTGCGCTGCCTCACGCGGACACCCGCGGACTGCGCCTCGGCACCGCCGCCGTCACCACCCAGGGCATGGCCGAGAAGGAGATGGAGAGGATCGCCGCCTTGCTCGCGGGGGTTGTGCGCGGCGAGGTGGAGAGCGTCAGGGCACGTGAAGAAGTGCGGGATCTGGTCGGCGGATTTCCGCCGTATCCGGCCTGAGCGGGGGTATCCGCACCAGCGGGCACAGCCGCACGTGCAACCATCGGCTCTACCCGGAAGTCCCCAACCGTATGCGTGCGTCGCTAGTGTGTGGGGCTGAGATGGCCAGCGAGACCTGTGGGGAAGCCTGTGCGTGAATACCTGCTGACGCTCTGCATCACGGCCGCGGTGACGTATCTGCTGACAGGGCCGGTACGGAAGTTCGCGATCGTGGCCGGAGCGATGCCGGAGATCAGGGCCCGTGACGTGCACCGGGAACCGACTCCGAGGCTCGGCGGTATCGCCATGTTCTTCGGACTGTGCGCGGGCCTGCTGGTCGCCGACCACCTGACCAACCTCAGCGAGGTCTTCGAGAAGTCGAACGAACCGCGCGCCCTGCTCTCCGGAGCGGCCCTGATCTGGCTGATCGGTGTCCTGGACGACAAGTTCGAGATCGATGCCCTGATCAAGCTGGGCGGCCAGATGATCGCCGCGGGCGTGATGGTCATGCAGGGTCTGACGATCCTGTGGCTGCCCATCCCCAGCGTCGGCTCGGTCGCGCTGACCCAGTGGCAGGGCACCCTGCTGACGGTCGCGCTCGTCGTCATCACCATCAACGCGGTGAACTTTCGTCGACGGCCTCGACGGTCTCGCGGCCGGCATGGTCTGCATCGCGGCGGCGGCGTTCTTCCTGTACGCCTACCGGATCTGGTACTCGTACGGCATCGAGGCGGCCGCCCCGGCGACGCTGTTCTCGGCGATCCTGATGGGCATGTGCCTGGGCTTCCTGCCGCACAACATGCACCCCGCGCGGATCTTCATGGGTGACTCCGGCTCGATGCTCATCGGCCTGGTGCTGGCCGCGGGCGCCATCTCCATCACCGGGCAGATCGACCCGGACGCGCTGAAGCTGTTCGCCGGGTCCGAGAAGGCGGCCGTGCACCAGACGGTCCCCGTCTACATCCCGCTGCTGCTGCCGCTGAGCATCATCGCGGTGCCGGCCGCCGACCTGATCTCGGCCATCGTGCGCCGCACCTGGCGCGGCCAGTCGCCGTTCGCCGCCGACCGCGGGCACTTGCACCACCGGCTCCTGGAGATCGGGCACTCGCACAGCCGCGCGGTGTGGATCATGTACTTCTGGTCGGCGCTGATCGCGTTCGGCTCGCTCGCCTACTCGGTGAACTCCGCGTCCATGTGGATCGTGCTCGGCGTCGTGTTCCTCAGCGCGATCGGTCTCGTGCTGCTCCTGCTGCCGCGGTTCACCCCGCGCGTCCCGATGTGGGCCCAGGCCATCGTGCCGCCGCGCTACCGCCGTCGGCGTCCCGTGGTCGCGGAGTCCGTGGAGTCCGTGGAGGTGGAACAGCGCACCCCGGTCGCCGCCGGGGTGGCGGGTGTCAACGGCGCGACCGCGCTGCGGGCTCGTCCGCACGCCCCGGAGAGGCGTAAGGCCGAGACCTCGCGCTGACGCCCAAGGTAAGAATCTGACTAAAGCATTGCCAACGCGTGGGAGTTCGACAGGCCGACAAACCGCCCTTATAGCAGACAAGTCGGCCGCATTTCTGCACAGACGCGCAGCTTCACTCTCATGTGTGACAGTGGGCACACCTTCTAGGTAAAGACCGCATCAAATAGTTTGTGATACGGTTCACGAGAACCCAGGGCGGAGCCGAAGGGCCGTAGTGCGACGGCCCATTGGCGTGAGGGTCACCCTCAGCCCGGGACTACGCTCGTCCATGACGACGCCCTGCCCCCCTTTTGAATGCGGAGTTGCCGCCATGCCGTCCAACGACGTCCGGATCCTGGCTCAGGCCGCCGTGCCCACGGCTGCCGTCGGCGCTGTTGCCGCCGTCGTCAGTGGTGTGGTCGCCGGTGGCAAGGGTGCGATCGGGGCGGGGGTGGCGACGCTGATCGTGATCCTCTTCATGGGTATCGGCCTCTACGTCCTGCAGCGCACTGCCAAATCGCTTCCGCACCTGTTCCAGGCGATGGGCCTGATGCTCTACACGGCTCAGATCCTGCTGCTGTTCGTCTTCGTCGCGGTGTTCAAGAACACCACGCTGTTCCACCCCAAGGCTTTCGCTCTTACGCTCGTCGTCGGCACCCTCACCTGGATCGCCGCACAGACACGCGCCCACATGAAGTCCAAGATCCTCTACGTCGAACCCGATTCGGGCACCAAGCCCGAAAAAACGGGGCACTCGTCGTGAGAGGTAGGGCCGGGATAAATGCGACTGAGAGACCCTGCTATCGTCCGGTGCCAACTGCGGCATCGCGGGCGCGGGCATCCGAGCTGACGCCTGCTCGAACGCGAGGCTCGATGCCCCCCGGCCGCCCCCACATCCGTTACACCTGTCCCGTGCCGAACTGCGGCCTACCGCCGCGCCGACACAACGAGGTTGCCGTACCTATGCGCCACGACGAAGGAGCCCGCGGTGAGTGCTGACCCGACGCAGACGCTCGCTTTCGACACGAGCTGTCACCTGTTCGACGGGTGTGGCTTCCCGGCTCCGGGCCTGCACTCGTTCATGTTCGAGCCCCTCTGGGGCGACGCGGACGGCAACGGCCTCTACTTCAACAAGCCGATGCTGCTCGCCCTGCTCGGCTCCGTCATCATCGTGGGCTTCTTCTGGGCCGCCTTCGCCCGGCCGAAGGTCGTCCCCGGCAAGCTCCAGATGATCGCCGAGGCCGGCTACGACTTCGTCCGCCGTGGCGTGGTCTACGAGACGATCGGCAAGAAGGAGGGCGAGAAGTACGTTCCGCTCGCCGTCTCGCTGTTCTTCTTCATCTGGATGCTGAACCTGTGGTCGATCATCCCCGTCGCCTCCTTCCCGGTGACGTCGATCATCGCCTACCCGGCCGTCCTCGCCGCGGTCGTCTACGTCACCTGGGTCTCGCTGACCTTCAAGCGGCACGGCTTCGTCGGCTTCTTCAAGAACGTGACGGGCTACGACAAGTCGCTCGGCGCGGTGCTCCCGCTGGCCATGGTCATCGAGTTCTTCTCGAACCTGCTGGTCCGTCCGTTCACGCACGCCGTACGGCTCTTCGCGAACATGTTCGCCGGTCACACCCTGCTGCTGCTCTTCACGATCGCCAGCTGGTACATGCTGAACGGCATCGGCATCGCCTACTCCGGCGTCTCGTTCGTGATGGTCATCGTGATGACGGCCTTCGAGCTCTTCATCCAGGCGGTCCAGGCGTACGTCTTCGTCCTCCTGACCTGTACCTACATCCAGGGCGCGCTCGCCGAGCACCACTGAGCACCGCCCGCGCCACACCCCAGAGACATCCGGTGGCCAACCCCCACCGGTCACTGAAAGAGAAGGAAGAACCGGCATGTCCGCTCTCCAGACCCTCGCTGCGGTCGAAGGCAACCTCGGCTCCATCGGTTACGGCCTCGCCGCGATCGGCCCGGGCGTCGGCGTCGGCATCATCTTCGGCAACGGCACCCAGGCTCTCGCCCGCCAGCCCGAGGCGGCCGGCCTCATCCGCGGTAACCAGATCCTCGGCTTCGCGTTCTGTGAGGCGCTGGCCCTCATCGGCCTCGTCATGCCGTTCGTCTACTAAGACGAACCACGACGACAGCCCCATTCGACGAAAGGCACTGATGTGAACCACGCACTGGTTCAGCTGGCGGCCGAGGCGGAGAAGGAGAATCCCCTCATTCCGCCGTGGCCGGAGCTCGTCATCGGCCTGATCGCCTTCGTCATCGTCTTCGGCTTCCTCGCCAAGAAGCTCCTCCCGACCATCAACAAGGTTCTGGAAGAGCGTCGCGAGGCCATCGAGGGCGGTATCGAGAAGGCCGAGGCCGCGCAGACCGAGGCCCAGAGCGTCCTTGAGCAGTACAAGGCACAGCTCGCCGAGGCCCGCCACGAGGCCGCGCGCCTGCGCCAGGAGGCTCAGGAGCAGGGCGCCACGCTCATCGCCGAGATGCGCGCGGAAGGCCAGCGGCAGCGCGAGGAGATCGTCGCCGCCGGTCACGCGCAGATCGAGGCCGACCGCAAGGCCGCCGCGTCCGCGCTGCGCCAGGACGTCGGCAAGCTCGCCACCGACCTGGCCGGCAAGCTCGTCGGTGAGTCCCTCGAGGACCACGCCCGGCAGAGCCGCGTGATCGACCGCTTCCTCGACGACCTCGAGGAGAAGGCCGAGGCCGCGCGATGAACGGAGCGAGCCGCGACGCCCTGGCAGCCGCACGCGAGCGTCTCGACGCGCTGACGGACAACACGTCCGTGGACGCCGGCTCGCTCGCCGACGAGCTGGCCGCCGTCACCGCGCTGCTCGACCGCGAGGTGTCGCTGCGTCGGGTCCTGACCGACCCGGCGCAGCCCGGCGAGGCCAAGGCCCAACTGGCCCAGCGCCTGATCGGCACGCAGGTCGGCGGCCCCGCCACCGACCTGGTGTCCGGCATGGTGCGCTCCCGCTGGTCACGCTCGCGTGACCTGGTGGACGCGCTGGAGGGGCTGGCCGACACCGCCGACCTCACCGCCGCGCAGCAGCGGGGCAAGCTCGACAACGTCGAGGACGAGCTGTTCCGGTTCGGCCGGATCGTCGCCTCGAACACCGAGCTGCGCGCCGCGCTGACCGACCGCGCCGCAACGGCCCCGGCCAAGCGTGAGCTGCTCGGCAGCCTGCTCGGCGGCCGCGCCGATGCGACGACCGAACGTCTGGTGACGCGCCTTGTGGCCGCGCCCCGGGGACGTAGCCTGGAGGCGGGACTGGAGTCCCTGTCCAAGCTCGCCGCCGAGCGCCGGGACCGCATGGTGGCCGTCGTCACCTCGGCGGTTCCGCTGAGCGACCAGCAGAAGCAGCGTCTGGGCGGTGCCCTGGCGAAGCTCTACGGCCGCCAGATGCACCTCAACCTCGACGTGGACCCCGAGGTCCTCGGCGGGATCCGGGTGCAGGTCGGCGACGAGGTCATCAACGGCTCCATCGCGGACCGCATCGAGGACGCCGGCCGCCGCCTGGCGGGCTGACAGCAACTTCATAGCAGTACGTACTTACGACGGCCCTGGTTGGGCCGTACATGAAGAATCCTGGGGGTCGCCCCCAGACCCCCAAAGTGAAACTTCGGGCCCAACAAGGAGAGCAGGGAACCCAGATGGCGGAGCTCACGATCCGGCCGGAGGAGATCCGGGACGCGCTGGAGAACTTCGTCCAGTCGTACAAGCCGGACGCGGCCTCGCGCGAGGAGGTCGGTACGGTCACCCTTGCCGGCGACGGCATCGCGAAGGTCGAGGGTCTGCCCTCGGCCATGGCCAACGAACTGCTGAAGTTCGAGGACGGCACCCTCGGCCTCGCGCTCAACCTGGAAGAGCGCGAGATCGGCTGCGTCATCCTCGGTGAGTTCAGCGGCATCGAGGAGGGTCAGCCGGTCACCCGTACCGGTGAGGTCCTCTCCGTGGCCGTCGGCGAGGGCTACCTCGGCCGCGTCGTCGACCCGCTCGGTGCCCCGATCGACGGCCTCGGCGAGATCGAGACCAGCGGTCGTCGCGCGCTTGAGCTGCAGGCTCCGGGCGTCATGGCCCGTAAGTCGGTGCACGAGCCGATGGAGACCGGCTACAAGGCCGTCGACGCGATGACCCCGATCGGCCGTGGCCAGCGTCAGCTGATCATCGGTGACCGTCAGACCGGCAAGACCGCCCTGGCCGTCGACACGATCATCAACCAGCGTGACAACTGGCGCTCCGGCGACCCGAAGAAGCAGGTCCGCTGCGTCTACGTCGCCATCGGCCAGAAGGGCTCGACCATCGCCTCCGTGCGTGGCGCCCTCGAAGAGGCCGGCGCGCTGGAGTACACGACCATCGTCGCCGCCCCGGCGTCCGACCCGGCCGGCTTCAAGTACCTGGCGCCGTACACCGGTTCGGCCATCGGCCAGCAGTGGATGTACGAGGGCAAGCACGTCCTCATCATCTTCGACGACCTCTCGAAGCAGGCCGACGCCTACCGCGCCGTGTCCCTGCTGCTGCGCCGCCCGCCGGGCCGTGAGGCCTACCCGGGTGACGTCTTCTACCTGCACTCCCGTCTGCTGGAGCGCTGCGCCAAGCTCTCCGACGAGATGGGCGCCGGCTCGATGACCGGTCTGCCGATCGTCGAGACCAAGGCCAACGACGTCTCGGCGTTCATCCCGACCAACGTCATCTCCATCACCGACGGCCAGTGCTTCCTGGAGTCGGACCTGTTCAACGCCGGTCAGCGCCCCGCGCTGAACGTCGGTATCTCCGTCTCCCGAGTCGGTGGTTCCGCGCAGCACAAGGCGATGAAGCAGGTCTCCGGCCGACTGCGCGTCGACCTCGCCCAGTTCCGTGAGCTGGAGGCGTTCGCCGCCTTCGGTTCCGACCTGGACGCCGCGTCGAAGGCGCAGCTGGAGCGCGGCCAGCGCATGGTCGAGCTGCTGAAGCAGGCCCAGTACCAGCCGATGGCGACCGAGGACCAGGTCGTCTCCGTCTGGGCCGGCACCACCGGCAAGATGGACGACGTCCCGGTCAACGACATCCGCCGCTTCGAGAAGGAGCTCCTGGAGTACCTGCACCGCAAGGAGCAGGGCCTCATGACCTCCATCAAGGAGGGCGGCAAGATGTCGGACGACACCCTCACCGCTGTTGCCGACGCGATCGCCGACTTCAAGAAGCAGTTCGAGACCTCGGACGGCAGGCTTCTCGGCGAGGACGCCCCGGCCACGGCCAAGTGACGTAAGGAAGGGACCTGACTCATGGGAGCCCAGCTCCGGGTCTACAAGCGTCGCATCCGATCCGTCACCGCGACCAAGAAGATCACCAAGGCGATGGAGATGATCGCCGCCTCCCGCGTCATCAAGGCGCAGCGCAAGGTGGCGGCCTCCACGCCCTACGCGACCGAGCTCACCCGCGCGGTCACGGCGGTCGGCACCGGCTCGAACACCAGGCACCCGCTGACCACGCAGGCCGAGACGGTCACGCGGTCCGCGGTGCTGCTCCTGACGAGCGACCGCGGTCTCGCCGGCGCCTTCAACTCCAACGCCATCAAGCAGGCGGAGCGGCTCACCGAGCGGCTGGAGCGCGAGGGCCAGGAGGTCGACATCTACGTCGTCGGCCGCCGGGGCGTCGCCCACTACAACTTCCGTGAGCGCAAGATCTCGGAGTCGTGGACGGGCTTCACCGACGAGCCCACGTACGCGGACGCCAAGAAGGTCGCGGGCCCGCTGATCGAGGCCATCGAGAAGGACACGGCCGAGGGCGGCGTGGACGAGCTCCACATCGTCTTCACCGAGTTCGTCTCGATGATGACGCAGACGGCGCTCGACGACCGTCTGCTGCCGCTCAGCCTCGAAGAGGTGGCCAAGGAGGCCAAGCCGCAGGGCGAGATCCTCCCGCTCTACGACTTCGAGCCCTCGGCGGAGGACGTCCTCGACGCCCTGCTGCCGCGCTACGTGGAGAGCCGTATCTACAACGCGCTGCTCCAGTCGGCCGCCTCCAAGCACGCCGCCACGCGGCGCGCGATGAAGTCGGCCACCGACAACGCGGGAGAGCTCATCACCACGCTCTCCCGACTTGCCAACGCGGCCCGCCAGGCCGAAATCACCCAGGAAATCAGCGAGATCGTCGGTGGCTCCGCAGCCCTGGCCGACGCGTCCGCGGGGAGTGACAGGTAATGACGACGACAGTTGAGACGGCCGCTGCCACGGGCCGCGTCGCCCGGGTCATCGGCCCGGTCGTCGACGTGGAGTTCCCCGTCGACGCGATGCCGGAGATCTACAACGCGCTGCACGTCGAGGTGGCCGACCCGGCCCAGGACGGCGCGAAGAAGACGCTGACCCTGGAGGTCGCCCAGCACCTGGGTGACGGCCTGGTCCGCACCATCTCGATGCAGCCCACCGACGGTCTGGTCCGCCAGGCCACCGTCACCGACACCGGCACGGGCATCACCGTCCCGGTCGGCGACTTCACCAAGGGCAAGGTGTTCAACACCCTCGGTGAGGTGCTGAACGTCGACGAGACCTACGACGGCGAGCGCTGGTCCATCCACCGCAAGGCCCCGCGCTTCGACGAGCTCGAGTCGAAGACCGAGATGTTCGAGACCGGCGTCAAGGTCATCGACCTTCTCACCCCGTACGTCAAGGGTGGAAAGATCGGTCTGTTCGGCGGTGCCGGCGTCGGCAAGACGGTGCTCATCCAGGAGATGATCTACCGCGTCGCCAACAACCACGACGGTGTCTCCGTGTTCGCCGGTGTCGGTGAGCGCACCCGTGAGGGCAACGACCTCATCGAGGAGATGTCCGACTCGGGCGTCATCGACAAGACCGCGCTGGTCTTCGGCCAGATGGACGAGCCCCCGGGCACCCGTCTTCGCGTGGCTCTCGCGGGTCTGACCATGGCGGAGTACTTCCGCGATGTGCAGAAGCAGGACGTGCTGTTCTTCATCGACAACATCTTCCGCTTCACGCAGGCCGGTTCCGAGGTCTCGACCCTGCTCGGCCGTATGCCCTCCGCGGTGGGCTACCAGCCGAACCTGGCCGACGAGATGGGTCTCCTCCAGGAGCGCATCACCTCGACCCGTGGTCACTCGATCACCTCGATGCAGGCGATCTACGTCCCCGCGGACGACCTGACCGACCCGGCCCCGGCCACCACCTTCGCCCACCTCGACGCGACGACGGTTCTGTCCCGTCCGATCTCCGAGAAGGGCATCTACCCGGCCGTGGACCCGCTGGACTCCACGTCCCGGATCCTGGACCCGCGCTACATCGCGCAGGACCACTACGAGACCGCCATGCGCGTCAAGGGGATCCTCCAGAAGTACAAGGACCTCCAGGACATCATCGCGATCCTCGGCATCGACGAGCTCAGCGAGGAGGACAAGCTGGTCGTCCAGCGTGCCCGCCGCGTCGAGCGCTTCCTGTCCCAGAACACCCACGTCGCCAAGCAGTTCACCGGCGTGGACGGTTCGGACGTGCCGCTGGACGAGTCGATCACCGCGTTCAACGCGATCTGTGACGGCGAGTTCGACCACTTCCCGGAGCAGGCGTTCTTCATGTGCGGTGGCCTGGAGGACCTCAAGGCCAACGCCAAGGAGCTCGGCGTCTCCTGAACTGCCTGAGTTCGAAGTGAATCCTGTGGTTCACGCTTGAGGGGGCGGGGCACGTCCCGCCCCCTCATTCACGCCTACTAGACTTGTAACCAACACCCGGCAGAACCGCCGGGTGGTGACCCGAGGAGCCACCTTGGCTGCTGAGCTGCACGTCGCGCTGGTCGCGGCCGACCGAGAGGTCTGGTCCGGCGAGGCCACCCTGGTCGTCGCGCGCACCACGTCCGGCGACATCGGCGTCATGCCCGGTCACCAGCCGCTGCTCGGTGTGCTGGAGTCGGGCCCGGTGACCATCCGTACGCGTGATGGCGGGACGGTCGTCGCCGCGGTGCACGGCGGTTTCATCTCGTTCGCGGACAACAAGCTGTCGCTGCTGGCCGAGATCGCCGAGCTGTCGGACGAGATCGACGTCCAGCGCGTGGAGCGGGAGCTGGAGCGCGCGAAGGCGGAGGGCGACGCCGCCGCCGAGCGTCGTGCGGACGTACGACTGCGTGCGGCGGCGACGCGCTGAGACTGCGCGGAGCCGTATGACGTTCCTCAGCCGCGGCCGGCACCGGAGTGATCCGGAGCCGGTCGCGGCTGAGGCAGATCTGGATGTTTTTTCCGTTCCGTTACCTATTGAAGGTACCTAGGAGACGAGGAGGTCGGTGTCGATGGTCCTCGCTCTGACTGTGTGCGGAATCGTCGTGGCCCTGGTGGTGCTGGGGCTGTTCGTCTTCGGTCTGCGGCGCAGACTCATCCAGCGCTCCGGTGGCACCTTCGACTGTTCCCTGCGCTGGGACGTGCTGGAGAAGACCGACACCAGCGGCAAAGGCTGGAGCTACGGCGTCGCCCGCTACAACGGCGACCGTGTCGAGTGGTACCGCGTCTTCTCCTACGCCTATCGCCCGCGCCGGGTGCTGGAGCGCGCCGCGATCGAGGTCGCCGGCCGTCGCCTGCCCGAGGGTGAGGAGGAGCTGGCGCTGCTCTCCGACCACATCGTCCTGACCTGTCTGCACCGGGGCACGCGTCTCGAACTCGCCATGAGCGAGGACGCGCTGACCGGTTTCCTCGCCTGGCTGGAGGCAGCTCCCCCCGGTCAGCGTGTCAACGTGGCCTGAGTCGAGGGGCGCGCGGCAGACCGCGCGCCCACAGTGGATCAGGTCAGCTCAGTCCGCTGTTGATGGCGCGGACCAGCTCTCCGTCACCGGTGTCGCCGCTGAACTCCCAGAAGAACGCGCCGCCCAGACCCTGGTTCCTGGCCCAGGTCATCTTGCCGGCGATCGTCGCGGGGGTGTCGTAGGACCACCAGTTGTTGCCGCAGTAGGCGTAGGCCGTGCCCGCGACGGTGCCGGTGGTGGGGCAGGACGTCTTGAGGACCTTGTAGTCCTCGATGCCCGCCTCGTAGGTGCCGGGTGCCGCGCCGGTCGCCGAGCCTCCGGGGGCGGCCTGGGTGACGCCGGTCCAGCCGCGGCCGTAGAAGCCGATGCCGAGCAGCAGCTTGTTCGAGGCCACGCCCTTCGACTTCAGCTTGGCGATCGCGTCGGCCGAGTCGAAGCCCGCCGTCGGGATGCCGGCGTACGAGGTGAGCGGGGAGTGCGGAGCGGTCGGACCGTCCGCGTCGAAGGCGCCGAAGTAGTCGTACGTCATCACGTTGTACCAGTCGACGTACTGGGAGGCGCCGCCGTAGTCGGCCGCGTCGATCTTGCCACCGGACGAGCCGTCGGCCGTGATGGCCGCGGTGACCAGGTAGCTGGAGCCGAACTCCGAACGCAGTGCCGCCATCAGGTTCCTGAAGGCGGCGGCGCCGCTGGTGTCGCAGGTCAGACCGCAGGCGTTCGGGTACTCCCAGTCGATGTCGATGCCGTCGAAGACATCCGCCCAGCGCGGGTCCTCGATGACCGACTTGCAGGAGGCGGCGAAGGCGGCCGGGTTGGCCGCGGCCTGCGCGAAGCCGCCGGAGTAGGTCCAGCCGCCGAAGGAGTAGAGCACCTTGATGTTCGGGTACTTGGCCTTGAGCTCACGCAGCTGGTTGAAGTTGCCGCGCAGCGGCTGGTCCCAGGTGCCGGCGACGCCGCTGACGGACTGGTCGGCGGTGTACGCCTTGTCGTAGGCCGCGTAGGTGTCGTCGACGACGCACTTGCCGTCCTTGACGTTGCCGAAGGCGTAGTTGATGTGCGTGATCTTCGAGGCGGAGCCCGAGGTCACCAGGTTCTTGACGTGGTAGTTGCGGCCGTAGACGCCCCACTCGGTGAAGTACCCGAGTTTGACCTTGGAGCCGGTGGGCGGGGGGTCGGTGGTGCCGCCGGTGGTGTGCACGGCGACCGCGCCGCTGGCCGGTCCGGTCTGGTCGGCGGTGTCACGGGCCTGGACCGTGTAGGAGTAGTCGGTGCCGGCGGTCAGACCGGTGTCCGTGTACGAGGTCGTCGTCACGGTGGCGACCTTGGCGCCGTCGCGCAGCACGTCGTAGTTCTTGATGCCCTTGTCGTCGGTGGCGGCGCTCCAGGCCAGCTTCACCGAGGTGTTGGTGATGCCGGAGGCGGTGGGGGTGCCCGGGGCGGACGGTGCCGCGTCTCCCGGAATGGAGCCGCCGTCACAACTGCCGCCGTTCAGCTTGCAGTTGGCAGGGGACCCGGATCCGGCGCCGTTGAAGCCGAAGGAGACGGAGGCGCCGGGGGCGAGGGTGCCGTTCCAGGACTTGTTCTTGGCGGTCCAGTGGGTGCCGGAGGAGGTGACGTCGGCGTCCCAGGCGGAGGTGACGGAGGTGCCGGAGGGGAAGTCCCACTCGACGGTCCAGGAACTGAGGCTGGTGGTACCGGTGTTCTTCACCGTCCACTTGCCTTCGAAGCCGGTGCCCCAGTCCTGGGTCTTGGCGTAGGTGGCGGTGGCGGTGCTCGCGGCCTGGGCGGGGCTCGCGAGGCCGACCAGGCCGGCGAAGGGAAGCAACAGCGTCGCGAACCCTGCCGCGGCTCTGTGTCTGAAGCGCATCGTGCGCCTCCTAGGGGAGTTGGGGGCGTGACTGAGCCTTCACACCCACGGTGCCGCGAGAATAGAAAGGTCTGGACCACGGGTCAATAGGTCTGGACCACTCTGGTGCAAGGCGCAACTAGACGCCCAACTCCTGTGCCAGTACGGCCGCTTGCACCCGGCTGCGCAGCTCCAGCTTCCCCAGCACACGGCTGACGTGCGTCTTCACCGTGGCCTCCGCCATGTCGAGGCGGCCCGCGATGGCGGCGTTGGACAGGCCCTCCCCGAGACAGGACAACACCTCGCGTTCCCGGCGCGTGAGGGTGTCCAGGACGGTCGGGTCGGCGTTCGTCCCGCGAACCGGCCTGGCGGCGAACTCGGCGATCAGACGCCGGGTGACGGCCGGGGCGACGATTCCCTCTCCCCGTGCCACTGTGTGCACGGCGGTGATGAGGTCCTTGGCTTCCGTGTTCTTCAGCAGGAAACCGGCGGCCCCGGCCCGCAGGGCTCCGAACACGTACTCGTCGAGATCGAAGGTGGTCAGCACGAGGACGTCCGCGAGGCCTTCCCCGACGACCTGCCGGGTCGCCGACACCCCGTCCAGACGTGGCATCTGAACGTCCATCAGCACGAGGTCCGGCCTCAACTCACGGGCCAGCGCCACCGCCTGCTCACCGTCCGCCGCCTCGCCGACCACCTCGATGCCGGGGGCGCTGCGCAGAATGAGGACCAGCCCGGCGCGGACGGCGGACTGGTCCTCGGCGACGAGGACGCGAATCATTCGGGGACTCCTTCACGCAGGGGCAGAGTGGCGCGTACGGTCCAGTGCGGCCCGTCGGGACCGGCGTCGAACGTGCCGCCGAGCAACGCGGCCCGCTCGCGCATCCCGACCAGCCCGGCGCCGGAGCCGGGAGCGCGGGGGCCGTCCCGGTCACCGTACGGACTGCTCACCGCCACGGTCAGCTCACCGTCCCGCTGCGCGAGGCTCACCCGGACCCGGCCCGGACACGCGTGTTTGAGGGCGTTGGTCAGGGACTCCTGGACGATGCGGTAGGCGGCGAGTTCGACGGGAGCGGGCACGGCGCCGTGGTGGCAGGCGTCCAGCGTGACGTCCAGACCGTTGGCGCGGGCGCCGTCGACGAGGGCGGTGAGACCGTCGAGGGTGGGGACGGCGGAGGGCTCGTGGTCGCCGTCGCGCAGGATGCCGATCAGCCGGCGCATCTCGGCGAGGCCGTCGACGCTGTTCTCCCGGATCACCGAGAGCGCCTCCCGGGAGGTCGCGGGGTCGTCGATGGACAGCGCGGCCGTGGAGTGGATGGCGATCGCCGACAGGTGGTTGGCGACCATGTCGTGCAACTCCCGTGCCATCCGGGCACGTTCGGCGGTGACGGCCTGCGTGCGGTCCTTCTCGGCGAGCAGCGCGGTCTGTTCGGCGCGCAGCCGGGCGGCCTCGGCGGCGTCACGGTGGTTGCGCACGATCCAACCGGTGGCGGCCGGCCCGTACGCCACGACACCGACGACCACACCGATCAGCAGCGCCTCCGGCACCCGCCACACCGCGAACGGCACCAGCGTCCCGGCCACGGTCAGCAGGCCGGTGATCCACTGGATGCGGCGGGCCGAGGCGAGCGGGCCGTAGAGCACGGCCGCGTAGACGACATCGGTGAACATCAGGATCGTGGCGAGGTTGCCCTGGGTCACGAGGTCGGCGCAGATCGCGCCGGTGCCGGTCAGCAGGGCCGTGCGGGGCGCCGTCCGGCGCAGCAGTTCGCAGCCGGCCAGCACGGTGAGCGGCACGAGGACCGGCCAGGGCCCGTCGAAGAGGGTGATCGGGTCACTGGACGGCCGGGTGCTCAGACCGATGCCCACCAGCAGCAGGCCGCCGAGCAGGCCACCGGCCGCGATGTACACGTCGAAGCGGTGCGGGCGGGGCAGGGCCATGACTCCATACAACACGGTGTCCGCGCCCCGCGCCTGATGCCCGGGAACGGTCCTGGACTGCATCTTTCGATGTACGGCGGTTTCGTCACCGGCGACGACGAAAGGGGCCGCGCGCGCCGGGAGCCTGGAGAGCGGACGAAGGGAGCGGTCGTGATCGTCGGACTGATCGTCGCGTGTGAGGTGGCCTTCTGGGTGCTGCTGGCAGCCGGGCTGACCTTCCGTTACGGGCTGCGCATGCCGCGCGTCGGGCTGGCCCTGCTGCTGTGCGAGCCGTTGCTGGAGCTCGTGCTGTTCACGGTCACCGCGATCGACCTCAGGAACGGTGCCGAACCCGACTGGAAGCACGGCCTGGCCGCCGTCTACATCGGTTTCACCGTGGGCCTCGGTCACTCCACGATCAGATGGGCGGACGCCTGGGCCGCCCACCGGTTCGCGGGCGGCCCCCCGCCGGTGAAGCCACCGAGGTACGGCACGGCCCGCGCCGTCCACGAGTGGAAGGTCGCGGGCCGCTGGATCCTCGCCGCGGTGGTCGCCGTGGCTCTGCTCCAGGCCGCGGTCTGGTACGTCGGGGACGGGCAGAGCGACTCGCTGCGCGCCTGGCAGCAACGCATGCTCTGGCTGATCGGCATCAACGTGGTCATCGCCGGCGGCTACACGCTGTTCCCCAAGCGCGGGCGCTGACGCTCCCCGCCCGGGACCCACAGCACGTTGTCGCTAGCGTTCGCCGCCAGGCACCCACAAGACGTCGCCGAGGCCCTTGTTGGCCGTGCGCGCCAAGATGAAGAGCAGGTCCGACAGGCGGTTCAGGTAGGTCGCGGTGAGAGGGTTCATCGCCTCGCCGTGGACCTCCAGCGCTGCCCACGTCGAGCGCTCGGCGCGGCGTACGACCGTGCAGGCCTGGTGGAGCAGGGCCGCGCCCGGGGTGCCGCCCGGCAGGATGAAGGAGCGGAGCTTCTCCAGCCGCTCGTTGAAGCGGTCGCAGTCCGCCTCCAGCTTGTCGACGTAGAACTGCTCGACACGCAGGGGCGGGAACTCGGGGTTCTCGACGACGGGCGTCGAGAGATCGGCTCCGACGTCGAACAGGTCGTTCTGCACACGGGTGAGGACCTTGACGACCTCCTCCTCGAGACCGCCCAGGGCGATCGCCGTGCCGATCACCGCGTTCGCCTCGTTGGTGTCCGCGTACGCGGAGATCCGCAGATCGGTCTTGGCGACCCTGCTCATGTCGCCGAGGGCGGTGGTGCCCTGGTCGCCGGTCCTGGTGTAGATGCGCGTCAGATTGACCATGAGGCCAGCGTAAGTACGCTCCGGCCGTCGAGGCGAGCTGGAGGAGGCCTGATCGCCGGTCAGATCGGCCGCCGGACGCAATCCGGACGAAGTATCACGAGAGGTGCTGGTGCTTGTCGACGAGAAGGAGGAGCTGTTGAGCGATAGGGTGCTCAACTACGCCGTACGAGACCCCTAGTGACGTCTGCCGGTGTGATGTCCGTCAGATGAGACGTGACGCGCATTACTAACCGGTCACACAGCACCTCACGAGCGCTAGGGTCCGCCGAAGAGGCAACGTAAACAGGGTGTAAGGCGTTTCAAAGGGGAGTCGCAACAGTGGCACGGAAGCTTGCCGTCATCGGCGCCGGCTTGATGGGTTCCGGTATCGCCCAGGTCTCCGCCCAGGCGGGCTGGGACGTGGTCCTCAGGGACGTCACCGACGAAGCGCTGAAGCGTGGCACCGACGGCATCAAGGCTTCGTACGACAAGTTCGTGAGCAAGGGCAAGCTGGAGGCGCACGACGCCGACGCCGCCCTCGCCCGGATCACCGCGACCACCGACCTGGACGCGGCCGCCGACGCCGACATCGTCGTCGAGGCCGTCTTCGAGAAGCTCGAAGTCAAGCACGAGATCTTCCGCACGCTCGACAAGATCGTCCGCGCGGACGCCGTGCTGGCCTCCAACACCTCCGCGATCCCGATCACCAAGATCGCGGCGGCCACCGAGCGCCCGGAGCGCGTCGTCGGCGTGCACTTCTTCTCGCCGGTGCCGATGATGCAGCTCGTCGAGCTGGTCCGCGGCTACAAGACGAGCGACGAAACCCTCGCCACCGCGCGGGAGTTCGCCGAGTCGGTCGGCAAGACCTGCATCGTCGTGAACAGGGACGTGGCGGGGTTCGTGACCACCCGTCTCATCTCCGCCCTCGTCGTCGAGGCGACCAAGCTCTACGAGTCGGGCGTCGCGACCGCCGAGGACATCGACCTCGCCTGCAAGCTGGGCTTCGGCCACTCCATGGGACCGCTCGCCACGGCGGACCTGACCGGCGTCGACATCCTGCTGCACGCCACCAGCAACATCTACACCGAGTCCCAGGACGAGAAGTTCGCCCCGCCGGAGCTGATGCGCCGGATGGTGGACGCCGGTGACATCGGACGCAAGAGCGGGCAGGGCTTCTACAAGCACTGAAACCGCACAAGCCCCTCAGGTTTCACACCCGAGGGTGAATTCGGTATCGGTTCGCTTACAGACGGCAACCTTCGACCGCCCAACGCAGTCAGAGGTGTCATCACTGGACATCAGATTCGTGGAGTACTACACGCACTCACGGGGAGCGCATATGTACATCAGGGGCGACCACGCCGAGCTGGTCGTCGGGGGCCGCCTCGACGTCCGCAGCGCGGCGGACGCCCGTACGGTCCTGCACTCGGCCGTCGACGACGGAGTCGGCGATCTGGTGCTCGACCTGTCCGAGCTGGATTCCTGGGACGCCACCGGGCTCGGGGTGATCATGGGGGCGCACCGCAGGGCCGGTCGCTGCGGTCGCCGACTGGTGCTGCGCGACGTACCTCCGCAGATGCAGCGCCTCCTGGTCGCCACCCGACTGCACCGGATCCTGGCGATCGAGGGTGGCATCGGGGTGGAGTCACTGCCCCGCGTGTGACCCCGGCCATCCAGGCGAAACGTATCCCGCGCGCAATCCTCACGAGACTGTGACGTCTCGGACGGCGCGGGACCCCGGGCTGTCGTAGATACTGTGCGAAGGTTTAGGGTTCGGTCGCCCGCTGTCTGCATCCCTTCCAGCGGGCCCGGACCAGAAGCGACAGCGCAGTGTGCTGCAGGCCGGGAGGGGCCACTGACGGCACACGAGACGCTTTTGGGGGGCTTGAACCTATGGACCCGAACAACCGGGGACCCGAGGAGTACGGCCATGACGACGACGGTGGCTCGCCGCGTCAGCGGCCTCCCAGGGATTCCCTCACACCGGACTTCGGCCAGCACTCGCCCGCGCTCGCCCGCACCGTGCAGCTCGTCGCCGGTGACTTCCTGCTCACCGTCAACCCCGTCGACGGCAGCGAGATAGAGGCCTGCCCGCCCGGCGAGCGGCCGGGACGACCCGAGAGGTACAGCGCCGCCGAACGCGCGGAGGTGGACCGGGCGGCCCGCCCGCCCGTCCCGCCCGGACCGACCCGCACCGCGCTGTCGCTCCTGGCCCGCCAGGACGAACGCGAACGACTCGTGCGGCTGCTCGCCCGCGGCCGCTCGGTACGCCTGACCGGCCCCGCCGGCTCCGGCCGCACCAGCCTCCTCGACCTCGTCGCCGAGGACTGCGCGGATCTCGCCCCCGACGGAGTGGTCCGCCTCACCGGCTTCAACCGCACGGCGAGCGAGCTGCTGTACGACCTCTTCCACGCCGTCTTCAACGCGCCCCTGCACCGCCCCGACCGGGACGAACTGCTCTCCTGCGTGAGGGAGGTCGGCGCGGTCGTCGTCCTCGACGACATCGAGTTCGGCGGCGCGGCCCTCGACGAACTGCTGGACGCCACCCCCGAGTGCGCGTTCGTGATCGGCGCGACGCCCGACGTGCCCGCGCCCTCGGCCGACTCCGCCGTCGAGGAGATCTTCCTCAGCGGCCTGGAGCGCGCCGACGGTGTGGAGCTCCTGGAGCGTTCCGTCGGCCGGGTGCTGACGGAAGAGGAGTCCAACTGGGCGGGCGACCTCTGGTTCGAGTCCGAGGGGCTGCCCCTGCGCTTCGTCCAGGCGGGTGCTCTGCTCAGGCAGCGCGACCGGCTGCGGGCCGGGGCGAACGCCGTCGACGAGTTCGGCGTCTTCGCGGACGCGGCCCCGGTGGACGCCCCGTTCACCCCTGACGAGGGCGAGGAGATGCCCCTGCCCGCGCTCGGCGAGGCCGCGGCACCGGCCCCGCTGCTCGCGTCCCGGCTGAGCCAGTCCGCGCGCGCCACCCTGCGGTTCGCCGTCGCGCTCGGCGGCGAGGTGCCCCACCAGGCGCACCTGCCCGCCCTGGTCGGCGACACCCACGCGGACGCCGCACTCGGCGAGCTCGCGGACTGCGGTCTGGTCTCCCCGGTCGGCTCCCGCTACCGGCTCGCCGCCGGTGTCCTCGCCCAGCTGGAAGCCGCCGGATACGGCGACGACATCGAGACCCGCGCCCTCACCGCCGCCCAGCACTACGGCTGGTGGGCCGGACATCCCTCGGTCACCCCCGAGCGGGTGTGCGCCGAGGCCGACGCCCTGCTCGCCGCCCTGGCCGTCCTGGTCCCGGCCACCACCCCGCCCGCCGAGGGCGAGGAGGCCGCCACCGTGCAGCTGGCCCGCACAGCGGCGCCCGCGTTCGCCGCCGGCGGCCACTGGGGGGCCTGGGAGCGTTCGCTGCGGGCCGGTGCCGAGGCCTCCCGGCTGGCCGGCGAGGTGTCCGAACAGTCCTACTTCCACCACGAGCTCGGCATCCTCGCGCTCTGCGGCGGACAGCTCGACCGGGCCCGCGCCGAACTGGAGGCCTCCATCGGCCTGCGCGGCGCCCTCGCCGACAAGCGCGGCACCGTCGCGGGCCGCCGAGCCCTCGCCCTGGTCTCCGACCGGGACGGCAGTGCGCCCGGCCTGGCCGGCCTCGGCGCGATGGCGGGCGAGGAGATTCCCGACGCCCGGTACGACGAGTCCGCTTCACCGCCCGGGGGAGTCCCCGCGGCCTTCCCGCCGCTCCAGCCGCCGGCCGACTCGCAGACCATCGTCGTCCACCGCTCGCCCTCCACGCCCGCGCCCTCGCGCAAGGCCCGGGGCGGACTCAAGGGCCTGGCCAAGCGCAATCTCGTCGCGGCCGGCGCGGGTGCGCTGCTGGTCGCGGTGCTCGGCACGGTCGTGACGCTGGGCGCCACCTCCGACAACGACCCGAACTCCCCGTCCAACGAGGTGGGCGTCAACCCGTCGGCCAGCGTCGGCATCGACGACGGCAACCTCGGCGCCGACGTCCCGAAGAACGACGACAACCCCGGTGACACCGGCACGGCGACGTCCCGTCCGACCGACCCGGGGCCCGACGGGACGTACGGGACTTCGGACGATCCGACGCCTACGGATGTGGCGGAGCCGTCGGACAGGCCGAGCGGGACGCAGCGCCCGGGGAGCGGCACCCCGAGTTCGCCGAAGCCGACGACGCCCAAGCCGTCGACGACGAAGCCGTCGACACCGTCCACACCGACGGGGTCCGGTACACCGACACCCACCCCGACGCCGACCACGCCGTCCGAAACTCCGTCGAGCACACCCACGACCGAGCCCTCCACCTCCGACTCGGCCAGCGGCCCCGCCTCCACCACCCCGGTGGAGACCAGCAGCTCCGCCAGTGCCCCGCAGAGCAGCACCGTGAGCTCTCCGAGTGGTGCGGTCATCTAGAAACACCGGGCGACACCAGAAGGCCGGGTCCAAGAAGCGGACCCGGCCTTCGTCGTCGTAGAAGAGGCGCTGTCAGAACAGCCGCAGCTTGTCGTCCTCGATGCCCCGCAGCGCGTCGTAGTCCATGACGTGGCAGCCGATACCGCGGTCGGTCGCGAGGACACGGGCCTGGGGCTTGATCTCCTGGGCGGCGAAGATGCCGCGGACCGGGGCGAGATGAGGGTCCCGGTTCAACAGGTCGAGATAGCGGGTGAGTTGCTCGACGCCGTCGATCTCGCCGCGCCGCTTGATCTCCACCGCGACCGTCTGGCCGTCGGCGTCCCGGCACAGGATGTCGACGGGGCCGATGGCCGTCATGTACTCGCGGCGGATCAGGGTGTAGCCGTCGCCGAGCGTTTCGATGCGGTCGGCGAGCAGCTCCTGAAGGTGCGCTTCCACGCCGTCCTTGATCAGGCCAGGATCCACGCCGAGTTCGTGCGAGGAGTCGTGGAGAACTTCCTCCATCGTGATGATGAGCTTCTCGCCCGCCTTGTTGATGACGGTCCAGACGCCCACGGCGCCCTCGGGAAAGCCCCCGGTCTCCTCCTTCAACGTGCAGGGCGGCGACATCCAGTTCAGGGGCTTGTAGGCCCGGTCGTCGGCGTGGATGGAGACGCTGCCGTCGGCCTTCACCAGGATCAGACGGGGGGCCGAGGGCAGGTGGGCGGTGAGCCGGCCCGCGTAGTCGACGGAACACCGGGCAATGACGAGACGCATGGTCGGCAACGCTACTCGACGGGCGCATGTCCACGCGATTCGGCCCGTAAGGCTGTGGAGAAACCCTGTTCACTTGTGGCCGATTGTGGGCCTGTTGGGAGTGCTCTTTGTTCGCATTCTCCTGGTGCCGTCACCGTCGGTTGCCTACCGTAGTAAACGGGAGGTCGCGAGGCGTGTACTGAGCGTGTCCGGCAGCGCGAACTCCCTCATCTGTCCGGCAACCCCTGCGCAATCGGGGGTGCGAGAGGAGAACCCATGTCGCTCGACGTCTCACCGGCCCTACTCGAGAAGGCCGAGCGAGGCGAGGTCGACGAAGCGGAATTCGTCGACTGCGTCCGGACCTCCCTGCCCTACGCATGGGAGATGATCAGCTCCCTGGTGGCCCAGCTGAAGGTCGACGGCGGCAACTTCGCCGACAACCAGACGCCCCCGCCGGACGAGCAGGCACGCGGTCAGCTGCTGCGTGCGCTTGCGAGTGACGCGATACGCGGCGCGCTTCAGCGGCACTTCGGTGTGCGGCTGGCTTTCCAGAACTGCCATCGGGTGGCGGTGTTCCCGTTGGACTCCTCGGTCGACGAGACGCTGGTCCGCTTC
Organism: Streptomyces canus; assembly: GCF_030816965.1. Lineage (NCBI taxonomy): Bacteria > Bacillati > Actinomycetota > Actinomycetes > Kitasatosporales > Streptomycetaceae > Streptomyces > Streptomyces canus. Next base: position 6,920,850 of record NZ_JAUSYQ010000002.1, read on the forward strand.
ACCTCGGTGCGCAGTCAGCTGCTGAACCAGTCTCCGGAGTTCCGGGACTGCTGACGCGGCGCCGCTTGCTTGCCGCTCCGTACGCGGGAGGTGCATCAGTACCGGGGCGGCAAGCTCCCGCCGGACAGGGCTGTTCCGTTTCAGGTCAGATGCGGCAGCACTTCCGCACCCAGCCGCCGTACGTTCTCCTCGGTTGCCGCCAGATCTCCCGAGCCCTCGACGAGCAGGGCGAAGCGGGAGACACCCGTCCGTTCGCTGGTCGCCGCGAGGCGGTCTGCGCACAGCCGCGGGGTCCCCACCGGGTGCAGCCCGCAGAGCAGTTCCGTGTAGGCCACCGGATCGCGCATCTGCCGTGCCCGGCCGTCGACCGTGACATGGGCGCCGAGTCCCTGCCTGAGCCAGCCCGGCATCGCCTTCACCAGGGCCTCCACCGCGTCCGTGCGCCGGTCCGCGATCTGGCAGACGCCGGCCGAGACATGGGGCGCGTTCAGGACCTTCTCCGGCGCGTGTCCGGCGGTGCGCGCCTGCCTGCGCCACAGGGCGACCATCTCCGCCTTCTCCTCGTCCCCGACATGCATCCCGAGCAGCATCGGCAGCCCGCGCTCGGCGGCCAGCCGGACGCTCGCGGGGGAGGTGCAGGCGACGATCACCTCGGGGCCGTCCGCTTCCGTGAGCGACTCCGACGGCCGTGGTACGACGGGCACTTCGCGGAAGCGGAAACGCTCGCCGTCGGCTCCGACGGAGGGTTCGCGCAGCCAGCGCACCAGCAGATCGAGTGATTCCGGGAACCCCTTCTCGTACGCCTGAAGACCCGACCCGAACACCTCCAGGTCGACCCACGGACCGCCGCGCCCCACGCCCAGCGAGAAGCGCCCGCCGCTCGTCATGTGCAGCAGCGCGGCCTGTTCGCCGAGGGCGACGGGGTGGACCGTGGGCAGCACGCTCACGGCGGTGCCGACGCGGATACGGCGGGTGCGGCCCAGCAGCAGGGCCGCCAGGGTGATCGCCGACGGGCAGGTGCCGTACGGTACGAAGTGGTGTTCTGCCAGCCAGACCGCGTCGAGTCCGGCCTCCTCAGCGACCTCGGCCGAGCGGACCGCGCGGTGCAGCGCCTCCCCCTGGCCCTGCCCCGGGAACTGGGCCGCCAACACGAAACTTCCCACGTGCATGTGCTTTTCCTGCTTCCTTGGCTCCGACACGGAGCTCCCCCACCCGGCATAACCGTCTGACACGTGCCGAGGACACGGCCTGGCGGAGAGATTTGCCGATTGTCTTCAGAATGGGTCGCCCCGAAGGGGCACTTGTGGGGGTTGGCGCCCTACGCGTACCCCGCCTCGTGCCGCGTAGGCTGGACACGGTCCCTGCTCCCTGTATAGCCCCGTGAGGTGTCCTGTGTCCCCGCGTCGCAACCGACCCAAGGGTTCCGGTTCGTCGGACTCGGCCGGCCGGAGTGCCGAGGACGACCGTTCCGGCCGCTATGGCGGCTTCCAGTCCTCGACGCACTGGCAGGGCGAGGACTGGAACGTCCGGCATGTGGCAGGGGCGAGCGCGCAGGGCAAGACGTACCGCTGTCCGGGCTGCGACCAGATGATCCCGGACGGTGTCCCGCACGTCGTGGCCTGGCCGGACCACTCAGGTGTCGACGAGCGCAGACACTGGCACAAGGCGTGCTGGAACGCGCGGGACCGCCGCACCACGCGGGTGCAGCGGTCCCGTAACGCGCCGAGGTTCTAGGGGATCAGACGTCCCGCTTCTCCAGCAGGGCGAAGGCGCAGGCGAACGCCGCGGCCGTCACACCGATGATGATCCACAGCGGGTCCCAGCCCGAAGGGCCGGTCTCGGTGAGGGAGTTGGAGTAGAACACGCTGAGCTGGTTCGGGATGGAGTACTCGAACAGCGCCTGGCGCAGGCCCTCCAGGGACGGCGAGAACATGAACAGCGCGATGACCAGCGGGGCCAGCACGATACCGATCATGATGGTGATCGCGCCCGCCGAGTGCCGGATGATCGATCCGATGATCAGCGAGAACAGGCCGAGCAGGGCGATGTAGAGCGAGATGCCGAAGGTGCCCTTCAGCCACTCCTGGCCGGTCGGAGTCCGGGCTCCGTCCAGCAGGGCCACGTCCGCCAGGGCGACGACGAGGACCGAGACGAGGGTCGTCACGAAGGCGACGGCGAAGAACACGACCGCCTTCGCCGCGAGGACGCGGCCGCGGGAGGGGCAGGCGACCATCGTCGTACGGATCATTCCGGTGCCGTACTCCGAGGCCGTGGTCAGCACACCGAGCGTGATGACGCACATGCTGCCGAGCAGCAGCCCGAAGAAGCCGAACGACAGCGGGTTCTCGTCCCGCAGACTCTCCTGGGACGTGTTGGCTGCGAGCAGCGCGGCGACCGCGAGGCCGATCCCGACATTGAGCACCACGAACACGCCCAGCGTCCACATCGTCGACCGCACCGACCGGATCTTCGTCCACTCCGACGCGATGGCGTTCCCGAGATGGGTGCGCACGACGGGAATCGGTGAGGTGTAGCCGGGATACGACGGCCCGTCCGCCTGCCGGTTCGGCACGGCGGCCTGGGCCTGCGGCATCGAGGGCTGCGGGGTGCTCATCGGACGTCCTCGGGCTGGGTCGGGGTGGCGGGAGCGGAGGCCTGCGGCTGCGGCACGGGTGCGGCCGGGAGGGCTCCTCCGGGCGGGGCCTGCGCGGGCGGGGCGTCGGAGGGCGGAGCCGCGGGAGCCTGGACCGGCGGCTGAGCCTGGCCCTGGGAAGCCGCGGGGCCCGCCTGGGCGTACGGATGGGGCATGCCGGCGCCGGGACCGCCGTACGGGCCCGTCTGCACCTGGGCCTGCGGGCCTGCGAACGGCTGCCCGCCCTGCTGGGGCGGCGGCGGGGCGTACCAGCCCGGCTGCCCCTGGCCCGGGACCGGCATGGGGGGCTGCGCGCCCGGCGGGAGGGGCTGCATCAGGCCCGCCTTCTGGTCGATGGTCGAGCGGTAGTCCACCGAGCCCTGCGTCATCCGCATGTAGGCCTCCTCCAGCGAGGCCTGGTGCGGCGACAGCTCCCACAGGCGTACGTCCGTGTCGTGCGCGATGTCGCTGATGCGGGGGAGGGCCAGCCCCGTGACCCGCAGCGCCCCGTCCTGCTCCGGCAGGACGTGCCCGCCGGCCTCCGTGATCGCGGCCGACAGCTTCTCGCGCAGCTGCGGCTCGGTGTCCGGCGTCCGCACTCGCGCGAAGCCCGCGGAGTTCGCGGCGATGAAGTCCTGGATGCTCATGTCGGCGAGCAGCTGCCCGCGTCCGATGACGATGAGGTGGTCGGCGGTCAGCGCCATCTCGCTCATGAGGTGGGAGGAGACGAAGACCGTACGGCCCTCCGCCGCAAGCGCCTTCATGAGGTTGCGCACCCACAGGATGCCCTCGGGGTCGAGCCCGTTGACCGGCTCGTCGAAGAGCAGCACCTGGGGGTCGCCGAGCAGCGCGGCCGCGATCCCGAGACGCTGCCCCATGCCGAGAGAGAAGCCCTTGGAACGCTTCCTGGCCACGTCCTGGAGGCCCACCACGCCCAGCACCTCGTCCACCCTGCGGGCCGGGATCCCGGACAGCTGGGCCAGGCACAGCAGGTGGTTACGGGCCGCCCGCCCGCCGTGCACGGCCTTGGCGTCGATCAGCGCACCGACCTGCCGGGCCGCGTTCGGCAGCTTGCGATACGGGTAGCCGCCGATCGTCACCCGCCCCGAGGTGGGGTTGTCCAGCCCGAGGATCATCCGCATGGTCGTCGACTTGCCCGAGCCGTTGGGGCCCAGGAAGCCGGTGACGGTACCGGGACGCACCTGGAAGGAAAGGTTGTACACAGCGGTCTTGTCGCCGTAGCGCTTGGTCAGGCCGACTGCCTCGATCATGCTCCGCACCCATCGCAAGGTTCAGGACAGCGGGGCACACGCCCCCCGTAAGGGTTAGGAGCTTATCGGGGCGCTGACGGTTCCGCTCAAATGAAAGCAAAGGCTCAGCGCGTCACGCGTCCCGCTTCTTCAACAGGACATAACCGCCGATCAGCGCCGCCGCCACCCACAGCGCCATGATCCCGAGCCCGCCCCAGGGGCCGTAGGGAGTGTCGTCGTCGATCGGGGTGACCACCTGCATGATCCTGCTGCCGGCCTGGTCGGGCAGGAACCGGCCGATCTTCTCGGTGGCCGAGACGTTGCCGAGGATGTTGGAGATGAGGAAGAAGAACGGCATCAGGATGCCCAGCGACAGCATCGGCGAGCGCAGCATCGCGGCGACGCCCATCGAGAACATCGCGATGAGAGTCATGTAGACGCCACCGCCGATCACGGCCCGCAGCACGCCCGGGTCACCGATCTCCGCCCGGTGCGAGCCGAGCATCGCCTGCCCGAGGAAGAACGTCACGAAGCTGGTGACGAGACCGACGGCCAGCGACAGCCCGGTGGCGACCGCGATCTTGCTGACCAGGAAGCTGCCGCGCTGAGGCACGGCGGCCAGCGAGGTGCGGATCATGCCGGTGCTGTACTCGTTCGAGACGACGAGCACCCCGAACACGATCATCGCGAGCTGTCCGAGGCTCATCCCGGCGAAACTGATGAAAGTCGGGTCGAACGAGAGCTTGTCCTCGCGGCTCATGTTGTCGAACTCGTTCTTCGACAGGGCCGAGATCAGGATGCCGAGCCCGATGGTGACGACCACGGCGAGGGAGAGCGTCCACACCGTGGAGGCCACCGACCGGATCTTGGTCCACTCGGAGCGGATGACCTGGGTCGCCGCCATGGTCAGTTCCCCTTCCAGCCGTCGCCCCACAGCTGCTGGGGCGGCAGCGGTGCGTCGACGGGTGTGTCGGTGTGGGCGTGGTACTCGACCGACTCCGCGGTCAGCCGCATGAACGCCTCCTCCAGGGAGGCCTGTTGGGGGCTCAGCTCGTGCAGCACCAGCTGGTGCTGCGCGGCCAGCTCACCGATGTACTCGGACTTGCTTCCGTCGACCTCCAGTGTGCCGTTCCCGGTCTCCACGACGGTCACCCCGGCCGCGTGCAGCACGTCGAGCAGCCGTTCGCGCTGCGGAGTGCGGATACGGACGTAGGAGCGCGAGTTCTGCGCGATGAAGTCGGCCATGGAGGTGTCGGCGAGCAGCCGTCCCTGGCCGATGACGACGAGGTGATCGGCGGTCAGCGCCATCTCGCTCATGAGGTGGGAGGAGACGAAGACCGTACGGCCCTGCGCGGCAAGGGACTTCATCAGATTGCGGATCCAGTGGATGCCTTCGGGATCGAGCCCGTTGACCGGCTCGTCGAACATCAGGATCTGCGGATCGCCGAGCAACGCGCCCGCGATGCCGAGCCGCTGGCCCATGCCGAGCGAGAAGCCCTTGGCCTTCTTCCTCGCGACGGCGGTGAGACCGACCGTGTCGAGGACCTCGTGCACCCGCTTCTTCGGGATGCCGTTGCTCTGCGCGAGACACAGCAGGTGGTTGAAGGCGCTGCGCCCGCCGTGCATGGCCTTGGCGTCCAGCAGGGCGCCGATGTACGTGAGCGGGTCCCTGAGCTGGTCGTAGTGCTTGCCGTCGATGCGGACGTCCCCGGCGGTGGGCCGGTCCAGGCCCAGCATCATGCGCATGGTGGTCGACTTGCCGGCGCCGTTGGGACCGAGGAAGCCCGTGACGATGCCCGGTCTGACGCTGAAGGTCAGGTTGTTGACCGCCACCTTCTCGCCGTACCGCTTCGTCAGGCCCGCTAGCTCGATCATGCGGACCACGCTAGGTGCGGGGTTCGTCAGATGCCAATCGTGTGGGCAAACGGAGACAGACGAGAAGGGCAAGAATGCGCCACCCGGGAGGTGGAGGACAGCGCACGGCGCGGGGTCGGCGAGACTCCCGACCGGTGCGCGGCTGAGTCCGAGCGGTGCGGGACGCCCGCCCCAGCAGGAGGAACATCCCGCCGTACGGCCGGGCAGGGCGGGTTCCCGACGTGCACCGGTAGCCCCCGGACACGCCAAAGGCCCGCACCTGTCGGGGGAGAAGGTGCGGGCCCTTGATGTGCCGTCAGGTGGTGTTACCGGGACTGCTGGGCCGGAACCCCACGGGAGATCGGCTCGTCGTCGGCGGGGGTGCCGGCGGCGGCCACCGCGGCGCCCGTGAGCGTGGCGAGCATCTCGCGGACGTTCGTCAGCTGGGCGTTGATCGAGTCGCGACGGTTCGTCAGAGCCGCAAGCTCCCGCTCGGATTCCGAACGGATGCGGTCGGCCTTGGCGTTGGCGTCGGCCACGATGTCCTCGGCCTGGCGCTGCGCGGTCTCCACCGTCTGGCGGGCGCGGCGCTCGGCGTCGGTGCGCAGCTTCTCGGCCTCCAGGCGCAGCTGCTCCGCGCGGTGCTCGATCTCCGCGAGACGCTTCTCCGCCTTCTGCTGACGCGAGGCCAGGTCGCGCTCGGACTGCTCGCGGCGCTTGGCGAGGTTGGTCTCGAAGTCGGCGGCGGCCTGCGCGGCCTTGGCGCGGGTCTCCTCGAAGAGGGCGTCCGCCTCCTCACGCTTCTGCTGCGCGTCCTTCTGCGCCTCCTGACGGAGCTGAGAGGAGTCGCTCTTGGCCTTCTCGACGATCCGGACGCCCTCGTCCTCGGCCTTGGCCTTGCGCTCCGCAGCGAACGATTCTGCGTCGTTGCGGACCTGCTGGGCCGCCGACTCGGCGAGTTCGCGGTGCTGCTCGGCCGCGCGACGGGCCTCCTCGCGCAGGTCCTTGGCCTCCTCCTCGGCGAGGCGGAGGATCTTCTCGACACGCGCGCCGAGGCCGGCGTACGACGGCTCGGCGTCGGAGACCTGGGCCTGGGCGTTCTGCGTCTCGAGATGGAGCTCCTCGATGCGCTTTTCCAGGGCGGTGATGCGGGAAAGAGCGCTGTCACGGTCGGAGACGAGCTTGGAGATCCGTTCGTCCACCTGAGCGCGGTCGTACCCACGCCGCACAAGCTCGAAGCCGTAGGGGGAAGTGTCGCTCATGGGGTTCCTGTCAAATGAGACCGGTGAGGTGATAGGGGGAATCCTAGGGGCCGAAGCGGTGTGTCATCGAGCGGATACGTGTTTGATCTGGAGAATGACACCCCTTTTGAGTGGCTAACCCTGGGACGGCTTGCCAAAAACTTGGTCAAAGGCCCCAGACGACACCGGATTCCGACCAGTCGGTCAGCTGTCCGACGGCTTACCCGAACGAGGGGCGCCGACCGCGGCGCCCGCCTTGACGCCGCCGTCCTTGCCCGCCGACGGGGCCTCGAAGGACTCCAATGCCTCCAGGACATCCTGGACACGGGAGATCTCGGTGTTGATGTCCTCGCGGCGGCGGACGAGGACCTCGAGCTCGCGCTTGCCCTCCTCGACCGTGCGCTTCGCCTCGCGGATCGCCTCGGCCTTGAGCTCCTCGGCCTCCCGGACCAGGGTGGCCTTCTTCTGCTCGGCCTCCTTGAGGAGCCCCTCGGCCTTCTTGACCGCGGCGATACGCACCTTGCCGGCCTCCGAATTGGCCTCGGAGACCAGCTCCTTGGCCTTCGCGTGGGCCTTGGCGAGCTGCTCCTCCGCGGCCTTGATGAGCGCGTCGCAGCGGTCGCCGGTCGACTTCATGGTCTCCGCGGCCTCACGGCGGGCCCGCTCGTGCAGCGCCTCGATCTCGCCCGTGATCCGGTCGCGCAGCTCCTCGGCGCGCTCCCTTATCGCGGTGGCGTCCCGGCGGGCACCGACGAGCAGTTCGTCCGCGTCCGTGCGGGCCTTCTCCACACGGGCGTTGCCCTCGACCGTCGCCTGGGACACCAGCCGGTCGGCCTCCTTGCGGGCCGCGCCCACCATGGTGTCGGCCTGCGCCTCCGCGTCCGCGGTGGTCTTGAGAGCCTGCTGCTGCGCCTCGCTGAGCAGCTTGTCCGCCTCGGCGGCGGTCTCCGTGATGAGCGTGTCGACCTGCTCGGCCGCCTCCGAACGCCGCTTGTTGGCGTCCTTGCGGGCCTCGTCGAGGGTGCGATCGGCCTCCGCACGCGCGGAGTTGACCAGTTCCTCGGCCGCGGCCGCCGCGTCCGCCCTGACCCGCTCGGCCTCGGTACGGATCCGCTCCGCGTGCTGCTGGGCCTGCCCGACCGTCGCGGCGGCCTCGGCGCGCAGCCGCTCCGCTTCCCCGGAGGCCTCCCCGATCAGCTGCTCGGCCTTGGCGACCGACTCGGCGCGCACCCGCTCGGCTTCGGCGACCGTCTCCGTCCGCAGCCGGTCGGTGTCGTTGATGGTCTCCTCGGTGAGCCGCTCCGCCTCGCTGCGCGCCTCGGTGATGAGGGTGTCGGCCTGCGTCGCCGCGTCCGAGCGGATGCGGTTGGCGTCCTCGCGGGCGTCCGCCCGGGTGCGGGAGGCGTCCTGCTCGGCCTGGGCGATGGCGTCCGAGGCCTCGGTGCGCGCCCGCTGGGCGTACTCGGCCGACTCCGACCTGAGCCGCTCCGCCTCCGCGATCGCCTCCGAGACGGTGCGCTCGGCAAGGGACTTGGCGGCGTCCGTCTCCTCGGTGGCCTCGCGCCGGATCCGGGCCGCGTCCTCGCTGGCCCGCTCCCGCTCGGAGTAGGCGTCCGAGCGGACCCGGTCGGCCTCCTCCTGAGCTTCGCGCCGGGTACGGTCCGCCACGTGCTCGGCGGCCGAGCGCAGCCCGGTGATCTCCTCCTGCGCCTGCTCGTGCAGCCCGGCGACCGAGTCCCGCACCTGCTGGGCGTGCTGCTCGGCGGCCGACACCATCTCGGTGGCCCGCCGGTCCGCCTCCTCGACCAGCCGTACGGCCTCGGCCTGGGCCTCCTCCACGCGGTTGCGCGCCGAGGCCAGCAGCTCCTCGCTCTGCTCGCGGGCCCGCTCCCGCTCCTGGTCGGCCTCCTGGCGCGCCGAGCCGAGATACTCCTCGGCCTCCCGGCGGCGCCGGTTGGCCTCCTCCTGGGCGGCGGCCAGCGTCTCGGACGCCTCGGTGGCGAGCCGCTCGGCAGCGGCCTGCGCCTCGGCCCGGACCCGGTCCGCGGTGTCCTGCGCCTCGGTCTTGAGCCGCTCCGCCTCCGCGGCGGCCTCGGAACGCAGCCGTACGGCGACGGCCTCGCCCTCGGCACGGGAGGCGGACGCGTCGGACGCGGCCTCGGTGCGCAGCCGGTCGGCCTCCCGCCTCGGCCTGCTGCTGCAGGGTGCGGATCCGCTCGGCGGCCTCGCCGCGCAGCCGGTCGATCTCCTCGGCGGCCTCGCGGCGGATCCGCGCGGCCGCCTCACGGGCCTCGGTGAGGGCCTGCTCGGCGGCGGCGAGACGCTCCTCGGCCTCGGCGTGCAGCCGGGTCAGTTCCTCGGCGGCCTCGGCACGGCGGGTCTCTATGGCCCGCTCGGTCTCCTCGCGCAGCTCGCCCGCGGCCCGCTCGGCGGCGGCTGTGATCTCCTCGGACAGTTCGACGGCCTCGGCGCGCTGCCGCTCGGCCTCGTTGCGGGTGCGCTCCAGGGTCTCCTCGGCCTGCCGGCGCAGCGCGGTGGCGCGCTCGATGGCCTCGGTGCGGACCTTCTCGCTGTCCGTGGTGGCGGTCTGGCGCAGCTCGTCGGCGTCCGCCTTGGCCTTGGAGAGCAGCTCCTCGGCGGTCTTGGCCGCCTCCTCGATCTGCTGGACGGCCTCCTTGCGGGCCTCCGCGCGGATCTTCTCGCCCTCGGCGACCGCGTCGGCGCGCAGCTGCTCGGCCTCGCCGCGCAGTCGGCGGGCCTCCTCCTGCAGCTCGACCGTCTTGGCGCGGTACTCCTTGGTGTCGTCCTTCGCCGTGCCCTTGAGCTGCTCGGCGATGTCGTGCGCCTCGGCCCGCAGCCGGTCCGCCTCGGTCTCCGCCTCGCGGCGGATCCGCTCGGCCTCCTCGGCGGCGGCCCTGGTGGTCCGCTGCGCGTCCTCCTGTGCCTTGTTGAGGACGTCCTCGGCGGTCTTGGCCGCCTTGGACAGCTGGGTCGCGCTCTCCTCGGCGGTGATCGTGCGGGCCTTCTCGGCGGCCTCGGTGACGATCTTCTCGGCCTCGGCGCGGGCGTCCGCGACGATCTGCTCGGCGGCCTCCTTGGTCGCCTCGGCCTCCTGGCTGGCCTCGGTGACCAGCCGGGCGACCTGCTCCTTGGCCGTGCGGGTGCGCTGTTCGTTGGCCGACTCCGCGCTCGCGAGCGCCTTCTCGGCGGCCGACTTCGCCTCGGTGAGCACCTTCTCGGCCTCGGCCTGCGCCTTGCGCAGCGCCTCCTCGGCCTCCGTCATCCGCTGTTCGGCGGCCCGGCTGAGCTCGGTGGCCTGGCGGCGGGCGCTGTCCGACTCGGTCGCCGTGGAGGTGCGCAGCTGCTCGGCGTGGTCGGTGGCCTCCTGGGCCTGCGTGGAGGCGGCGTCGAGCAGGCGCTCGGCGTCCGCGCGGGCGCGGCGCAACAGCTGTTCGGCCTCCGCGCGGGCGGCCTCGGCCTCGCTCTGCAGACGCTGGCGGGCCTCGGAGGTGACCCGCTCGGCCTCGGCGCGGGCGGCCGCCATGGCCTGCTCGGCCTCGGCACGGGACTCCTCCAGGAGCCGTCGGGCCTGTGACTCGCTGCGGGCGCGCAGCTGCTCGGCCCACGCCACGTTCTCGTTGACGTGCGACTCGACGGTCTGCCGGCGCTCGGCCAGCTCCTGGTCGAGCTGCTGACGGCGGGTGACCGCCTCCTGATGCAGCTCTGCCTGCAGACGCGCGGCCTGCTCCGCGTGCTCCTGGAGGATGCGCTGGGTCTGGGCACGGACCTGGCTCAGTTCGCGCTCGGCGTCCTGGCGCAACTGGTCGGCCTGGATCTGGGCATTGCGCAGCAACTGTTCGGCCTGGTAGCCGATGTCCCCGCCGCCGAATTCGGGCCGGGACATGAGGGTGCGCCGCGCCTCGTGCAACTTGGCGCGCAGCACCTCGACCTGGTAGCCGAGGTCCTCGGCGTGCTGGATCGCCTTTTCCCGCTCGGTCTTCAGCCGCTCCATCTCGGCCTCGAACCGAGAGAGGTGGTCGACGTCAGCCGCCGGCTCTCGCTCCTGGCGTTCGTAGCCCCGCACTGCGCGGTCCCATCCGTCCCCTGGTCGCAAGTCTCTCCTGACGAGCCCTGTCCATCCGCCGAACGGGGCCCCCGGGGAATGGTGTCAGATCAACGGCGGAGCATGGGCTGCTGCCCGCCGCTCGCCCCCCGAAACCCGTACCCCGGCTCGGTTCTGCCGCCATGGGCAGGACCCGGTCGCCCTGGGAAGAGCGGCGACCGCCCCCAACCCTACCGGCCCATATGTACGAGGGTCAGTGCTCAGGTGACTCAACAGGCGCCGAAGTGACCAGTTCTGTCAGTACGCCGTGGCAATCCTTCGGGTGCAGGAAGGTGATCCGTGACCCCATGGAGCCGCGTCGCGGCTCCTCGTACAGGACGCGAACGCCCTTGTCCTTGATGTCCGCGGCGTCCGCGTCCACGTCAGCCGTACCGAAAGCGATGTGGTGGACACCCTCGCCGTTCTTGTCCAGCCACTTGGCGACGGTCGAGTCGGGGCGGGTCGGCTCCAGAAGCTGCAGGTAGGAGGCGCCGCCGTCGGAGGTTTCGTTGATCTTGAGCATGGCCTCGCGCACGCCCTGCTCCTCGTTGACCTCGGAGTGGAACACCTCGAAGCCGTAGGTGGCCCGGTAGAACTCGACGGTCTTGTCGAGGTCGAAGCAGGCGATCCCGATGTGGTCGATTCGCGTCAGCATGGTTTCAGTGCAGCGCTCCCGGCATGGTTACGCAACGTGCGCGCGATCACACCGACGGCCCGATGACGGCACGGAGTGCCACTCAGTACATTTTGAGTAAACCCTCGTTCACTCCTCGGCAGTGCAGCCGGTAAGGGGATCACAGCTCATGTCTGGATCGAACAGCACGACCTCGGTGATCGTCGCGGGCGCCCGTACGCCCATGGGGCGGTTGCTGGGCTCGCTGAAGTCCTTCTCCGGAGCCGACCTCGGCGGCTTCGCGATCAAGGCCGCCCTCGACCGTGCGGGGATCGGCGGCGACCAGGTGCAGTACGTCATCATGGGTCAGGTCCTCCAGGCCGGCGCGGGTCAGATCCCGGCCCGCCAGGCCGCGGTCAAGGCCGGCATCCCGATGAACGTCCCGGCGCTCACCGTCAACAAGGTGTGTCTGTCCGGCCTCGACGCCATCGCGCTTGCCGACCAGTTGATCCGCGCGGGTGAATTCGACGTGATCGTCGCGGGCGGCCAGGAGTCCATGACCAACGCCCCCCACCTGCTCCCGAAGTCCCGCGAGGGCTTCAAGTACGGCGCGATCGAGATGCTCGACGCGATGGCCCACGACGGCCTCACCGACCCCTGGGAGAACATCCCCATGGGCCAGTCGACCGAGACGCACAACACCCGCCTCGGCATTCAGCGCCCCGCGCAGGACGAGATCGCCGCCCTGTCCCACCAGCGGGCCGCCGCCGCACAGAAGAACGGCATCTTCGAGGCCGAGATCACCCCGGTCGAGATCCCGCAGCGCAAGGGCGAGCCGGTCGTCTTCAGCAAGGACGAGGGCATCCGCGCCGACACCACGGCCGAGTCCCTGGGCAAGCTGCGCCCCGCGTTCACCAAGGACGGCACCATCACCGCAGGAACCTCCTCGCAGATCTCGGACGGTGCGGCGGCCGTGGTCGTGATGAGCAAGGCCAAGGCGCAGGAGCTCGGCCTGGAGTGGATCGCCGAGATCGGCGCCCACGGCAATGTGGCGGGCCCGGACAACTCCCTGCAGTCCCAGCCGTCCAACGCGATCCTGCACGCCCTCAAGAAGGAGGGCCTGGAGGTCTCCGACCTCGATCTCATCGAGATCAACGAGGCCTTCGCCGCGGTGGCCGTCCAGTCAATGAAGGACCTCGGCGTTTCCACGGATCGGGTGAACGTCAACGGTGGCGCGATCGCCCTGGGCCACCCCATCGGCATGTCCGGCGCCCGGCTCGTCCTGCACCTCGCCCTGGAGCTCAAGCGGCGCGGCGGCGGTGTCGGCGCGGCCGCGCTGTGCGGTGGCGGCGGTCAGGGTGACGCGCTCGTCGTGCGGGTACCCAAGGCCTGAGTCCCCGTAGGTTTCGGGCGAAGCGCGTTTTCAGGCGAACGGAGCTGTGATGCAGGACGTCTCCACCCTGGTGACCCAGGCCAGGGAGGGCCGCCCGCGGGCCGTGGCCCGGCTGATCTCCCTGGTGGAGGGGGCGTCCCCGCAGCTCAGGGAGATCATGGCGACGCTCGCCCCGCTCACCGGCAACGCGTACGTGGTGGGCCTGACGGGCTCGCCGGGGGTGGGCAAGTCGACGTCCACCTCGGCTCTCGTGACCGCCTACCGCAAGCAGGGCAGGCGGGTCGGCGTCCTGGCCGTCGACCCGTCCTCGCCGTTCTCCGGCGGTGCCCTGCTCGGCGACCGGGTGCGCATGTCGGAGCACGCCTCCGACCCCGGCGTCTACATCCGCTCCATGGCGACCCGCGGCCACCTCGGCGGTCTCGCCTGGGCCGCCCCGCAGGCCATCCGGGTCCTGGACGCGGCCGGCTGCGACGTGATCCTGGTCGAGACGGTCGGCGTCGGCCAGTCCGAGGTGGAGATCGCAGCCCAGGCGGACACGTCCGTGGTGCTGCTGGCCCCCGGGATGGGCGACGGCATCCAGGCCGCCAAGGCAGGAATCCTGGAGATCGGCGACGTGTACGTCGTCAACAAGGCCGACCGTGACGGCGCCGACGCGACCGCCCGCGAGCTCAACCACATGCTGGGTCTGGGCGAGTCCCGCGGCCCGGGCGACTGGCGCCCGCCGATCGTCAAGACGGTCGCCGCCCGCGCCGAGGGTGTCGACGAGGTCGTGGAAGCCCTGGAGAAGCACCGCGCCTGGATGGAGGAGCGCGGCGTCCTCGCCGAGCGCCGCCGCATCCGCGCCGCCCACGAGGTCGAGACGATCGCCGTCACCGCCCTGCGCGAACGCATCGGCGACCTCAGGGGCGACCGGCGCCTGGACGCGCTCGCGGAGAGGATCGTCACCGGCGAACTGGACCCCTACCGCGCGGCGGACGAGCTGGTGGAGGGCCTGACCCGGGGCTGAGCCCCTGATACGTTGACCGTCATGTTCCTCTCCTTGGCGTAGGGCCGCACCGAGCCACGGTTCGAGCACACCGCTCCCGTGGCTCCTCGGTGTCCCCTTCCACGCCTCCTTCGAGGAACTCACCCATGGCTGCCTCCTACGCGAGCGTGCTGCGCATTCCGCACGCCCGCCGTACCTTCGCCACCGCCCTGCTCGGCAGGCTGTCGTACGGCGTCGTCCCGCTGTCCGTGATGCTCGCCGTGATCCGCGCCTCGGGCTCGTACGCGGTGGCGGGTGCCGTGATGGCGCTCTTCGGTGCCACCGTCGTCTTCCTGGCGCCCGCGCGGGCCGCTCTGATCGACCGCTTCGGGCCGCCGCGAGCGCTCGTCCCCATGCTCTCGGCCTACGTCCTGCTGCTCGCCCTGCTCACCGCGGCCGTCTGGCGCCCAGGCGCGCCCCCTGTCCTCCTCGGCACCCTCACCGCCCTCGCGGGAGCCTGCGTCCCGCCGCTCGGACCGACCATGCGGGCCGTGTGGGCACGGCTCGCCCAGGACGACAAGGCGCTGCTCCAGCGGGCGTACAGCCTCGACGGGGTGGCCGAGGAACTGCTCTTCGTCTCGGGGCCGCTGCTGGTGGGCGTCCTCGTCGGGGCCGCCGCCCCGGCCGTGGGGCTCGTCGTCGGCGCCGCCCTGATGGTGGCGGGGACGGCCGGCTTCGTACGGTCGCCCGCGGTACGGGCCGTGCGTCCCGCGGGTTCTTCTCCACGACGGGACAGCGGCGGCCGACGCGTACTGCGCCGGGTCTGCCGTCCCGTCGTGGCCGCCGCGGCCGTGGGCCTCGCGCTCGGTGTGCTCGACCTGCTCGTCGTCGTGTTCGCCGAGCGGCATCATCACGGCGGCGCGAGCGTGGCCTGGGTGCTCGCGGCGCTGTCGGCCGGAAGCGCGGTCGGCGGGATGCTCAACGGCGCGGTGAACTGGCGAACGCCCGCCCGGACCCGGCTGGCGCTGCTGACGGCCTGCCTGGGCCTCGCGCTCGTCGGCGCCGGGCTCGCACCGGGCCTCGGCATCCTCGCCCTGGTCATGGCGGGCGCCGGGTTCTTCGTGTCGCCGGCCCTCACCACCGCGTATCTCATCGCCGACGCGGCGGTCGCCCCCGAGTCCCGCACGCAGGCCGGCGCGTGGGTCAACACGGCCGTCAACGCCGGGAGTACGGGCGGAACGGCCGTGGCGGGAGCCCTGGCAGGGCGGCTGCCGGTGGCCGTGTGTTTCGCGGTGACGGGCGGGGTGGTCGCCGTGACGGCGGTGCTGGTCATGACGAAGGGCGCCCGGGGGAGGGGCGCCCTTCGCAGCGGTAGGGATCGGGAGGCCACGCCTGTCGCGTGACGGTGGGGTCAGGCGTCGTCGCCGTCGTCGTCCCGGTCCTGGGTGACCTTGCCCGTGTCGAGGGCGACGTTCCACTCGCCGTGGCTGTTGCCCTTCACGGTCTCCGCCGACCAGGCCACGGTGCCGTTGTCGTCGTCGATGCCGACCTCGGTCACCGTGCCCTTGTGCGCGGCGGCCAGCGCGGCCTCGCGGGCGTCCGTCTTCGCGCGCTTCACCGCGGCGAGCTCGGCACGGTCGTCGCCGTCGTGGTCGTCGTCGGTGTCACGCTGGGCGCCGAGCACCTTGCCGGAGTCCGGGGCGATCCGTACGTCGTACTCGGTGCCGTCGCCCTTGACGACGCTCACCTTCCACGCGTCGTCGCCGTCGTCGTCCAGGTCGGCCGAGACGGCGGTGCCCGGCGTGTGCTTCAGGGCGGCCGCGATCGCCTCGGCGGCGGTGACGTCGGCGCCACGGACCGCCGTACGGTCCTCGGTGGCGTCGTCGTCCCGGTCGTCAGCGGCGTCGTCTGCGTCGTCGTGGTCCGCGGCCGCCTGGGCGCTCGTGTTCGTCTGGCGCTGCGTCGCCGTCGCCTCGTCGTCGCCCGCGGCGAAGGCCGCGACGGTGCCGCCGGTGGCCAGCGCGGCGGCGGTGAGGGTGGCGATGACGATGTTGCGCTTCATGAGGATTCCTCCAGAGCCGTTCTGCTTCGTTCGCTTTCGACGACAACCACGCTGCCGGAGGGGAGCTGAACGAGACCTGAAGCCCCTGAAGGCGTCTTCAGGTTCGCTTTGCGAGGCTGTACACATGCGTCTGCTGATCGTCGAGGACGAACGCCGCCTAGCCCTGTCCCTCGCCAAGGGCCTGACCGCCGAGGGCTACGCCGTCGACGTCGTCCACGACGGCCGGGAGGGGCTGCACCGGGCCACCGAGGGGTCGTACGACCTGGTGATCCTCGACATCATGCTGCCCGGCCTCAACGGCTACCGGGTCTGCGCCGCCCTGCGCGCCGCGGGCCACGAGGTGCCGATCCTGATGCTCACCGCCAAGGACGGCGAGTACGACGAGGCCGAGGGCCTGGACACCGGCGCCGACGACTATCTGACCAAGCCCTTCTCCTACGTCGTCCTGGTCGCCCGGATCAAGGCGCTGCTGCGTCGCCGCGGGCAGGGCACCGGGGCGTCGCCGGTGCTCGAACTCGGCGGGGTGAGGATCGACACCGCCGCCCGCCGGGTCATCCTCGACGGCGACGAGGTCACCCTCACCGCCAAGGAGTTCTCGGTCCTGGAGCAACTCGCGGTGCGGGCCGGCGAAGTGGTCTCCAAGGCGCAGATCCTGGAGCACGTCTGGGACTTCGCGTACGACGGCGACCCCAACATCGTCGAGGTGTACGTCAGCACCCTGCGCCGGAAGCTGGACGCGGGCCTCATCCACACGGTCCGTGGCGCCGGGTACCGGCTGGAGGCCGGGAGATGAGACGGCTGTTCGGCTCGGTCCGGGCCCGGGCCACGCTCGGCGCCGTCCTTGTCGTCGCCGTGGCGCTGGTCGCGGCCGGGGCCGCCGTGCTGCTGTCCCTGCGTTCCAACCTCATCGACCAGGCGGGCACGCAGGCCGAGCGGGCCGCGCGGAACGTCGCCGCCGACCTCTCGGGCGGGACGCCGTACACGGGCCTGGAACTGGACGATGACGACGAGCCGGTCCAGGTCGTCGACGAGCACGACACCCTGGTCGCGGCCACCGAGCACCTGGAGCGGATCAGCGGCACCGGCATTGCCGAGGTGAGGCCGCAGCCGCCCGCGGGCGGCACCGGGGGCACGAGTGCATCCGGTGACCCGGACGACTCCGACGACGACACGACCGGGGACGACGAGTCCGTCCTCGAGCCCGGCGAGATCGCCGACGACGTCGGGCTGACGAACGGCTCCGCGACGATCGAC
This sequence comes from Streptomyces canus, assembly GCF_030816965.1. Lineage (NCBI taxonomy): Bacteria > Bacillati > Actinomycetota > Actinomycetes > Kitasatosporales > Streptomycetaceae > Streptomyces > Streptomyces canus. The sequence continues at coordinate 6,938,215 of NZ_JAUSYQ010000002.1, forward strand.
GGTGAGTCCGCCGACTACCGGTTCGCCGCCGTGGATGTCGAGGTTCCCGGCAAGGGCACACTCACCGTGTACGCCGGCGCCTCCCTGAATCCGGAACAGAGCGCGGTGGGCACCGCCCAGACCGTCATGCTGGTCGGATTCCCGCTGCTGCTCGGGGTCGTCGCCGCGGTGACCTGGCTGGTCACCCGGCGTGCGCTGCGTCCGGTCGAGGGCATCCGTGCCGAGATGGCCGCGATCACCGCCTCCGAGGACCTCGCCCGCCGCGTCCCGGTGCCGGACACTCACGACGAGGTGGCCCGCCTCGCCCGCACCACCAACGAGACGCTGGCCGCGCTGGAGACCTCCGTCGAGCGCCAGCGCCGGTTCGTCGCCGACGCCTCGCACGAGCTGCGCAGTCCGATCGCCTCGCTGCGCACCCAGCTCGAAGTGGCCGCCGCGCATCCCGAGTTGCTGGACCTGGACGGGGCGGTCGAGGACACCGTACGGCTGCAACACCTCGCGGCGGACCTGCTGTTGCTGGCTCGCCTGGACGCGGGGGAGCGGGGCGCCGGCGCGCGGGTCGAGCTGGCGGCGCTGGCCCGGGAGCGGGCCGCCGGACGGACCGGGGTGACGGTGCGGGCGGATGCGGTCGAAGTGACGGGGTCCCGGGGGCAGTTGGAGCGCGTGCTCGACAACCTGCTGGACAACGCGGGACGGCACGCGCGGTCGGCGGTCGTGGTGACGGTACGACGGGACGGTGACCGGAACGCCGTGGTCGAGGTCGGCGACGACGGGGACGGGGTGCCGGCCGGGGACCGGGAGCGGATCTTCGAGCGGTTCGTGCGGCTGGACGAGGCACGGGCACGGGACGACGGCGGCGCCGGACTCGGTCTCGCCATCGCCCGTGATGTCGCCGCCCGGCACGGTGGGACGCTGACGGTGCGGGACGCGCCGACAGGCGGAGCTCTGTTCGAACTCCGCCTGCCGATCGCCTGATCGGGCCCCGGTGTCAGGGGCGCCCTCGCTGCCCCCGCAAATGCTCCGCGATCGGCTTGAGGGCCTTGTCCAGTTCTGTCAGGGACTCAGCCGGCACGAGGTCGATGAAGTGCCTCCGCACAGACGCCACGTGATGGGGCGCGACCTTCTTCATCGTCTCCATGCCGTGCTCGGTCAGGACCGCGTACAGGCCGCGGCGGTCGGACTCGCAGTTCTCGCGCCGGACCAGGTCCGCGTTCTCCATGCGGGTGATCTGGTGCGAGAGCCGGCTCTTGGACTGGAGGGTGGCGGAGGCGAGATCGCTCATCCGCATCCGTACGCCCTCCGACTCGGAGAGATTGACCAGGATCTCGTAGTCGTTCATCGTCAGGCCGAACGGCTGAAGGTCCCTCTCGAGCTGATACGTCAACAGCCTGTTGACCTCCAGGTGGGTGCGCCAGGCGCACTGCTCCGCATCGGTCAGCCAGCGCGTGGCCGTCTCGGTCTCCATGAATGAAGTCTACCTAAGAAGTTGAAAGGCGAACTAATGAGGGTGGTGTGACTGTGCGCACGCGTTCGATGTCACACTCCGCAGACTACCGCTCACAGCCCGAAGCGACGCTGGAGGTCCCCCAGCTGTCCGGGAAGGCGCGGTGCCCCCGGCTGCTGTGGATGCCCTGCGGATCCCCCATGACCGCCGGGCACTCCGGCCTGCTGCGGAGTCGCTCCGACGGCCTGCTCGGCCATCAGAACCTCCGTCGACTGGAGCAGTACGGTGCCGGCCCCCACGAACTCGAACTGGTGCTCCTCCCCGGAGGCCCCGCCGAGGCCCGTCATCGCACGTAGGCCCCCCATCAGACCCGTCATGTAGCCGTGGTCGTAGTGGTGGCACGGCGAGGGACAGTCCGCCCAGCCCACAAGCGCTTGCGGGTCCACCCGGATCGGGGGCTCCATGAACACCACCGGGCCGTTGGAGGCGGCCACGAACTTTCCGGTTCCGATGAGGGTCAGGAAGCCGGGCACGATCGACTGCTTCAGCGCGAGACTTGGCTGAAAAGCGAGCAGGTTGCCCGAGCGAATGGTCAGGTTGCCCTCTTCGAGGTCATAGGAATTCACGTCGAAGGCCCGGTCGGCGAGGAGCATCTTGCCCGAGCCCTGCGCCACGACCCAGTCGCTTGCGTGCAGAGGCGAATGGAAAGACGTACGGATGAGACCGTCGAGACGGCCGTGTCCGATGCCGTTGAAATCCATCTGCCCGTAGTAGGCGATCATCTTCCCCTTCTGCAGGAACCACTGGCTCCCCTTGAGCTCCACGCAGAAGGTGTAGTTGTTGACGTTGTCGTCCGAAGGCAGCGTCATGGGGTCGTACACGGTGGGGCCCGCGCCCGGGTAGTGGCTCACAGCTTCTCCTCCGAGGCCTGGACGTACACCACGCCGTTCCCGCTGAGCTCCAGTTGGAAGGCCTCGCCGGAGCCGCGGCCCACCATGTCGCGCCAGCCGAGCGCCGTCGACAGTTTGTTGCGGACGTCGCCGTGGTGGGCGACGTAGGCCTGCGGGTCGACGTGGACCGGGCGCTGCGGGGTGACGGGGACCTCGAAGACCCCGCCGTGGGCCATGACGGCCACCGAGCCGTGTCCCTTGAGCGTGGTCGTGAAGAGGCCCTGGCCGCTGATCTGGCCGCGCACCATGCCCATGACGCCGCCCTGCGAGCCCATGAACATGGTGCCCTGCTGCAGGGTGCCTTCGAAGGCGAGCAGGCGGTCCGCCTCGACGTACAGGGTGTCGCCGGTGAGGTTGATGATCTGGACGTGGTGGCCGCCGTGCCCGAACAGGACGGTGCCGCTGCCCTCGACGGTCATCAGGGGCGTGTCCTCGTTGGCCACGCGGCGGCCGATCATCGACATGACGCCGCCCTGGCCGCCCTGGACGTTCGGGGTGAAGGACACCTCGCCCCGGTACGCCAGCATCGCGCCGCGCTGGCTGAACAGCCGCTGGCCCGGCAGGACGGTCGCCTCGACCATCTTGGAGTTGATCTCGCTGAAGGGCATGTCACACATCCCCCGCGATCGTGTTCCGCTCGCTGGGCTGGACGTACACCAGGCCGTCGCCCTCGAAGCGGATCTGGAAGGCCTCGCCGCCGCCCTCGCCCATGAACGTGCGGAACGTCACACCGGACTGGAACGACTGGCTGAGGTTGCCCTGGTGGGCGATGTAGGCGCCGGGGTCGACGGTCAGCGGGTACTGGCGGCTGACCCGCAGGACGACCGCCGGGCCGTCCGACATGATCGCGGCCTGGCCGTGCCCCTCGACCGTGGTCGTGAACAGGCCGTTGCCCTGGGAGGCGCCGCGCAGGCCGGTGAAGCTGGTGCCGGTCCTGAGTCCGGCGTCGGTCGCGAGCAGATTGCTCGACTCCACGTACAGCTTGTCCCCCTGGAGGCTGACGAGGTTGATCTCCGAGGCCCGGTCCGCGAACCAGCACGTCCCGTGCCCCGACACCTCCATCACGGTCATCTGCTCGCCGGTGATCCGCCGGGTCACCATCCCCCGGATCCCCTCACCACCGCCGCTCATCTTCTTGAACGCCATCTGCCCGTCGTACGCGACCATCGAGCCGTTCTTCGCCTTCACGGCGTCCCCGGTCATGTCGACGGCGAGCACCTTGCTGCCTTGAAGTCGGAACATCGCCACGGAGTGAAGGTAGCTGGCGCGAGCCCGCGCCGACAGGTCCTGCGGGTGGAGTCGCACCCTGAGTGGTCCCCTAGGGTGCCGGGCGCCGGATGCGACCGGCACGGCAGCGGTGACCGTTGCATGTGCGGCAGGACGCCCGGTCGCGCGTCACCGTCTTCCGGGCCTGGCGGGCGGTGGCGGAGCGACGGTTGGCATCCACCTGGTCGGCGACGTGCGTCGTCAGCCGGCAATCGAGGCGGGCGGTCAGCCCCGCGTCCCAGGGAGCCGGATGACCGCCTTGCCCGAGGTCAGGTCCACCGTCGACCGGGGCGGTGCCCCGTCCTCCTCGTCGTCGCGCATCACCAGGGCGCTCTGCCGTTCCTTCAGCTCGTTCTGCTTGCCGGGAGAGAGGGCCGCGTGCAGCTGCTCGAAGCCGGTCGCGGAGATCTGGCCCTGCCGGCCCGCGTTCCGCCAGGGGAGCGCTCCGGCCCGCCCCGCGCGCAGGAGTAGCTGGTCGAGGAAGGCGAGGAGGGTGAGAAGCACCACCAGCCCCGGCAGGGTCATGAAGAAAACGAACTGCACAGGCGCTCCCGGGGCGTCGGACCGATGCCCCCCAGACTGAGCCACGGAACCGTTTGTCACAATGGACGAAACGCTTGTGCGTGCGTTCACAAACTGTCGACGTACCTCCCACCGAAGGTGACCCGTGGACCTCAAGACAGCCTCCGCCATCCGACGCCTCCGCCTCATCTCCGTGCCGGAAGGTGTTTCCTGGATCATCCTGGCGACCTGCACCGTCATCAAGTACACGGTCGCGTCCAGCTTCGACGTCGCCCCCGTGCTCGGCCCGATTCACGGTGTCCTGTTCGTCCTCTACGTGATCTTCTGGGCGGACGCCTGGAATCGCACCAAGTGGGCCAAGGGCAAGGCGGCTCTCTACTTCGCGTACTCGGTCATCCCGGGCGGCGGCTTCATCATCGAGCGCGCCCTGCGCCGTGAGACCGACGACGCGGTCATCGCCTCCCGCGCCCGCAAGGAGAAGGATGGAGTCGTGAACGCATGATCGTCGCCTTTTCCGTGACCCCGCTGGGGGTCGGTGAGGACGTGGGGGAGTACGTCGCCGACGCGGTGCGGGTCGTCCGTGAGTCGGGGCTGCCCAACCGCACCGACGCCATGTTCACCTCGATCGAGGGTGAGTGGGACGAGGTCATGGAGGTCGTCAAGCGTGCCGTGGCTGCCGTGGAGGCGCGGGCGCCGCGCGTCTCGCTGGTGCTCAAGGCGGACATCCGCCCCGGAGTGACGGACGGTCTGACCTCCAAGGTGGAGACGGTGGAGCGGCACCTCGCCGACTGACAGAGCCTCACCGCGACACGAACCCCGGCCCGCGCGGGCCGGGGTTTTCTCGTCCCTCCTGGTTGAGCGATCGCTCAAAAGTGTGTACGTTCCTCCCCCGGATTGTTTGAGCAGTCGCTCAAACAGCGAGCTCACCCTGGGGGACAGCAATGGGGCTCTACATCGAGGCACGCATCCGCGCCGATCTCGACGATCTCTGGACCCGGACACAGGAGCCGTCCCAGCACCAGCGCTGGGACCTCCGCTTCACCCGGATCACCTACCTCCCCCGCGCGGAGGGCGAGCCGCAGCGCTTCCGGTACGCCACGCGGGTGCTGCCCGGTCTCACCGTCGCCGGCACGGGAGTCTCCGCGGGGGAGCGGGAACGCCCCGACGGCACCCGCACCTCCGCCCTGCGCTTCTCCTCCCCGCACCCGCTCTCGCTCCTGGCGGAGGGCAGCGGCTACTGGCGCTACCTCCCCGACGGCGACGGCGTCACCTTCCTCACCGGATACGACTACCGCCCGCGCTGGGGCCGCGTCGGCGCCGTGGCCGACCGCCTGCTCTTCCGCCCCCTGATCGGCTGGGCGACGGCCTGGTCCTTCGACCGGCTGCGCCTGTGGCTGGAGCGCGGGATCACCCCGGAGCGCGCGCTGCGGAACTGGCTCGCCGAGATCCTCGTCCGCGCCCTCGTCGTGATCGTCGGCGCCACCGGACTCGGCCTGGAGCGCTTCCTGCACCTCTTCGGCCCACTGGCGGCGTCGATGGCCTACGTCTCGCCACTCCTCCTCGCCCTCGTCATCTCGCTGGCCCTGTTCACCTCACCCCTGCCCGCCACCCCGGCCGCCCGCCGCTGTCTGCGCCGGCCCGCCACGCGTGTGCGTGCGCCGCGTGTCCTGCGCACCCTGGAGACCCCGCGATGACCTCGATGTTCCGCACCGTGATGGGCGCCGACTTCGACCGGCTGCACCCCCAGCTCCAGCGCCGCTTCTCGGTAGGCCTGACCACCGGTGAGGCGTGCACCGGGCGGGGTGTGATGGACCGCGTCTGGCACGGCGGGGCCTTCGTGAAGCCCTTCCTGGCCCTCGGTACGACCCGCAACATCCTGGTGCCGAGACCGGGGCGGAGCGTGCCGTTCGTGATCGAGAACGTGCCCTACGCGGACACCTACGGTCGTGAGACGGTGACCTTTGTGCGCACCTTCCACCTGCCCGGCCGCCCTCGCCGCTTCGACGCCCAGATGGTGCTGAGCCCCAAGGGAGACCGCATCCTCGACTACCTCGGCACCCACCAGCACCTGGCCAGCGAGCTCCACTTCCACGCCGAGCCCGACGGCTCGCTGCTGATCCGCTCCGGGGAGCACCGGTTCCGGGAGGGCGTGGTGGACGTCCGGGTGCCCGAGCTGATCGGAGCGACGGCGGAGGTGCGGGAGTCGTACGACGACAGGGCAGGCCGTTTCCGCATCAGGGTCCGGGTCGTCAACCGTTACTTCGGCCCGCTCTTCGGCTACGAGGGCTCCTTCGAGGCGACGTACAGCGACATCGCGGCCTGCGGAGTCCGGCCAGGCCTCCGCCCCGTGCGCGAGGAGGCGCGCGCATGAGCCCGGAGTCCGCCAAGTCCGTGGAGACCAAGACCAAACTCCTGGAAGGCGCCCTGCGCACCCTCACCGAACAGGGCATCGCCAAGACGTCCGCCCGTACGGTCGCGGCGGCCGCCGGGGTCAACCAGGCCCTGGTCTTCTACCACTTCGGCTCGGTCGACGAACTCCTCGCTGCGGCCTGCCGCTACGGCGCGGAGCGCGCGGTGGCCCGCTACCGGGAACGGATGGCCGCCGTGACCTCGCTGTCCGAACTCCTCGCGGTGGGACGGCAGGTCCACGAGGAGGAGCGCGCCGGAGGCCATGTGACCCTCCTCGGCCAGCTGCTCGCCGGTGCCCAGACCCACGCCACCCTCGGACCGGCCACCGCGGCGGGCCTGGAGCTGTGGATCGCCGAGATCGAGAAGGTCCTCACCAGGGTCCTCGCGGCCACGCCCTTCGGAGAGTTCGCCGACCCCGCGGGCCTGGCCCGAGCGGTGGCCGCCTCCTTCGTGGGCATCGAGTTGTACGAAGGGGTCGACGCGTCCGGCGCCACCGCGGCCCTGGACGCCCTGGAGCAACTCGGCGTGCTCGTCGCCGCGCTGGAGGACCTGGGCCCGGTCGCCCAGCGCGCGGTGCGCCACCACCTCCGCAGGACCGGCCGCCGCTGACCCCGTCCCCACCCCGACCCGAGGAGGACACACCATGCCTGGCTCCGACAGCCTCTACGAGATCCTGGACGACCGCTTTCGGCCCTGTACCAACGGCGACAGCAGGCTGGAGGTCCTGTACGGCGACTGCCGCTGGGCGGAGGGCCCTGTCTATCTGCCCGCCTGGCGGCAGCTGATCTGGAGCGACATCCCGAACGACCGCCTCCTGCGCTGGGACGAGGCCACCGGCACGGTCGGCGTCTTCCGCACCCCGGCAGGCAACACCAACGGCAACACCGTCGACGGCCAGGGCCGCCTCGTCAGCTGCGAACAGGGCAACCGCCGCGTCACCCGCACCGAGCCCGACGGCACCGTGACCGTGCTGGCCGAGCGTTATCAGGGCAAGCGCCTGAACAGCCCGAACGACTCCGCCGTACGCTCCGACGGCACGGTCTGGTTCTCCGACCCGGACTTCGGCATCCTCAGCGACTACGAGGGGCACCGGGCCGAGTCCGAGATCGGCGCGTGCCATGTGTACCGGATCGATCCGGCCACGGGCGAGGTGTCTCTTGCCGCCGACGGGCTGGACGGGCCCAACGGGGTGATCCTCTCCCCCGACGAGCAGCGGCTGTACGTCTCCGACTCCCGGGCGGCCCGGATCCACGAGTACGACGTCCACGCCGACGGCACGCTCTCGGGCGGCAAGGTCTTCGCCGAGGCCCGCGAGGGCGTCCACTTCGACAACATCCGCTTCGACGACGAGGGCCGGCTGTGGGCCGCCGCCCTGGCCGACGGCATCCACTGCTACGCCCCCGACGGCACGCTGATCGGCCGCATCCGCGTCCCGGAGCCGGTGGCCAACGTGGCTTTCGGCGGGCCGAAGGGGAACCGGATGTTCATCGCGGCCACGACATCTCTGTATTCCCTGGTGATGTCGGTGACCGGAGCGGGCCGCGTGCGCGGGGCTTGAGCCGGGCGCCTATGGGGGTGGCGGATCGCGGTGTCGGGCGGGTGCGGGTGAGTGGGGGCTGGTCGCGCAGTTCCCCGCGGGCAGCTGCGCTGGGCTTGGGCCGGGCGCCTACGGGGGTGCCGGGTCAGGTTGCCAGGCGGGTACGGGCCGGTGGGGGGGGGCGCGCAGTTCCCCGCGCCCCTGGGGAGTCGCAGTCACCGGCGCCATGACGGACCGTTCGCCGTACGCGGCGCACGGCCCGACGGGCCGTGCGCCGCGTACGGCGCGAAGGGGACGTGGCAGTACAGCCGAGGCAACAGCAACCGCCGGACCGAGGACGGATGCCCCCCACCCCGGCCCCGACCCACCCACCAGACCGCGCGCGCTGCACCCGCCCCCACCGAAGCCGCGCAGGCCGCCGCAGGCACCCCCGGCCAACCGCCGGAGGCAACCGTCTGAAAGGCGAGACGGTGCTGACCACGATGTGACCGGCCGGTAAGGTCGTTGCCGTGCCGAAGCCGCTCAGTCTTCCCTTCGACCCCATCGCCCGCGCCGACGAACTCTGGAAGCAGCGCTGGGGAAACGTGCCGTCCATGGCCGCGATCACCTCCATCATGCGTGCGCACCAGATCCTGCTCGCTGAGGTCGACGCCGTGGTCAAGCCGTACGAGCTGACGTTCGCGCGGTACGAGGCGCTGGTGCTGCTCAACTTCTCCAAGGCCGGCGAGCTGCCGATGTCGAAGATCGGTGAGCGGCTGATGGTGCATCCCACGTCGGTCACCAACACCGTGGACCGCCTGGTCAGGTCCGGTCTGGTCGACAAGCGCCCGAACCCCAACGACGGCCGCGGCACCCTCGCCTCCATCACCGACAAGGGTCGCGAGGTCGTCGAGGCCGCCACGCGTGACCTCATGGCGATGGACTTCGGGCTCGGCGTGTACGACGCCGAGGAGTGCGCGGAGATCTTCGCGATGCTGCGGCCGCTGAGGGTCGCCGCGCACGACTTCGACGAGGACTGACCCGGGGCAAGATCTCCCGGAACGGGCGGTTACGCTCGACGCCATGAAGAAGAGCGTGCTGACCCGCTACCGGGTGATGGCCTACGTCACCGCCGTCATGCTGCTCGTGCTGTGCACCTGCATGGTGTTCAAGTACGGCTTCGACATGGGTGAGGACGTCACCTTGGTCGTCTCTCAGATCCACGGCGTCCTCTACATCATCTATCTGGTCTTCGCCTTCGATCTCGGCTCCAAGGCGAAGTGGCCGCTCGGCAAGCTGGCGTGGGTACTGCTCTCCGGGACGATCCCGACCGCCGCCTTCTTCGTCGAGCGGAAGATCCGCCACGAGCTGGAGGGCCAGGTTGTGGACGGGGCCCCCGCGCCCGTCAAGGCGTAACCCGCACCGCCGTACGGCACGCGTACGGCGGTCGTCCTTCGACGTTTACTCGGACGTCCTAGTAACTTCGAAGGTATGGACGCTGACGCCATCGAAGAGGGCCGCCGACGCTGGCAGGCCCGGTACGACGCCTCGCGCAAGCGTGAGGCCGACTTCGCCACGCTCTCGGGTGACCCCGTGGAGCCGGTGTACGGGCCACGGCCGGGAGACGCGTACGAGGGCTTCGAGCGGATCGGGTGGCCGGGGGAGTACCCCTTCACGCGCGGGCTCTACCCGACCGGCTACCGGGGGCGGACCTGGACCATCCGGCAGTTCGCCGGGTTCGGGAACGCCGAGCAGACCAACGAGCGGTACAGGAAGATCCTCGCCAACGGGGGCGGCGGCCTCTCGGTCGCCTTCGACATGCCCACGCTGATGGGGCGGGACTCCGACGATCCCCGCTCGCTCGGCGAGGTCGGCCACTGCGGGGTCGCCATCGACTCGGCCGCCGACATGGAGGTCCTGTTCCGGGACATCCCCCTGGGCGACGTGACGACGTCCATGACCATCAGCGGCCCCGCCGTCCCCGTCTTCTGCATGTACCTGGTCGCGGCCGAACGGCAGGGCGTGGACCCGTCCGTCCTCAACGGCACACTGCAGACGGACATCTTCAAGGAGTACATCGCGCAGAAGGAGTGGCTCTTCCAGCCCGAGCCGCACCTGCGCCTGATCGGCGACCTGATGGAGTACTGCGCGGCCGGCATCCCCGCCTACAAGCCGCTGTCCGTCTCCGGGTACCACATCCGCGAGGCCGGTTCCACGGCGGCGCAGGAGCTGGCGTACACGCTCGCGGACGGCTTCGGGTACGTGGAGCTGGGGCTGTCGCGCGGGCTGGACGTCGACGTGTTCGCGCCCGGACTGTCCTTCTTCTTCGACGCACACGTCGACTTCTTCGAGGAGATCGCCAAGTTCCGGGCGGCGCGGCGCATTTGGGCGCGGTGGATGCGGGACGTGTACGGGGCGCGCTCCGAGAAGGCGCAGTGGCTGCGCTTCCACACCCAGACCGCGGGTGTCTCGCTGACCGCGCAGCAGCCGTACAACAACGTGGTGCGTACGGCGGTCGAGGCGCTGGCCGCGGTCCTGGGCGGGACCAACTCCCTGCACACCAACGCGCTGGACGAGACGCTCGCGCTCCCCTCCGAGCAGGCCGCGGAGATCGCGCTGCGCACCCAGCAGGTGCTCATGGAGGAGACCGGGGTGGCGAGCGTGGCCGACCCGCTGGGCGGTTCCTGGTTCGTCGAGCAGCTGACGGACCGGATCGAGGCGGACGCGGAGAAGATCTTCGAGCAGATCAAGGAGCGCGGGCTCAGGGCGCACCCCGACGGGCAGCACCCCATCGGGCCCGTCACCTCCGGCATCCTGCGCGGCATCGAGGACGGCTGGTTCACGGGCGAGATCGCCGAGTCGGCCTTCCGGTACCAACAGGCCCTGGAGAAGGGCGAGAAGAGGGTCGTGGGGGTGAACGTCCACCATGGCTCGGTCACCGGCGATCTGGAGATCCTGCGGGTGAGCCATGAGGTGGAACGGGAGCAGGTACGGGCGCTCGCCGGGCGGCGGGCGGAGCGGGACGAGAGCGCCGTACGAACCGCCCTGGAGGCCATGCTCGTCGCCGCGCGGGACGGGTCCAACATGATCGAGCCGATGCTGGCCGCGGTGCGGGCGGAGGCGACGCTCGGGGAGATCTGCGGGGTGCTGCGGGACGAGTGGGGGGTGTACACGGAGCCGGCGGGGTTCTGACCGGTCCGGCGCCGATGCCGGCGGTGAGTGGGTCTCGCTCCCTGCCGCCGGGTGGGCGCAGCCACGGCGGCATGTCGGCCGACGCCGGCCGGACCCACCCAGGGGCGCGGGGGAGTGCGCGATCAGCCCCCGCCGGGCCGCGGCCGGCGACATGCCTCACTCCGTGGGCTCTCCCGCCAGGCCCGTCAACAGCACCTGGGTGAAGCCGTGGACCCATGCCTCGTCCGCCGGCTCCGCGCTGACCAGCGTGCGGTGGACCACCGCTCCCGCCACCATGTCGAAGATCAGGTCGACCGTGCGGGCCGCTTCCAAGGGGTCCGCCTCCGGCGGGAGTTCGCCGCGGGCCTGGGCGCGTTCCCGGCCCTCGAGGACCAGACGCTTCTGACGGTCGACGATCGACGACCGGATGCGTTCGCGCAGCGCGTCGTCGCGGCACGACTCCGCCACCACCGCCATCAGCCCGTTCTGCGCCTCCGGCCGCGCCAGGATCGCCGCGAACTGGAGGACCACACCCTCGATGTCCGAGGCGAGGGTCCCGCTGTCGGGGAGTTCCAGCTCGTCGAAGAGCTCGGCCACCGCGTCCACGACGAGTTCGTTCTTGCCGGCCCAGCGGCGGTAGAGGGTGGTTTTCGCGACCCCCGCACGGGTAGCCACATCTCCCAGCGTGAGCTTCGACCAGCCCAGCTCCACCAGCGCCGCCCTCGTCGCCGCGAGGATCGCGGTGTCCGCGGCAGCGCTGCGCGGGCGTCCTGCGGCGCGCGGGGCGGGGGTGCGGCTCTGCATCCTCCGACCATAACCGGCGGTTCTCGGTCGCAGTGAGAGAGATCACCGGGGCGGGGTTCCAGGCAGGCACTCGGTGCCATTACGCTACGACTCGTAGCGAAAGCTCGCGACAGGCGTACGCGAGTGACGCGGCGTGGGGTGGGGACCCGGCGCCGACGACCACGGGAACGACCGACTTTCATACCGCTTTTCACAGACACGCGCGGACGGGGGAGAATCGACGCATGCAGCCACGGAACATGTCCATGAGCGGTGTCGTCGACCTCGCCGCGGTGAAGGCGGCCCAGGAGGCCAAGGCGAAGGCGGAGCAGGCGCGCGCCGAAGCGGCCCGGCAGGGTGGCGGCACGGGTGCCGTCTCCCCGGCCGATCTCGTCATCGACGTCGACGAGGCGGGCTTCGAGCGCGAGGTCCTGCAGCGGTCCACCGAAGTCCCGGTCGTCATCGACTTCTGGGCCGAGTGGTGTGAGCCCTGCAAGCAGCTGAGCCCGGTCCTCGAGCAGCTCGTCGTCGAGTACAACGGACGCCTGCTCCTCGCCAAGATCGATGTCGACGCCAACCAGATGTTGATGCAGCAGTTCGGGGTGCAGGGCATCCCGGCCGTGTTCGCCGTCGTCGCCGGCCAGGCCCTGCCGCTCTTCCAGGGCGCGGCAGGCAAGGAGCAGATCCAGCAGACCCTGGACCAGTTGGTGCAGGTCGCCGAGCAGCGCTTCGGGCTGACCGGTCTCGCGGTCGACCCTGACGCCGAGCCCGGCGCCGCTCCGCAGCCTGCGGCCGTGCCGGCGGGGCCGTACGACGCACTCCTCGAAGCCGCCGTGCGCGCCCTGGACGCAGGGGACTTCGGCGGTGCCGTCCAGGCGTACAAGAACGTACTGAGTGATGACCCCGGCAACAGCGAGGCCAAACTGGGGCTCGCCCAGGCCGAGTTGCTCCAGCGGGTGCAGAGCCTCGACCCGCAGCAGACGCGCAAGGAGGCGGCCGAGAAGCCGGGTGACGCACAGGCGCAGATCGCCGCCGCCGACCTGGACCTGGTCGGCGGTCATGTCGAGGACGCGTTCGGGCGGCTCATCGACACCGTGCGGCGCACGGCCGGTGACGAGCGGGACACCGTACGGATTCGGCTGCTTGAGCTCTTCGAGGTGGTCGGCGCCGACGATCCGCGGGTGTCGGCGGCCCGCAGAGCGCTCTCGCGCGCCCTGTTCTGAGCGGGGGTCCGAGCGGGGCGCGAGCCCGGTTCTGACCAGTTGCTAAACACCACGGCATGTGTTGCCCGAGTGAAAGATTTGCTGTGAGAACGTCACTGCGGCCGCGCTTTGCCAAAACTTGGTAAACGCGGCCGCTGTTACTTCCAGTAAGTCAGGCCCGTTGATCTGTCGGATTCTGTCCATCGATCAACTGCTTTGTCCTCCCCCTGTTTGCCACCCAGCGTCGTCGACCGAGACCAGCGGGTCGTTGTTCGGTTATCCGGCCGTTACTACCGAGTAACGAAGCCCCTTGTGCGGGCGGCGAGAATGCACCACGATCGGCGACGCTCGGTCCTTTCCCGTTCCCCGACAGCCGGTCGGGCGGCGGGATTCCTTGGGTCCCCACCGAGCAGGGTCGGCGGCAGGTGCGCCGGCTCTTGGACAGGGGGGTCTTCGCCCACCCGGCGGAGCCTGTCCAGCAAGGTTGTGCGTGATGCGTGTCAGGCGCGACCAGTGGTTGTCGCTCGGGGGTGATCGCCGGTGATCGGTGCGCGGTTCGCGCCTCCGAGTGCGGGCGCTCTCCTTCCCGAGGACGTAGCACTTCTCCCATCCCTGCCCGGCTGAGCCGTCCTTTCGACAGGGGCAGTCAGGGTCAGGAGATGTACGTCCGAGAAGGAGGAAATATGCAGTCCCAGGTGCGTGGCGGGACCAGATGGAAGCGCTTCGCTGTGGTCATGGTGCCCAGCGTCGCAGCGGCCGCGGCAGTGGGTGTCGGGCTGGCGCAGGGTGCGCTCGCCGCGTCGTTCAGTGTGTCCGGCCAGGAGTTCAAGGTGAAGGCCGGCCACCTCGAGGGCCAGGGCTTCGCCCAGTACGGCGGTATCGACACCGGTTACACGTCGACCGACGGCAAGAACAAGGGCGCGGTGCACCCGGTCGCGATCTCGTCGTTCCGTACGGCGCAGATCACGAACATGTGCCAGTCGGTCAAGACCGAGATCCCGCTCATAGGCAAGACGATCTACCTTCGTCTTGACGCGGGTCCGGACGCGGACCACAAGGTCGAGGCCGAGAACCTCTACATCGACGTCGCCCAGCTCGACGCCGACGCGACGTTCAAGAACATCGACATCGGTGTGGCCGCCCAGGACAGCGCCAAGAGCAAGGGTGGCAAGGGTCCGGAGATCAAGTCCGGCGACAACGTCCTGCCCGGCGGCTTCGCCCAGCAGGCCGAGTCGGCCGACCTGACGAACGTCGAGCAGACGGCGTGGGCCACCACGGCCGGCACCTTCAAGCTCAGCGGCCTGAAGATGCGCCTTGGCACCGACTCCAAGATGGAGTGCTTCTGACGGCTGAGGCCGCAGGGTGACTCAGCGCGCTGAGTGGCCCGGGGCGGGGAGGCAGGTGCTTCTCCGCCCCGCATGGCAGGCCCGGCGCCCGCCGGACCGCATGCACACAGACAGACTTTCCGGTTCTCCATGCCTTCGGCCGAGCCGGTACGTACTTCCGGACCCAGGGAGCTTTTTCCATGAGTGCCGAGACTCCGGTCCAGAGCGCCGGGACCTTCACCCGGTTGCGCCTGCGATTCCGTGCCTGGCGAGGCCACCGCCCGTTCTGGGCAGGTCTGTTCACGCTGCTCGGCGGTCTGCCGATCGCCTACTTCCCGTACGCCACGGTCAAGTTGGGCACCATGTCCATCGCCATGGCGACCACCGCGGGTGCGGGCTCCCTCATCATCGGCATACTGCTGTTCACGCTGGGTCTGACCATGTGGTTCCAGCAGGCCACGCGGATCTTCGCCGGCGTAGCCGCGATCGTCCTCGCCCTGGTGTCCCTGGTGGTCTCCAACATCGGCGGCTTCATCCTGGGCTTCCTGTTCGCCCTGGTCGGCGGAGCGCTCGCCGTCTCCTGGGCGCCTGGAGCGCCGCCCCAGCCGCAGGCGATGGGCGAGGACGGGACGCAGGGCGGTGCGCCCCAGGGCGCCGACCCCGACACCGCGATCCTGCGGCCCGTGATGGACGAGCCAGCGCCGTACAGGGCGCCGGAGCCCCCTCGCGACGGATCGTCGGGGCGGACGCCCGAGAGTGCCTGGGCCGGCGGCGACGACGCGAACGGGGGGTACCGTGTCGGCTGAGAACCTTCATGGCGAGGGCTCCGCGGCCGCGGCGGAGGTCAGAACGGGCCCCCGGCACGCGGCCCCCAAAAAGCCTCTGTTCAACAGATTCCACATGCCGGCCGGCAAAGCGATAGCCATGGCGGCGATGCCGACGGCCGTCCTCATGGGCATCGGGTTCACGCCGACGCTCGCGCTGGCCGACGACGCGCCGACCGCGAAGAGCCTGACGGCCGACGAGTACAAGGACTGCATCGCGGCGCTGGACGGTGCGTCCCCGTCCGCCTCGGCGAGTCCGTCCTCGTCCCCGGACGACTCCGACGGCTCCGCTACGGCGACGCCGTCCCCCTCGGCCTCCTCCGGCTCGGGATCGGACTCCGGGTCGAACTCGGGCGGCTCCTCGTCGGATTCGGGTTCCGGCGACCAGGCCACGCCCACGCCGACCCCGTCCGCCTCCGCGAGCAAGGAGGAGAGCAGCTCCTCCTCCGGCAGCTCCGGCTCCGACACCGCCACGGCGTCCCCCCCGGCCTCCGCGAGCGACGACGGCAACCTCCTGACGGACATCGGTGATGCGATCACCGGGATCTTCACGGGCGGCTCCGGCTCCGGCGACGCGTCCAGTGCCAGCCCTACGCCGACCCCCTCGGCCTCGGCGTCCAAGAGCGCGGACGACAGCGCGGGGGACACCGCCAAGGAGACGACCGAGAAGGTCACCGACACGGTGAAGGACACCGTGAAGGACACCACCGACACGGCGTCCAAGGCGGCCGAGGACACCACCAAGGCCGTGGAGGACACCACCAAGGCGGCCGAGGAGGCGGCGGCGGACGCCACGGCCTCCCCGAGCCCGTCGGCGAGTTCCACCACGGACGCCGAGGACTGCCCGGTCGCCACGGACGAGGTGGGCGACACCGAGCCCGGCGTGACGGTGGCCGACAACGCCTGGACCCTGAAGGCCAGTTCGCTGCTGCTCAAGGGTGCCGACTACCAGGGTGTCGTGGAGGTCAAGACGGCCAGCGGCAAGACCAAGAAGGTGCTGAAGTACGTCATCTCCGGCGGCACCGACATCGGTGACCTCCACCAGATCGTCACCGAGCGCGGCAAGACGTATCACGTGCAGGCGGGCAAGGGCACCACGTCCACGATCCGTGACGGCAAGACGACCATGTACACCGAGAGCATCTCCGGCAACCTGCTGGGGCTGATCCCGGTCACGTTCAGCCCGGACAGCCCCCCGCCGCTGAACATCCCGCTGATCTACTTCACCAATGTGACGGTCCAGCAGGCCGCCCAGTACGGCGGGACACTGACCGTGCCCGGGATGCACCAGTACAGCGAGGGCTGACCGACGCCCCTCACGAACCCTTCCGGGAGCCGCACACACGCTGAGGGTGTCCTCTTCAACAGAGGGCACCCTCAGCGCGTACGTGAGCCCTGGGGGCCGTGACAGAGAGGCTCCTACGGGACCACTACGCGCGTCGAGGTCTGCTTCGGACACGTGGAGCTCATGCTGCTGCGGCCCTACTACCGGGACGGCGTGCACATCCGCCGGGCCACCGCCGAGGAGTTCGCCGGCCTGGGCGAACGGCACCGGCTCGCGGCGGAGGACGCCGCGTACACCTGGATGCTGGAACCCGACGGTGACAGTTTCGTCGTCAGCGGCACACCGAGCCGGCGCGAGGCCGAGTACGCGCTGATGGGCGACCGGGAGGCCCTGTACGACGCGTCCCTGCCCTGGCCCCCGGACTTCCCCGCGGACGCCGGCACGATCGGCTGAGTACACGCACGGAGGGCGCCCCCTGCCACAGGCGGCGCCCTCGCTGTCGTACGGATTCCTACTGCGCGCCGCCGAGGTGGTGGACGCGCAGCATGTTGGTGGTGCCGGCGACGCCGGGGGGCGAGCCGGCGGTGATGATGACGATCTCGCCCGGGTTGAACCGGTTGATCTTGGTGATCTCCTGGTCCACCAGGTCGACCATCTCATCGGTGGTGTTCACGAACGGCACCACGTGCGACTCCACGCCCCAGCTGAGCGCCAGCTGGTTGCGGGTGCTCTCGTCCGTGGTGAAGGCGATGATCGGCTGGACCGCGCGGTAGCGCGAGAGACGACGGGCCGTGTCGCCGGACTGGGTGAAGGCCACCAGGCCCCGGCCGCCGAGGAAGTCGGCGATCTCGCAGGCGGCACGGGCCACCGAACCGCCCTGCGTGCGCGGCTTCTTGCCCGGGACGAGCGGCTGCAGCCCCTTGGACATCAGCTCCTGCTCGGCCGCGGCGACGATCTTCGACATCGTCTTCACGGTCTCGATGGGATACGCGCCGACCGAGGACTCCGCCGACAGCATGACCGCGTCCGCGCCGTCCAGGATCGCGTTGGCCACGTCGGAGGCCTCGGCGCGGGTCGGGCGGGAGTTGGTGATCATCGACTCCATCATCTGGGTCGCCACGATCACCGGCTTGGCGTTGCGGCGGCACAGCTCGATGAGGCGCTTCTGCACCATCGGGACCTTCTCGAGCGGGTACTCGACGGCCAGGTCGCCACGGGCCACCATGACGGCGTCGAACGCCATCACGACGTCCTCCATGTTGTCCACCGCCTGCGGCTTCTCCACCTTGGCGATGACGGGGACCCGGCGGCCCTCCTCGTCCATCACGCGGTGGACGTCGTCGACGTCCTTGGCGTCCCGGACGAAGGACAGCGCGACCATGTCGCAGCCCATGCGCAGCGCGAAGCGGAGGTCCTCGACGTCCTTCTCGCTCAGCGCCGGGACGTTCACCGCCGCGCCGGGCAGGTTGATGCCCTTGTGGTCGGAGACGACACCGCCCTCGATGACCATCGTCTTGACCCGCGGGCCCTCGACGTCCAGGACCTTCAGCTCGACGTTGCCGTCGTTGATGAGGATC
This sequence comes from Streptomyces canus, assembly GCF_030816965.1. Taxonomy (NCBI): domain Bacteria; kingdom Bacillati; phylum Actinomycetota; class Actinomycetes; order Kitasatosporales; family Streptomycetaceae; genus Streptomyces; species Streptomyces canus. Next base: position 6,956,489 of record NZ_JAUSYQ010000002.1, read on the forward strand.
TGGTCGCCGCGGGAGACGTCACCGGGCAGGCCCTTGTAGGTCGTCCCGCAGATGGTCTTGTCACCCGGGACGTCCTCGGCGGTGATGACGAACTCGTCACCGCGCTCCAGCTCCACCGGGCCCTCGGCGAAGGTCTCCAGGCGGATCTTCGGGCCCTGCAGGTCGGCGAGGACACCGATGGCCCGGCCGGTCTCCTTGGCGGCGGCACGGACGCGGTCGTACCGCCCCTGGTGCTCGGCGTGCGAGCCGTGGCTGAAGTTGAAACGGGCCACGTTCATGCCGGCTTCGATCAGCGAGACCAGCATCTCGTGGGAGTCGACCGCGGGGCCGAGAGTACAGACGATTTTCGAACGGCGCATGGGGCGATCCTATCGGTTTGTTTCGCTGCGGAATATTCCGTCTGGCGGAAGATACAAATGGGCGGAACGTCGCTCAGCTGGGTTACCGCTCAGTCGCCACGCGGTGGAGCCGCAAATCAATGCCGTGCGACCAGTGCGTAGGTCTGCGTCGCGATTTCCAGTTCTTCGTCGGTCGGCACCACGGCGACCTTCACCCGTGCGTCGGCGGGCGAGATCAGCCGCGGTTCGTCGCTCCGTACGGCGTTGAGCTCACGGTCCACCGCCGGGCCCAGGGTCTCCAGGCCCGCCACGGCGGCTTCCCGCACCGGTGCCGCGTTCTCGCCGACCCCGGCGGTGAACGCGATCGCGTCCACCGTACCGAGAACGGCGTAATAGGCGCCGATGTACTTCTTCAGACGGTGAATGTAGATGTCAAAGGCGAGCTCGGCCTGCTCGTCCCCCTCGTCGATCCGGCGCCGAATCTCCCGCATGTCGTTGTCACCGCAGAGGCCGACCAGTCCGCTCCTCTTGTTGAGAAGAGTGTCGATTTCGTCGATGGACATTTTGCCAACGCGCGCCAAATGGAAGATGACAGCCGGATCGGTGTCTCCGGAGCGCGTACCCATCACGAGTCCCTCCAAAGGCGTCAGCCCCATGGAGGTGTCCACGCACCTGCCGCCCCGGACCGCGGAGGCGCTCGCGCCGTTGCCGAGGTGCAGCACGATCACGTTGACGTCCTCGGGTGCCTTGCCCAGCAGCTTCGCGGTCGCCCGGGACACGTACGCGTGCGAGGTGCCGTGGAAGCCGTAGCGGCGGATGCGGTGCGCGTCGGCGGTCTCCACGTCGATCGCGTAGCGCGCGGCCGACTCCGGCATCGTGGTGTGGAACGCGGTGTCGAAGACGGCGACCTGGGGCAGGTCCGGGCGCAGCGCCCGCGCGGTGCGGATGCCGGTGAGGTTGGCCGGGTTGTGCAGCGGGGCGACCGGGATCAGCCGCTCGATCTCGGCGAGCACGGTCTCGTCGATCACCGTCGGCTCGGTGAAGGTCCTGCCGCCGTGCACCACGCGGTGGCCTATCGCGGCCAGCTCGGGGGAGTCGAGGCCGAGCCCGTCCTTCGCCAGTTCTTCCGCCACGGCCTTCAGCGCGGCGTCGTGGTCGGCGATCGGGCCGGTCCACTCACGGGGCTCGCTGCCCTGGGGGATGTGCTTCAGCCGGGAGGACTGCTCCCCGATGCGCTCGACGAGCCCCTGTGCCAGCCGGCTGCTGTCCCGCATGTCGAGCAGCTGGTACTTCACCGACGAGGAGCCGGAGTTGAGGACGAGGATTCGCGCAGAAGGGGCCGAGCGCAGCTCGTCGGACAGGGCGGTGGTGGGAGACGGGCGGGTGGCACTCACTGGGCGGAAGCCTTCTGCTCGGTCGGGATCTGGGCCTGGATCGCCGTGATGGCGACGGTGTTGACGATGTCCGAGACGAGGGCGCCCCGGGACAGGTCGTTGACGGGCTTGCGCAGCCCCTGGAGCACCGGCCCGACGGCGATCGCGCCGGCCGAACGCTGCACGGCCTTGTAGGTGTTGTTACCGGTGTTGAGGTCGGGGAAGATCAACACGCTGGCCTGGCCCGCGACTTCGGAGCCCGGCAGCTTGGTCTGAGCCACGGTCGGCTCGACGGCCGCGTCGTACTGGATCGGCCCCTCGATCCTGAGGTCGGGCCGCCGCTGCCGTACCAGCTCGGTGGCCTCGCGCACCTTGTCGACGTCGGCGCCCGAGCCCGACGTGCCGGTGGAGTACGACAGCATCGCGATCCGCGGCTCCACGCCGAACTGCTCGGCGGTCGCGGCCGACTGGATGGCGATGTCGGCGAGCTGCACGGCGTCGGGGTCGGGGTTCACGGCACAGTCGCCGTACACCAGCACCTTGTCGGCGAGGCACATGAAGAAGACCGACGAGACGATGTCGGCGTCCGGCTTGGTCTTGATGATCTCGAAGGCGGGGCGGATGGTCGCCGCCGTGGAGTGCACAGAACCGGACACCATGCCGTCCGCGAGGCCCTCCTGGACCATCAGGGTGCCGAAGTAGTTCACGTCGGAGACCACGTCGTAGGCCAGCTCGACCGTGACGCCCTTGTGGGCCCTGAGTGCCGCGTACTTCTCGGCGAAGGCGTCGCGCAGTTCGGAGGTCGCGGGATCGATCAACTGGCAGTCGCCGAGGTCGATGCCGAGGTCGGCGGCCTTCTTGCGGATCTGGTCGACCGGACCGAGCAGGGTGAGGTCGCACACACCCCGGCGCAGCAGAACCTCGGCGGCGTGCAGGACGCGCGGCTCGGTGCCCTCGGGCAGGACGACGCGGCGCTTGTCGGAGCGGGCCGTCTCCAGGAGCTTGTGCTCGAACATCATCGGGGTGAGGCGGTCGCTGCTCGGAGCGGAGACCCGGCGGGCGAGATCGGCGGTGTCGGCGTACCGCTCGAAGAGACCGAGCGCGGTCTCCGCCTTGCGGGGCGTGGCCGCGTTCAGCTTCCCTTCCAGCGCGAAGAGCTCGGCGGCGGTGGGGAAGCTGGTGCCGGCCACCGAGAGCACCGGGGTGCCGGGGGCCAGGCGGGCGGCGAGGGTGAGGACGTCGTCGCCCGGGACCTCGTTCAGGGTGAGCAGCACACCGGCTATCGGCGGCGTGCCGGCGCTGTGCGCGGCGAGCGAGCCGACGACCAGGTCCGCGCGGTCGCCCGGGGTGACCACCAGGCAGCCCGGGGTCAGGGCCTTCAGGAAGTTCGGCAGCATCGCGCCGCCGAAGACGAAGTCCAGGGCGTCCCGGGCGAGCCCGGAGTCGTCGCCGAGGACCACCCGGGCACCGAGGGCCTGCCCGATCTGGGCGACGGTGGGCGCGGCCAAGGCGGGCTCGTCCGGGACGACGTAACAGGGCACGGGCATCGGCCCCGAGAGCCGCTCGGCGATCTCCTCCCGGTCCTGGCGGGCCACCCGGTTGGTGACCATGGCGAGGACGTCGCAGCCCAGACCGTCGTAGGCCCGGTAGGCGTTGCGGGTCTCCGCGAGCACCGACTCGGCGGCCTGCCCCCGACCGCCCACGACCGGGATCACGGCGGCGCCGAACTCGTTGGCCAGCCGGGCGTTGAGGGAGAGCTCGTCAGGGAGCTGGGTGTCGGCGAAGTCGGTACCGAGGACCAGGACGACGTCGTAGTCGCGGGCCACCAGGTGGAAGCGGTCGACCAGGGTGGAGACCAGCTCGTCGGTGCCCTGCTCGGCCTGCAGCGCGGAGGCCTCGTGGTAGTCGAGGCCGTAGACGGTGGCCGGGTCCTGGGTGAGCCGGTAGCGGGCGCGCAGCAGCTCGAAGAGCCGGTCGGGACTGTGGTGCACCAGCGGCCGGAACACCCCCACCCGGTCGACCTGGCGGGTCAGCAGCTCCATGACCCCCAGTTCGACGACCTGGCGGCCGTCGCCGCGGTCGATCCCGGTCACGTACACGCTGCGGGTCACGCGTGATCTCCGTTCCGTCGCCTTCGGAAAAGTCGCTGTCATGAAAATCGCCCACCGAGGTGAGCGGAAACCCTCTTGACAATACCCCGGACGATGGATAAGGCGCCCGGCAGTACGGAGTGCGACGGCCCCGTGCGGGACGTGAAACAATCGGAATTGGCTCACCGGTGTCAACAGCGAGCAGGAGACACAGCACGATGCGTATCGGAGTTCTCACCGCAGGCGGCGACTGCCCTGGTCTGAACGCAGTGATCCGGTCGGTCGTGCACCGAGCGGTCGACCATTACGGCGACGAGGTCATCGGCTTCGAGGACGGCTACTCCGGCCTCCTGGACGGCCGCTACCGCGCCCTCGACCTGGACAGTGTCAGCGGCATCCTGGCCCGCGGCGGCACCATCCTCGGCTCCTCCCGCCTGGAGCGCGACCGGCTGCGCGAGGCGTGCGAGAGCGCCTCCGACATGATCCACGAGTTCGGCATCGACGCGCTGATCCCGATCGGCGGCGAGGGCACCCTCACGGCCGCCCGCATGCTGTTCGACGCCGGTCTCCCGGTCGTCGGCGTCCCGAAGACGATCGACAACGACATCTCCTCCACCGACCGCACCTTCGGCTTCGACACCGCGGTCGGTGTCGCCACCGAGGCCATGGACCGCCTCAAGACCACCGCCGAGTCCCACCAGCGCGTGATGGTCGTCGAGGTCATGGGCCGGCACGCGGGCTGGATCGCCCTGGAGTCCGGCATGGCCGCCGGTGCCCACGGCATCTGCCTGCCCGAGCGCCCCTTCGACCCGGCCGACCTGGTCAAGATGGTCGAGGAGCGATTCGCCCGCGGCAAGAAGTTCGCGGTCGTCTGCGTCGCCGAGGGTGCCCACCCCGCCGAGGGCAGCATGGACTACGGCCACGGCGAGATCGACCAGTTCGGCCACGAGCGCTTCCAGGGCATCGGCACGGCCCTGGCGCACGAGCTCGAGCGCCGGCTCGGCAAGGAGGCCAAGCCGGTCATCCTCGGGCATGTGCAGCGCGGCGGCGTGCCCACCGCGTACGACAGGGTCCTCGCCACCCGCTTCGGCTGGCACGCGGTGGAGGCCGCGCACCGGGGCCAGTTCGGCAGGATGACCGCGCTCAAGGGCACCGACATCGTGATGGTGCCGCTCGCCGAGGCGGTCACCGAGCTGAAGACGGTCCCGAAGGACCGGATGGACGAGGCGGAGTCGGTCTTCTAGGCATGCGTCCGGGCGGTCGCTGTCCTACGGCCGTCTCTCGACCGCCTCCCAGAACCGCTCCACGATCTCGTCCAGGAACTCCTGGCCGGCCTCGCCGGCGCGCTCGCCGCCTCCGCCCCAGCTCAGGGTGGACACCATCTGCCCCTGGTACTGCCGGTGCAGATCCATGAGGGTCTCCTCCACCAGCCGCCGGTCCAGGGGGACGATCTTCGCGATCTGACGGACGTAGGCCTGCCAGCGGGTGCCGACCGCGCCGCGCAGACACTCGGCGAGCCGCTTCTCGCGTCCTGTGACGGCGACGAAGTCCGGCAGGTTCAGCTCCAGCAGGGCGGCGAGAGCGGCGGACTGGCGGTCGGTGCCGCGCCACTCGTCGTGCTCCTCCATGCTCAGGTAGGTGAGCAGTTCGAGCCCCACGGCACGGGCGACGTCCTCGGGGGCGATGCCGCGCGCGACACGGTGCTCGCGCAGGGTGCGGGGGGCGGCCGATGAGTTCACCGGGCGAGCACCACAACACGCCCGCGAGAGCGGTGAGTTCCGGACTGGTGGGGCAGACGATCCCGCGCTCCCAGGCGACGACGAGATCCGGGGTGACGTAGGGGAGCCCGTACGAGACGCGCAGCCCGTAGGCCACGTGCTCGGGCCCCATGCCGAGAGCGACACGGAGTCTGCGGGCGGTGAGGTGGTCGAAGGGCGGTCCGGGCTGGTTCGGCAGGGCTGCGGGTCGGCGCACGGCCCACAAGTTAGGGAAGCGGACGCCCGGTGACTACGGTCTGTTCGGCCAGGAACACGGATTGTAGGAATCTACGGTTTCGGCCGTGTATTCGGGCTGGCCGAAGATCGTCTGTCGGCGGCGCGGGCGCCGCGGTGAGGATGGCGCCGGGTGCCCGGACGGGTGGCCGGAAAGAGGTGCGATCTTCGTGTACGAAGTGAATGGCAAGGTAGAGGGGCATATTCGCGAGCGGCTGCTGGCGCCGAACTTCTGGCATCTGGCGACCGTCGGTCCGGACGGAGCGCCGCAGGTCTCGCCCATGTGGGCGGATGTCGAAGGTGAGTACGTCATGGTCAACACGGCGATCGGACGTGTGAAGGAGGAAAACCTGCGGCGCAATCCGAACGTTTCCCTCTCCCACCACGACCCAGACAACCCCTACGACCGCGTCGAGATCCGGGGCCGGGTGGTGCGGTTCGTGGAGGGCGAGGAGGCGGAGCGCTCCATGGACCGGCTCACGCGGAAGTACATCGGCGAGGAGCGGTATCCGTGGCTGCTCGAGGGGGAGCGGCGGGTGATGCTGCTGATCGAGCCGGTGCGGGTGCGCAGGGTGGTGGGGGTGGAGCCGTTCCGGCCGGGGATCCTGCCCGAGGGGTGAGAGCGTTGCCGGGCCCCGGGAAGACGTGGGGACCTGCCGGGGCGGTACCGTCCGGGTCCGGCCCGGGGGCATCGCGAACGCCTCACCCGGGGGGCGGCAGACGGCACATCCCGTGACGGCCCTGGCCCGGCGGGCCGTCGGTGGATGCGGCAGTGGGCCGGCGGTCGGTCGGTGCCCCCCCCCGGCCCCGTGGTGCCGATCTCTTCGAGTACACCGACACCCGCGACCGGGCAGGCCGACGCCGGCCCGCGGCCGCGGGCGCCCGTCATCCCTTGACCGCCCCGCCCAGTGCGAAGCCCCCGCCCAGCCGTCGCGCGATCAGCACGTACAGCAGGATCACCGGCGTCGAGTAGACGATCGAGAACGCGGCGAGCTGCCCGTACGCCACCATCCCGCGGTTGCCGAAGAACTCGTTGATGCTCACGGACGCCGGCATCTGGTCCGGGGTGAGCAGCAGCATGAACGGCACGAAGAAGTTGCCCCACATCATGACGAAGGAGAAGACGGTCACGACCGCGACGCCGGGGCCCATGAGGGGCAGCACGATCCTGGTGAGCGACTGGAGGGAGCCCGCACCGTCCGTCCAGGCCGCCTCCTCCAGCTCCTTCGGTACGCCGTCCATGAAGTTCTTCATCAGCCAGATGGCGAAGGGGAGTTGGGACGCGGCGAAGAACAGGATCGTGCCCTGGAGGGTGTCGATCAGGTCGACCTGCACGAACAGCGCGTACACCGGCACCATGATCGCCGTGATGGGCAGGCTGGTCGCGAAGAGGATCGACAGCAGGAACGGCCGGTTGAGACGGGAGCTGAAGCGGGACAGGGGATAGGCCGCGAGGGCCGCGCAGACCACCGTCAGCAGGGTTGCCCCGCCGCACAGGATCAGGCTGTTGAGCAGCGGGGTGAAGGTGATGTCGGAGGTCAGGATCGCGTCGAAGTTCTCGAGAGTGACACCGTCGGGGGCCTTCACCCTCAGGTCGGCGTGCGGATCCAGGGCCGAGAGGACCACCCAGGCGAGCGGCAGCACGAACGCGGCGGCGACCGCCAACAGGCCTGCGTCGGCGGCCAGTCGGCGGTTGCGGCGACGGTCGGCGAAGTGTGTGGCGGCCATGGTCAGACCTCCGTCCGCAGCAGGCGCATGTAGACCACGGAGAAGACCGACCCCACCAGGAGCAGCAGCAGAGCCACTGCGGTGCCGTAGCCGATCATGCTGTTCTGGAAGGCCTGTTCGTACATGAAGAGGGGCAGGGTCTGGCTCCTGTCGCCCGGCCCGCCCCTCGTCATCACCCAGATCAGCCCGAAGACCGACAGCGTCTGGAGGGTGTTGAGCATCAGGTTCGTGCCGATGGAGCGCCGGATCATCGGCAGGGTGATGTGCCACATCCGGCGCCAGCCGCCGGCGCCGTCGACCTCGGCGGCCTCCGTGATCTCCTTCGGTATCTCGCCGAGCGCCGCCGTGTAGACCAGCATCGAGAAGGCGGTGCCGCGCCAGACGTTCGCGAAGGACACCGCCAGGATCGGCAGGGTGAACAGCCAGTTCTGGGACGGGAGATGGAGGAGGTCGAGCAGGGCGTTCAGCGTGCCCTCCTTGCGGAAGAAGGCGTAGAGGAGGAAGCCCGCGACGACCTCCGGGAGCACCCACGCGGTGATGACGATGCCTCCGGTGAGCGTGCGCACGGGCTTCGAGGCGCGCCGCATGAGCGCCGCGAGGGCCAGGCCCAGCGTGTTCTGCCCGATCAGCGACGACACGACCGTGAACACCAGGGTCAGCCATACGGCGTTGAGGAACTCCTCGTCCTGGAAGGCCGTGCGGAAGTTCTCGAAGCCGACGAAGGACGACTCGGCCTGACCGGTCAACTGCAGGTCGGTGAAGGCGATCCAGGCGCAGTAGGCGATGGGTCCGGCGAGGAAGAGGAGCAGCAGGACGAGTGCGGGCGTGACGGGGAGGGCGCGGGCGAGGGAGCGCCGGTTCACTTTTCGATCACTTGGTTGTCGGTGGCCTCCTTGAGCGAGTCGTCGTAGTTCCTGGCCGCCTCCTCGACGGAGGTGTCACCGGTCGTCACGCCCTCCATCGCCTCCTGGATCGCGGTGGAGACCTTCGGATACGCCGGGTAGGCGGGCCGGTAATGGGTGCTGGCGACCAGATCGGTGAAGAACTTGATGCCGGGCTGGGCCTTGGCGTACGCGGGGTCCGCGGCCACGTCCTCGCGTACGGAGATGCCCGAGTTGGCGACGTACCACTTCTGGGCGTTGGCCTTGGTCTGCATCGCCCTGATGAAGTCGAAGGCGAGGTCGGGGTTGGCCGCCTTGGCGGGGACGGCCCAGGTCCAGCCGCCGGACATGCTCACCTTGCCGGGGGCCTGGCCGTGCTGGGTCGGCATGTACGCGAGCCCCAACTTGCGGGACCACTCGGGCCATTCGTGTCCGCTGCCGGGCAGCCAGTCCTGCGGGAGCCAGGAGCCGTCTAGATTGATGCCGAGCTTGCCCTTGGGCAGCAGGTCGCCCCGGACGATGGTCTGGATGTTGGGGTCGAGGGCGGTGGAGACGTCCGGGCCGAGCTTCTCCCGGTAGACCGTCTCGACGAAGGAGAGGGCGTCCTCGAAGCCCTGGCTGCCGGCGATCCACTTCTTCGCGGCATCGTCGTACAGGCGGTCCTCGGTCCCGTACAGCAGCATCTCGAAGCCCTGCATGGTGGCGGCCTCGCCCGCGGGTTTGCCGGTGTAGACGTTGAGGGGGGTGACGTCCGGGACCCTGCGTTTGATGGTGCGGGCGGCGTCGAGGACCTCGTCCCAGGTCTTCGGCTGCCAGTCGGCGGGCAGGCCGGCCTTGGCGAAGATGCCCTTGTCGTACCAGAGCCCCCGGGTGTCGGTGCCGTCCGGGACGCCGTACGTCTTGCCGTCCGCGGCCTTGGCGGCGGCCTTCGCGGTGTCGATGAACCGGTTCCAGTCGGGCCACTTGGCGAGGTAGGCGTCGAGGGGCTTCAAGTACCCGCTGGTGATGTCGGAGTTGATGAGGAAGGTGTCCTCGTAGACCAGGTCGGGGGCGGTCTTCGCGGAGCGGAGCATCTGCTGCAGCTTGGTGTAGTACTCCGAGTCCGGGGCCTTGATCGGGACGAGTTCGACCTTCTTGCCGGGGTTCGCCTTCTCGAACTGCTTCTTGATGTCCGCGAGGTAGTCGTCCATGACGTGGATCGAGTTGTCCGTGGACTGCTTGAACGAGACCTTCACGGTGTCCGGATCGCTGCCGGAACCGCCGCATGCGGTGAGGGCGGATGCGGCGAGGGCGGTGGCGAGCAGGGAGGGAAGTACGGCGGTGGGGCGCACGGGCATGACCTCCTACGGGCTCACGTCGTTGTGGCCGGGACGGCTGCCGTGTGAACGTAAGAGGAGTGGTCTAGTCCCGTCAATGACCGTGCACGGGCTCGGACTCACCGGTCTCGGACCTACTGCTGCCCCTGCCCCCTGACCCACCGGTACTGCAACTCCGGCCGCCCTACCGTCCCGTACTGCGGACTGCGTGCCGCCCGGCCCGCGTCGACCAGATGTTCCAGGTAGCGGCGGGCCGTGATCCGGGAGATCCCGACCACCTCGGCCAGGCCGGTCGCCGTGAGCCCCTCCGCGCAGTCCCGCAGGGCCACCGTCACCCGCTCCAGGGTCGGCGCGCTGAGCCCTTTGGGCAGAGCGGCCGGGCCCGGTGCCCGGAGCGTGGCCAGCGCGCGGTCCACCTCGTCCTGACCGCTCGCCTCACCGGCCGACGCGTGGAACTCCGCGTACCGGATCAGCCGGTCGCGCAGGGTGGCGAAGGTGAACGGCTTCAGGACGTACTGCACGACACCCAGCGAGACGCCCTCGCGGACGACCGTCAGGTCCCGGGCCGACGTCACTGCTATCACGTCCGCCTGATGTCCGGCCGCGCGCAGCTGACGGGCCAGCTGGAGGCCGTGCCCGTCCGGCAGATGCAGGTCGAGCAGGAGCAGGTCGACGGCCGTGCGGTCCAGGAGACGGCGGGCCTCAGCGCCTGTGTGGGCCTTGCCCACGGCCGTGAAGCCGGTGACGCGGTTCACGTACAGGACGTGCGCGTCGGCGGCGACCGGGTCGTCCTCGACGACCAGGACACGGATGGGCTGCTGGGTGGTCATACGTCGCCTCCGGGGGCCGTGGCACCGCCGGGGACGGTGGCACTGTGGGGAACCGTGGCATCCTCGAGGTGCCCGGGGCCGCTCTCCAGGGGCAGCCGCACCTCGAACTCGGCGCCGCCCCCTTCGGCCTCCGCCACGGTCAGGGTGCCCTTGCAGCGGTTGACCGCCTGCCGGACGAGCGCCAGGCCGAGCCCGCGCCCGCCGGGACCCGCCGGCTTCGTCGAGAACCCGCGCCGGAAGACCGCCTCGGTGTGGGCCGGGTCGACGCCCGCGCCGGTGTCCGAGACCCGCAGGACCAGCCCGCGCCCGGCCGTGTCCGCCGTGCCCCCCGTGCCCGCCGTGTATGCCGTCACCGTCACCCGCGCCCGCACGCTGCCCTGCGCCGCGTCCACCGCGTTGTCGATGAGGTTGCCGAGGATCGTGACCAGGTCCCGGGCCGGAAGGCTCTCCGGCAGCAACCCGTCGTCCAGGCGGCTGTCCTCCGACACGACCAACTCCACGCCGCGTTCGTTCGCCTGCGCGGTCTTGCCCAGCAGCAGGGCGGCCAGGACGGGCTCGCTGACCGCCGCCACGACCTGGTCGGTCAGCGCCTGCGCCAGCTCCAGTTCGGCGGTCGCGAAGCCCACCGCCTGCTCCGCGCGGCCCAGTTCGATCAGGGAGACGACCGTGTGCAGCCGGTTCGCCGCCTCGTGGGCCTGGGAGCGCAACGCCTGGGTGAAGCCGCGCTCGGAGTCCAGCTCGCCCATCAGGGACTGGAGTTCGGTCACATCGCGCAGGGTGACCACGGTGCCGCGCTGCTCTCCGCCGGAGACCGGGGAGGTGTTGACGACCAGCACCCGCGAGGACGTCAGATGCACCTCGTCGTGCCGTGGCTCCGAGGAGAGCAGCGCACCCGTCAGCGGCGCCGGCAGCCCGAGGTCGGCCACCGACCGCCCGATCACCCTGTCCTGCGGGGACACGCCCAGCAACTCCCGTCCGCCGTCGTTGATCAGCGCGACACGGTACTGGCCGTCCAGCATGAGCAGCCCCTCGCGTACCGCGTGCAGGGCGGCCTGGTGATAGTCGTGCATCCTGCTGAGCTCGGCCGCGTTCATGCCGTGGGTGTGGCGGCGCAGGCGGGCGTTGACGACGTAGGTGCCGATGGCACCGAGTGCGAGCGCGCCGCCCGCGACGGCGAGCAGGGCGGTGAGCTGGCCCTGCACCCGCTCGCTGATCTTCTCGACCTGGATACCGGCGCTGACCAGGCCGATGACCTTGCCGCTGCCGTCCTTGACCGGGGTGACCGCCCGGACCGAGGAGCCCAGGGTGCCGGTGTAGGTCTCCGTGAAGGTCTCGCCCTTGAGCGCGCGCTCGGTGTTGCCGAGGAAGTGCTTGCCGATCTGGTCCTGGTCGGGGTGGGTCCAGCGGATGCCCTGCGGGCTCATGATCGTGACGAAGTCGACCTCGGTGTCGGCCATGACCCGCAGCGCGTAGGGCTGAAGTTCGGCCGTCGGTTTCGGTGTGCCGATGGCCTCCCGCACGGACGGCGAGTCCGCGACCGCCCGCGCCACGGCCCTGGCCTGAACGCGCGCCGCGTCCTCGGCCTGGCCCCGGTCGCTGACGTACGTGAACAGCGCGTACCCCGCCACGACCACGGCGATCAGCACGGCCTGCATGGCGAAGAGCTGGGCCGCGAGGCTCCGGGGTCTCGGTACGGGGATGCGCATGTCGTCAGTCTGCCTCCATGGCTGATTGTGAACTAAATGAACGGAAGGGTGACCGCCCTCACAGGGCGGGAGATAGTCACGGCATTCCTTCAAAAGCCCGGACGTGAGCCGCACGCCGGTCATGCCGACGACGACGTCAAGGAGGGCAGCCGTGGCCGCCAGCACCCCCGATACGGCACCCGCAGTCAAAAAGGACCGCACCCACTACCTCTACATCGCGGTGATCGTCGCGGTCGCCCTCGGTATCACGGTCGGCCTGGTCGCACCCGACTTCGCCGTGGAGCTCAAGCCCATCGGTACCGGCTTCGTGAACCTGATCAAGATGATGATCTCGCCGATCATCTTCTGCACGATCGTGCTCGGTATCGGATCGGTACGGAAGGCCGCCAAGGTCGGCGCCGTCGGCGGTATCGCGCTCCTCTACTTCACGATCATGTCGCTGGTCGCGCTGGGCATCGGCCTGGTCGTCGGCAACATCCTGGACCCGGGTACCGGCCTCGCCGTGACCGACGCGGTCAAGGACGTCGGCCATGCGCAGGTCGACGCGGAGGCCAAGGACACCACCGAGTTCCTGCTCGGCATCATCCCGACGACCTTCGTCTCCGCCTTCACCGAGGGCGAGGTGCTCCAGACCCTGCTGATCGCCCTGCTCGTCGGCTTCGCCCTGCAGGCCATGGGCCCGGTCGGACAGCCGGTCCTGCGCGGTGTCGAGCACATCCAGCGGCTCGTCTTCCGGGTCCTCGCCATGGTGATGTGGGCCGCCCCGGTCGGTGCCTTCGGCGCGATGGCCGCGGTCGTCGGATCGGCGGGCGTGGACGCGCTCAAGGATCTCGCGCTCCTGATGGTCGGCTTCTACATCACCTGCTTCCTGTTCGTCATCGTCGTGCTCGGCACCCTCCTGCGGATCATCGCGGGCCTGAACATCCTCACGCTCTTCAAGTACCTGGGCCGTGAGTTCCTGCTGATCCTGTCGACCTCGTCCTCCGAGTCCGCGCTGCCGAGGCTCATCGCGAAGATGGAGCACCTGGGTGTCAGCAAGCCGGTGGTCGGCATCACGGTCCCGACCGGCTACTCGTTCAACCTCGACGGCACCATGATCTACATGACGATGGCCTCGCTGTTCATCGCCGACGCCATGGGTACGCCGATGTCGATCGGCGAGCAGATCCCGCTGCTGCTCTTCCTGTTCGTCGCCTCGAAGGGCGCCGCCGGTGTCACCGGCGCCGGTCTCGCGACCCTGGCCGGCGGACTCCAGTCGCACAAGCCCGCGCTGGTGGACGGCATCGGCCTGATCGTCGGCATCGACCGCTTCATGAGCGAGGCGCGCGCCCTGACCAACTTCGCGGGCAACGCCGTCGCCACCGTCCTGATCGGCACCTGGACCAAGGAGATCGACCGCGAGCGCGTCGACCAGGTGCTCGCCGGTCACCTGCCCTTCGACGAGAAGACGCTCCTCGACCACGCTGACGACGACGTCTCGGCGGACATCCCCGAGCAGGGCGGCGAGAAGGAGCTGGCCAAGGCCTGAGCGGCCGCGGACCGCCGGCCTTACGGTCACACAGAACCGAGCCGGACCCGACCTGAACCCGGGCCCGGCTCCCGCCCCGGGCGGCCGAGTACTCCCCCGTGGCTCGGCCGCCCGGACCACCCTCCCGAAGAATCAGTCGCTCAGTCTCGCCACCAGCGCGGTGGCCAGAGAGGCGGGTACGCCCGCCGCGGTCAGAACGGTGACCGCGGTGGAGCGGCCCGCCTCTTCCGCGTCCAGCAGCCCGTCGTTCACCGCCTCCATCACCGCGAACATCATCTGCTCGTGGACGTACGCCAGCGCGGGCGCGGGCAGCGGTGAGACGAAGACGCCCGTGTCCAGACCGCGCTGGAGCAGCTCGGTGCAGGACTCGCGCACGGTGGCGAGGCGCTCGCGGATGCCCTGCACGGTGACGCTGCGCTGGGCGAGCGCGACCAGGATGCGATAGCGGTCGGCGACCTCCCAGACCGCGAGCACGGAGCCCGCCACGGCCTGCGCCAGGTCCTCGGCCCCCTCGCGTCCCGCCGCGTGCGCGGCCGCCACCGCCTCCACGGCCCCGTCGACGAGCGTGCCGACCAGCGCCTCACGGCTCGGGAAGTGGCCGTACACGGTCCGCCGTACGACACCCGCGGCGCGGGCGATCTGGTCCATGGACGCGGCGGGGTCGCGCAGCAGCTCGGTGAGTGCGACATCGAGGATGTGGCGGCGGTTGGCTTCGGCGCGAGGTGAATGGCCCGTGGTCATGGCCGTCATTCTGTCCCTCCCCGGCCGAACTTGCACATGGTTGTGCAGTAGGCGTGGGTTGCACAGTATTGAGCAAATGCACACCCCGTCCCGTGCGCCGCGCTGATGCTGCTGTTCGGCGCCATCGGCGACAAGTACAGCCGCCGCGGGGCGCTGCTGCTGAGGCTCGGAGTGTTCGGCGGCGGCGCGGTGAACGACACCTCGATCGAGCTCGGCGGCTCGCTCGGCATCGCGGTCCTCGGCTCGCTGCTGGCCACCTCGTACGGGGACCACCTCTCCGACGCCACCGCCGGCAGCAGGCTCCCCGCGTCGACGCCGGCCGCGGCGCAGGACTCGGCCGGCGCCGGACACACGGTCGCGCGGCGCAGGCGAGAAGGCCCAGCCGGTCGCCGCGCAGGCCGCCCAGGCCACCGGCCCCCGGCAGGCGGCCCGGCTGAAGGCACAGGCCGGGCAGCTCGCCTCCGGTACCCGGCAGATGGCGGACGCGGTCGGCTCGTCCTTCTCCGGCGCGGTGGCGCACACCGGCCTGGTCGGGGCGATCGTGCTGGGCGTCGGGACGGCGGTGGTCGCGGTGCTGCTGCCCGGTCGGAAGTCCGCCGAGCCCGCTTCCAGGGACGCGGAGGAGAAGGAGCTGGTCGGCACCCGCTGACTCACCGAACTCTTACCCGGCCCCACTAGCGTGCCGTGCCCGGACGCACGCTTTTCCATCGGAGGCACACGGGGGATGAAGATCGACTGGGACCGACGCACCTGTGCGCGCCGCGGCCATGTGACGTACGCGCCGGACGAACCCCGCCTCCGGGACCGGCTGTACGCCGAGACCGCCCTGGGCGGGGTGTGGCGCTGCCTGCGCTGCGGCGACTTCGCCCTCGGCGAGCCGCACGGCTCGGGGCCCGCGGACCACGCGCCCCTCGTGCCGCGCGGCAAGGTGCTCAGGGACCTGTTCATCCTTCGCTTCCTCGCGATCGAGCGGGCGGTGCGCGGGGTGTTCATCGTGCTGGCCGCAGTGGCGGTGTGGAAGTTCAGCAACAGCCAGGACGCGGTGCGCCGGCTCTTCGACGAGTATCTCGACGTCTTCCGGCCGGTGTTCAGGCACTTCCACTACGACCTCGACCACTCACCGGTCGTCGATACCCTCCAGAAGACGTTCGGGTACAAGCACAACACCCTTGTCCTCGTGGCCGTGCTGCTGCTGGCGTACGCCCTCATCGAGCTCGTCGAGGCGGTCGGCCTCTGGTACGCCAAGCGCTGGGCGGAGTACCTGACGGTGGTCGCGACCGCCGCCTTCCTGCCGCTGGAGATCTACGAACTCACCGAGCGCATCAGCTGGTTGAAGATCGCCACGCTGGTCCTCAACATCCTCGCCGTCCTCTACATCCTCCTGGCCAAGCGCCTGTTCGGCCTGCGCGGCGGCCACCGGGCCTTCGAGGAGGAACGGCAGAGCGCGTCGCTGCTGGAGGTGGAGGAGGCCGGCGGGCTGAGCGAGCTCAGCGCATCGGGGCAGGAGCCTCGACACCCCCTGGGCCGCCCCTAGGCGGGCCCACGGGTCGGCGACCTCCTTCGCCGGCCACGCCTTGGCCGCGCCGCACACCAGGGTCACGCCAACGCCTCGGAGTCGCGCATCGGTGCGGGCCGCGCCCCTGGGTGGGTCAAGGCAGAGCGAGCCGGGACGGGGGGAGCCGGGGGCGCAACCTTGGTGGTGGCCGCTTCGCAGGTGGACAGGGGCATCGCGGCCGGCCCGATCGCGCTCACCCCCGCAGCCCGTCCACGGTGCCGCACCGGATCTCAGGCCCCCTTCCCGAGCGTCTCGGCCACCGCCCGTGGCAGCCATTGCCGTGCGTCGCCGAAGGTGAACCCGAGTCGGGTGGCGCGGAAGTTGTCCATGCCGTAGGAGCGGGCGAAGGAGAACGGCGAGACCTCGCCGAGCTCGACGAGCTGGAGGACGGTCTTCCCCTCGGGGAAGTGCGCGGCCACCGCCCTGCACAACTCCTCCGTGCCCAGCAGTCCGTGAGAGGCCGCGTTCACGGGGCCGGTGAAGTCCTGGCCCACCGTCCAGGCGAGGAAGTCGGCGATCTCCTCGACGTGGATGTAGGTGGCGGGCTGGTTGTCCACCGGGACGGCGATGGGCTCGCCGGTGCGGATACGGTCCGCGTAATGGGCGAGCCGCCCGGTGAAGTCGTCGTCCCCGCCCAGGACATGGGCCACACGGACGGTCGTAAAAGGAAATACGGAGTCGGCGGCGAACACGGATTCCGCTTGGCGCTTGCCTTCTCCGTAATGGGAGTCGAGGAATTCGGGGTCGTCCCAGGGAAGTCCGAGATCGACGGGTACGGTCGCCGGGTCGACGGCGTCCTCCCGCACGAGGGCGATCGAGTCCTCGTACTCGTACACCTCCACGGTCGAGGTCATCACATAGCGGCGGGTGCGTCCGGCGAAGACCCGGCGGGCGACCGCCGCCTGGCGCGGGGTGTAGCAGACCTGGTCGACGACGACGTCGAACGTGCGGGAGCCCAGGGCGCTGCGCAACGAGCTTTCGTCGTCGCGGTCCGCGACCAGGTGAACCGCCCCGCGAGGGGGTGCTGACGAGCCCCGGTTGAGGACCGTGACCCGGTGGCCCGCGGCCAGCAGTCGGGCGATCAGCCGCTTGCCGAAGTATCGGCTGCCGCCGATGACCAGTACCTCTCGTGGGGTATCCATGACCATAATTCTCCCGGCGTATGTCCGCGCATTGAAGGGGGAATCATGGGAGTTCGAGCAGTAGTGCCGAAAGAACCGCGGCAGCCACGCGCCACCGCCGACGAAACCTCGGTGGCCTTCGACGCGCTGGACCGGCAGATCCTGGAGCTCCTCCAGACCGACGGCCGGATCAAGCTCAGCGAGCTGGGCCGCCGGGTGCGGCTGAGCCCGGCGGCGGTCACCGAGCGGGTGCGGCGGCTCGAGGCGGCGGGCGTCATCAGCGGCTACGGCGCCCACGTGGTCGTGGCCCGGCTCGGCTACGGCATCCAGGCGTTCATCCGGGTCAGCCCGCACGGCGGTTACAACCTGCGGCATCCGAGGACCCTGGAACTGATGGAGCGCCCTGAGATCACCGAGGTGCACCACGTGGTCGGCGAGGACTGCTGGATCCTCAAGGTCGCCGTCCGGGACATGGTCCACCTGGAGGACGTCCTGGAAGAGGTCTCCACCCTGGGCCGCACGACGACGTCGATCGTGCTGACCTCTCCGGTCCAGCGCAAACCGCTCTTGCCTTGACGTCGGCGTCAAGGACTACGTTCGTGGGCATGCGAATCGGCGAGCTGGCCGCACGGGCCGGGACCACGACGCGGACGCTGCGCTACTACGAGGCGCGGGGCCTGCTGCCCGCGCGGCGCGGCCACAACGGATACCGGACCTACGACGAGGACGACCTGAAGCTGCTCCGGCAGATCCGGACGCTCCAGGACTTCGGGTTCGACCTGGAGGAGACGCGGCCGTTCGTGGAGTGTCTGCGGGCCGGTCATCCCGAGGGCGATGCGTGCCCCGCCTCGCTCGCGGTCTACCGGCGCAAGCTCGGTGAACTGGATGCGCTGATCGGCGAGTTGCAGTCCGTGCGGGCTCAGGTCGGGCAGCAGCTGGAGCGGGCCGAGCGGGCGCGTGACGGGCTGGCCGCCGACGCGGAGGTTCCGGGTGGTCCGGAGCCGCGGTGTGAACTGGGAGGGGTCCACAGATGATCAGGGCAGCGGGTGTGGCAGAGGTGACGGACACGGACTTCGAGACGGAGGTGCTCGCATCGGAGCTGCCGGTGCTGGTGGAGTTCACCGCCGACTGGTGTCCGCCGTGCCGGCAGATGGGGCCGGTGCTCACGGCTCTCGCCGCGGAGGAGGGCGAGCGGCTCAAGGTGGTCCAACTGGACGTCGACACCAATCCGCTGACCACGAACGCCTACAAGGTGCTGTCGATGCCCACCTTCATGGTGTTCCGGGACGGGGAGCCGGTGCGGTCGATGGTGGGGGCGAGGCCCAAGCGGCGGCTGCTGGAGGAGCTGACGGACGTCCTGTGATCTGACGCAATAACGCAGAGAAATCCCCCGAGCGATTGCGCTCGGGGGATTTCTCTGCGTATATTCAATGGTTCGCGACTTCATGGCTGTGCGTATAAAAGCATGCGTCGCAAAGAAGCTCAGTGAGCACAGTATATCCGGGCGGGAGTGGAATTGTCAAACACCGGTTTTCCGGACGATGAATTGCGTCAGGAGCAGGAATTCATCGACGGACTGTACGCACATGTGGACGCCCTGCGGGGCGACACCGAGGCCGCCGTCACGGACGCGCTCGCCCAGGGCAACACCCCCCAACAGGCGCGGCTGGAGCGGGACATCCTGGTCGCCGAGCGCTCGGGGCTGCTGGCCGCGCTGAACGCGGTCGACGGCTCCCTCTGCTTCGGCCGGATCGACCTCACCTCGGGCACCACCCATCACATCGGCCGGATCGGACTGCGCACCGAGGACGCCGAACGCACCCCGATCCTCATCGACTGGCGGGCCGGCGTCGCCCGCCCCTTCTACCTGGCCACCGGCCACACCCCGATGGGCCTGCGCCGCCGCCGGCACATCGGTACCGAGGGCCGCCGGGTGACCGACCTGCACGACGAGATCCTCGACCTGGGCGACCAGGAACGGACCGGTCACGAGGACCCGACCGGCGACGCCGTGCTGCTCGCCGCGCTCAACTCCGCGCGCACCGGCCGCATGAGCGACATCGTGCAGACCATCCAGGCCGAGCAGGACGAGATCATCCGCGCCCCCCACCGCGGGGTGCTGGTGGTCGAGGGCGGTCCGGGCACCGGCAAGACGGCCGTCGCCCTGCACCGGGCCGCGTATCTCCTCTACGAACACCGGGAGTTGCTGGCCAAGCGTGCCGTGCTGATCGTCGGCCCCAACCCCGCCTTCCTCGGCTACATCGGCGAGGTGCTGCCCTCGCTGGGCGAGACCGGCGTGCTGCTCGCGACGGTCGGGGAGCTCTTCCCCGGTGTGAAGGCGACGGCGACCGACAGCCGCGCGGCGGCCGCGGTGAAGGGGCGCGCCGCCATGGCGGACGTCCTCGCCGACGTCGTACGCGACTGGCAGGCTCTGCCCGACCCGGTGATCGCGATCGAGCACGACCGGGAGATCCTCATGCTCGACGACGGCCTGGTGAAGGTGGCCCGTGAGCGCACCCGGGCCGCCCGGCTGCCGCACAACGTGGCCCGTGAGCACTTCGAGGGCCACATCCTCAACACGCTCACCGACATGGTCGCCGAACGTATCGGCACGGATCCGTTCGACGGGACGAATCTGCTGGACCCGAGCGACATCACGCAGATCCGCGACGAACTCGCCGAGAACCCCGAAGTCTGGGCCGCCATCGACCAGTTGTGGCCGCGTCTGACCCCGCAGCGGCTGGTCGCGGACTTCCTCGCCGATCCGGTCGGCTACCTCCCCGACGAGGACGCGGCCGCCATCCGCCGCCCGGTGACCCGCGGTTGGACGGTGGCGGACGTACCCCTGCTCGACGAGGCGGCCGAACTCCTCGGCGTGGACGAACGGCTGGCCCGGGCCCGGGCCGAGCGCGAGCGGGAGACACAGGTCGCGTACGCGCAGGGTGTGCTGGACGTGTCGTACGCCTCGCGGACCTACGAGTTCGACGACAAGGACGAGGAGGACTCCGAGGTCCTGTCCGCGCACGACATCATCGACGCCGAGCGGTTCGCCGAGCGGCAGGAGGAGGACGACCACCGCAGCGCCGCCGAGCGCGCGGCGGCCGACCGCACCTGGGCGTTCGGGCACATCATCGTCGACGAGGCGCAGGAGTTGTCGCCGATGGCCTGGCGGCTGCTCATGCGGCGCAGCCCGACCCGTTCGATGACCCTGGTCGGCGACCCGGCGCAGACCGCGGAGGCGGCGGGTGTGGGGTCGTGGCAGAAGATCCTGGAGCCGTACGTCGAGGACCGCTGGGAGCACGCCCGGCTGGGCGTCAACTACCGCACCCCGGCCGAGATCATGGAGCTCGCGGCGGCCGTGGTGCGCGCGCAGAACCCCGGTTTCGAACCCCCGAGCTCGGTGCGGTCGACCGGCGTACGGCCCTGGGTGCGGGCCACCGACGACCTGCCCGGCGCGGTCGCGGAGGCGGTGAAGGAACTGACCCCCGCCGAGGGGCGGCTCGCGGTCATCGCTCCGCGCCATCTGCACCGCAGGCTGGCGGCCCGGCTCGACGGGGTGACCGCGGGCGCGGAGCCGGACCTGACACGGACCGTCGTACTCCTCGACCCCCGGCAGTCGAAGGGGCTCGAATTCGACTCCGTGCTCGTGGTCGAGCCGGGGCTGTACGGCACGAGTGACCTCTATGTGGCGCTGACCCGGGCGACTCAGCGGCTGGGGGTGCTGCACACGGGCCGACTGCCGAAGGCGCTGGCCGACACAGCAGTCCCGGGGATCGTCAAGACGTAACTGCTCAGGCCATGGTCACTGCGTATGCACGGCCGGTGCGATAAGCGTGCGGTACGTAAGCCCACTCCCACGCGGCCCCGCCGGACTGCGCCCCCACACTCGGGGCGCAGTACACGCGGCCATCGCTGCTCATGGTCACGGACCAAGGTGTTCGGCTGCCCTGTGGAGTTGTGCGACGAGCTGGTCATGGAGTCGACAAAGGCCGAATCCTTCCGTAAAGAATCCCAAATTCCGGTAATGGTAGACGAGTTGGCGGGCCGCGGCAGCTGAGGCGACCCGACGTGCGCCGACCGCGCGTCCGCTCCGTATGTCCTGATCCGCGCCCCTGGCGAAAACAGGTAAGTGAGTATCAGACCACCCCGGACCGACCTGTCGGCCGAGCGCCCGGAGGTGCTCGCTTTACCTAATGGAATGGTCAGGAGGTTCGGTCGAACGCCCTTGACGTGTGCAAGTAAGAACCGGTTAAGGTCCCGTCCGTTTTTGAACTTCTCATGACCCCGACGTGGGGACGCTGTGAGGGCGGAGGGGGCGGGGGACATGCGTGTGACTCGGGAACGGCGGTACGGCAGATCGGTGATCGCCGTGATCGCGGCGGCGGTCGTGGCGAGCGGGGTGCCGTCGACGGGGACCGGCAGCCAGGCGCAGGCCGCGCATCGCTCGACCGCTGCCGTCGGTGCCGGCAGACATCCTGCCAGGACCGCGGCCACGTCGGCCGCCGCCGCGGAAGCGGCCACCACGGGCGGTGCCAAGGTCGAGATCACCTCGCTGCGCACGGAGTCGAGTGAGGTGTACGCCACCCCCGACGGGCAGTTCGAGGAGGTGCAGCACCTCAAGCCCGTCCGCACCCGGGTCGACGGACGGTGGAGGGGAATCGACGACACCCTCGCCCGGCGCTCCGACGGCCTCGTGGCCCCGAACGCGGTCGCGGTGGGCCTCTCCTTCTCCGGTGGCGGCGGAGGTCCGCTGGTCACGATCGAACGGGCCGGGCGAAAACTGTCGTTCACGTGGCCGACCACGCTGCCCGCGCCGACCCTTCACGGGGACACGGCCACCTACCCGGACGTCCTGCCGGACGTCGACCTCAAGCTGCGCGCCGTCACGGACGGCTTCTCCGAGGTGCTGGTCGTCAACACCCCCGAGGCGGCGAAGAACCCGGCCCTTGCGGAGCTGAAGCTGGGCGTCGACTCGCCGGGGCTGGACCTGCGCACCTCTGACTCCGGCGGCCTGGAGGCCGTCGACGAGAACGCCGGCGGAGTGGTGTTCCAGGCCGGGCAGCCGGTGATGTGGGACTCCACACGGGAGTCGGCCACGGCCGATGGCGCCGCAGGCGCCGCGTCGACCGGCGTTGCCTCGCCCGCGGTTGCCTCACCCACCGCGGCGTCGGCCGCCCCGAAGAGCCTCGCGACCGCGGACGGTGCCGCGGCCAGGACCGTCACCGCGGCTGCCGCTTCCGCCGGGAAGGACGCCACGGCCGAAGGTCCCGGCGACGCCGCCAAGGTCGCCCCCATCGGTGTGGACATCGCCCGCGGCCGACTCGAACTCACCCCCGACCAGAAGCTGTTGACCGCCAAGGACACCACGTTCCCGGTCTACATCGACCCGCAGACCTACACGCCCAAGGCGGGCGAATGGACGATGGTCTCGCGCTACTGGGCGTCCTCGCCCCAGTGGCGGTTCAACGGCGATTCGGACGCGGGCGTCGGCTACTGCGGCTGGGACTACTGCGCGCCGTACGACGTGAAGCGGCTGTTCTACAAGTTCCCCACGTCGAGGTTCGCCGGCAAGTCGATCCTCAGCGCGACCTTCGTGGCCCATGAGACCTGGTCCGGCTCCTGCGACGGGCGCTCCGTGCAGCTGTGGCGCACCAAGTCCTTCGACTCGGGGACGACGTGGAACAGCTCGTCCGACAACTGGCTCGATGAACTCGACTCCAAGGACGTCGCCAAGGGCGCGAGTTCCTCCTGCCCGGGCGGTGACGTGGAGTTCGACGCGACGGCGGGTGTGAAGTACGCGTCCTCGCACGATTCGGCGTACACCTCCTTCGGGCTGCGGGCGGCGAACGAGGACGACAAGTACGGCTGGAAGCGGTTCTCCGACGACGCCTATCTGCGCGTGAAGTACAACCAGCCGCCCAAGCAGCTCGCCATGAGTCAGCTGACGATGTCCCCCGGCAACACCTGCCGGACACCGTCGAACAAGGTCTCCATCCGCTCGTTGCCGCAGATCTCGGCGAACGACGTCAAGGACCCCGACAGCGACCAGGTCAGCGTGCAGTTCCAGCTGCTGTGGGACACGGGTAGCGGCCTCAAGGCCCAGTGGACGTCCGCCCGGATGACCCCGCGGGCCTCCGGCAAGGACTTCAGCACCACGCTCACCGAGACCCTCTCCAACGGCAAGAAGATCCCGAAGAACACGACGGTGGCCTGGGTCGCCCGGACCTGGGACTACGACGCGGGCACCTACTACAGCGCCTCGCCCTGGTCGTCCTCGGGATCGGCCACCAGCTGCTACTTCGTGTGGGACACCACCATCCCGGTCGGCCCGACCGTCACGTCGGGCGACTACCCGGCCAAGAACGACGCCGACCCCAACGACCCCGTGTACGACGGCGTCGGCCGCTACGGCACCTTCACCGTCGACACCCCGGACACGGACGTCGTGAAGTACCAGTACGGCGTCAACGAGGACGCGTCTTCCGACAACGAGGTCACCACCTCCGCGGGCGCCGCCCGCACGATCAGCTTCCGCCCGACCCGCTCCGGCACCAACTTCCTGACCGTCCAGGCCATCGACTCGGCGGGCCGGATCAGCGAACCCACCACCTACGTCTTCCGCGTCAAGCAGGGCCAGCCGGTGCGCGCCGAGTGGAAGCTGGACGAGGCGGCCACGGCCACCCAGGCCGAGGGCAGCGCCGGCACCCGCACGCTCGACGTGCAGGGCAACCCGACCCTGGGCGTCGAAGGCAAGAAGGGCACCGCGGTCGGCTTCGACGGGGTCGACGACTACCTCGTCTCCGACATCCCGACCGTGGACACCTCCGTCAGCTTCTCGGTGTCCGCGTGGGTCAAGCTGGACAAGCTGCCCGACACGGCCGCGGTGATCGCCGCGCAGCCGGGCAACAACGCGCCCGGGTTCGAGCTGTACTACTCCAAGACGTACGACCGGTGGGCGTTCAACCAGTACACGGCGGACACCGCCTCTGCCACTCCGGTGCGTGCGATGCAGGCGGCCGCGGGCGGGGTCAAGGCGGGTGAGTGGGTGCACCTGGTGGGCGTCTACGGGCTCGGTGCCCAGCAGTTGTCCCTCTATGTCAACGGCACTCTCGCCGGTACGGCGGCGTACTCCACCCCGTGGGACGCGCGCCGTGGTCTCCAGATCGGCGCCGGTTCGTACAGCGGGTCACCGGCCAGCTTCTTCCCGGGCACGATCGACGACGTCCGGATGTACGAAAAGCCCCTGTCGTCGACCGAGGTGAGCAACCTCTACAGCA
Source organism: Streptomyces canus (assembly GCF_030816965.1). Lineage (NCBI taxonomy): Bacteria > Bacillati > Actinomycetota > Actinomycetes > Kitasatosporales > Streptomycetaceae > Streptomyces > Streptomyces canus. The sequence continues at coordinate 6,980,964 of NZ_JAUSYQ010000002.1, forward strand.
GCGGGAACATCGGCAACGGTCGTCCGGCCCGTGCGGTCTTCCCGCTCGACGAACAGGCCACCGACACCGACGGCAACGCCACGACTCAGCTCACCGGCCGCGCCGATGTCAACCCGGCGGTGCTCAGCGGCGGGGCCAAGCTCGGGCAGGCGGGCCGCGCCGGCACCGCGCTGAGCCTGGACGGCGTCGACGACTACGCCGTCACCGCGGGCCCCCACCTCAACAACCAGCAGAGCTTCTCGGTCGCCGCCTGGGCCAAGCTCTCCAAGACCAAACCCACGCACGGGGCGGTCATCGCGGCCCAGGAGGGCAGCGTGATGCCGGGCTTCGAGCTGTACTACTCGGCGACCTACGGCTGGAGCTTCAACCAGTACTCCTCCGACACCACCAGCGGCACCCCGCTCAGGGCGGCGCAGGGTGATCCGGCGCTGGCCCCGGGCGGTGAGTGGACGTACGTCGTGGGCTCCTACGACGCCGTCTCCGACGACCTGCGCCTCTATGTACAGGGCAAGTGGGTGGCGACCACGAAGGTCACCGCGCCCTTCTACGCGGGCGGCCCCGTGATGATCGGCGCCAGCCGCTTCAGCGGCACCCCGAGCAGCTTCTTCCCGGGACAGATCTCGGACGTGCAGCTGTACGACCGGGCGCTGTCCGCCCCTGAGATCGCGGCGATGTTCGACAGCACGGCCACGGTGGAGGGCCGGTGGAAGCTGGACGCGGCCTCCGCGGGCAGCTCGGCCGACGACCTGGTCCGCGAGGACCACACCGCCCACCCGCTCACCCTGGGCAGCGGTGCGGCGATCGACGACACCAGCTTCACCAACATGGTCGGCACCGGCGACCTGACGCTGGACGGCTCCGCAGGCGGCTATGCGGCGACCGCGACTTCACCTGTCGACACCAGCAAGAGCTTCACGGTGTCCGCCTGGGTGACCGCGCCCAGCCGGCCGACCAAGGCGGTCACGGTGATGAGCATGGCCGGGGCCACCACCAACGGGTTCGCGGTGCGCTATGTCCCGGACGCCACCGACCCGGCGAACGCGGGGCGTTGGCAGCTGGTCCTGGCGAACGCGGACAGCGCGACCGCCACCACGGCCACGGCCGAGCACAGCAATTTCCAGAACAACACCTCCTGGAACCACATCCTGGTCGTCTACGACGCCTTCGCCGGCCGGATGAGCCTCTACGTCGACGGCCAGACCCAGGTCAGGTCGTGCGTCGACAACGACGACGACGGCGTGCCCGACGACCCCGCATGCACCGAAGAGGTGTCGTGGAACACCGCGGTGCTGCCCTTCGCCGCCGCCAAGGGGCTCCAGATCGGCCGGCTCAAGACCGGCGCGAGCACCTGGGGCGAGTACTGGAGCGGCGCCGTCGACGACGTGTGGGCGCTCCAAGGAGCCGCCACCGACAGCCAGATCGCCGCCCTCGCCGGTGGTGCCGACCTGGACACCATCACCGGGCCCTGACGAAGGAACGAGGACGAAGCGATCGTGATGCGAGCACGGATGATGGCGAGAGGCATACGGGCCCGGGTCGCCCTCCTCGTCCCCGCCGTTCTGGTGGGGGCGATCCTCCAGGCCACGGCAGCGCCGGAGGCCGAGGCGGGTGACACACCGCGCGTACCGAGCGCGGAGAAGCCGCTGACCGGACACGGGGTGACGCCCCGCGCCCGGACGAACGACGGCGAGCCGCGACTCCCGAAGGCCGCGCCCAAGCACACCTGGGCGGCGGCGGGATCGGCGACGGTCACGGTGGCGAAGGGGGCGACGCGGGCCGGGAGCCTGCCGATCTCCCTCGGAGCGCCCCGGAAGAAGGCTCGGACTCCGTTGTCCGGCAAAGCGGTTGTCCGGGTCCTCGACCAGAGGACCACCGAGCGCGTCGGCATCGACGGTCTGCTGTTCTTTGTCACCCCGCAGCAGGGGGCACAGGGCGACACCGTCGGCGTCAGTGTCGACTACGCCGAGTTCGCCCAGGCGTACGGCGGTTCGTACGCGGCCCGCCTGAAGCTCGTACGGCTGCCCGCGTGCGCGGCGACCGACCCGGGCGACAGCAGGTGCACGACCCGGACCCCGGTCGCCGCACACAACGACACCGCCGCACAGACGCTCACCGCCGACGCCCTGACGCTGCCGAAGCGGAGCGAGAAGGTCGCCAAGGGCAGCGCCGCCACGGCCGCCCCCATGCTGCTCGCCGCCACTTCAGGCGGCTCCAGTGACCACGGCGACTACACCGCCAGCCAGCTCTCCGCGTCCTCGTCCTGGAAGACCGACCTCAACTCCGGTGACTTCTCCTGGTCGTACGACATGCCGGTGCCGGGTGTCCCCGGCGCGTTCGCGCCGACGGTGACCCTCGCCTACTCCTCGGGCGGCATCGACGGCCGGACGGCCAACACCAACAACCAGTCCTCCTGGGCCGGCGACGGCTTCAGCCTGTGGCCCGGATCCATCGAGCGCAGCTACAAGTCCTGTGCCGACGACGGGGTGAAGAACGCCGACGGCACCAAGCCCGGCGACGTGTGCTGGGCGTACGACAACGCGACGCTGTCGTTCAACGGCCACTCCGGCGAGCTGATCGCGACCGGCACCAACACCTTCCGGATCAAGGGCGACGACGGCACCCGGGTCGAGCGGATCTACGGCTCCACCGGCGACGTGCGCTCCAATGGCGCCCACAACGACGAGTACTGGAAGGTCACCACCACCGACGGCACCCAGTACTACTTCGGCTACAACCGGCTCCCCGGGTGGGCCTCCGGCAGTCCCGAGACCAACTCCACCTGGAACGTCCCGGTGTTCGGCGACGACGACGGCGAGCCCTGCCACGCCTCCGCCTTCGCCGACTCCTGGTGCCAGCAGGGCTGGCGCTGGAACCTCGACTACGCCGTCGACCCACACGGCAACAGCATCGCCTATTACTACAACAAGGAGACCAACTACTACGCGCGTGACCTGAAGCCGGCCGACGAGACGGTCTACGACCGCGGCGGCTACCTCGACCACATCGACTACGGGCTGCGCAGCACCTCCGCCTACTCCGCGAAGGCGTTGGCGAAGGTCCAGTTCACCTCCGCCGAGCGCTGCCTGCCCGAGACCGGCGTGACCTGCGCGGCGGACACGATCGACGACAAGTCGTTCTACTGGTACGACACCCCCTGGGACCTGAACTGCAAGTCCGGCGAGGACTGCACCAAGTCGTACTCACCGAGCTTCTGGACCCGCAAGCGGCTGACCGGCGTCACCACGGAGGTCCTCCAGTCCGGCGGCAGCTACACCCCCGTCGACACCTGGACGCTCGACCACCGCTGGGGCATGGCCGACATCGACTACCAGCTGCTGCTCGCCTCGATCCAGCACACCGGGAAGTCGACGACCCCGGAAATCACCCTGCCCAAGGTCACCTTCGCCTACGACCAGCGCGCCAACCGGCTCGACATCGACGGCGACGACACCTCCCCGTTCATCAAGGAACGCCTGTCGACGATCGACGACGAGTCCGGCGGCGAACTCGCCGTGCAGTACTCGACGGCCGCTTGTGACGCCGCGAACCTGCCGACCCCGCAGACCAACGCCACACGCTGCTTCCCGGTGTACTTCACCAAGGAAGGCGACGTGGACCCGAGCCTTCAGTGGTTCGACAAGTACGTCGTCGACTCCGTCACCCAGGTCGACCGCACCAAGTCCTCGCCGGAGATGGTCACCCGCTACAGCTATCTGGACGGAGCGGCCTGGCACTACGACGACGATGACGGGCTGACCAAGGAGAAGTACAAGACCTGGTCGACCTGGCGCGGTTACGGGCACGTCCGGGTGCAGACCGGCGGCCAGGACCCGGTCGGCATGAAGTCGCAGACCGACCACTGGTTCCTGCGCGGCATGGACGGCGACCGGGCGGCGCCCTCCGGCGGCACCAAGTCGGCCTCCGTCTCCGACGACAACGGCGGCACGATCACCGACGACGACGCGGTGGCCGGCTTCGAGTACAAGACGGAGCAGTACAGCGGCCCCGGCGGCCACGTCCTGGAGAAGACGGTCAGCACGCCCTGGCACCACCAGACCGCGTCCCGCGTCCGCACGTGGGGTACGACCACGGCCAACCTGACCGGCACCGCCTCGACTCGCACCTGGACCTCCCTGGACGACGGGGCGGGCAGCGCCTGGCGGACGACGTACAAGACCAACACCTTCGAGAACACCGCCGGACGGGTCGTCCAGACCGACGACTTCGGCGACGAGACCACCTCGAAGGACAACCAGTGCACCCGCACGACCTACGTGGACAACACCACCGCCTGGATCCTGACCAAGCCCGCCCGCTCGGAGACGGTCGCGGTCAAGTGCGCCGACACCCCCGACCGTACGAAGGACGTCGTCTCCGACGTGCGGTCCGCCTACGACGGCCAGGGTTACGGGGCCGCCCCCACCAAGGGCGACGCCACCAGCACCGCCTCCCTGCTCAGCCATGACGGCACCACCGGCACCTATCTGGAGGCGGGCGCGGGCTTCGACACCTACGGGCGTCAGCTCACCGCCACGGACATCACCGCGACGGTCAAGGGGACCGAGACCACCGCGCCGGTGCGCACGGTCCGCACGGACGGCCGTACCACCACCACGGCCTACAGCCCGACGACCGGCTTCCCGACCACCTCCACGGTCACCACCCCGCCCGCCACCGCGGGCACCGCCTCCACCGCCCAGACCAGCACGACCACCTACGACACCGTGCGCGGCCTGCCCACCACGGTCCTCGACACCAACAACAAGCGCACCGACACCACTTACGACGCGCTCGGCCGCAACCTCAAGGTGTGGCTGCCCAACCGGGTGAAGGCGAACAACGACACCCCCAACTACGAGTTCTCCTACACGATCACCGACGGGCAGCCCGTCGCGGTCGGCACCACCACCCTCTACGGCACCGGCCGCAAGACGTCGTACACGCTCTACGACGGCTTCCTGCGCGAGCGCCAGACCCAGGCACCGGGACCGGACGGCGGCCGGCTGCTCAGCGACACCTTCTACGACGAACGCGGCCTGACGGCCAAGCAGTTCGCGCCGTACTACAACACGGCCGCCCCCTCGGCGGACCTCCTGGTGCCCAACGACGCCCTGGGGGTGGAGACCCAGACCTGGAACACCTACGACGGCCTGGGCCGGGTCACCAAGTCCCAGCAGGTCGCGGGCAACGGCGACAGCGGCGCGGTGCTGTCCACCACGACCACCGCCTACGGCGGTGACCGCACCACCGTCACCCCGCCGCAGGGTGCCACCCCCACCACCAAGGTCACGGACGCCCGTGGCAACACCACCGAGCTGTGGCAGTACCACGGTGCCACCCCGACCGGCACCCCAGACAAGACGCACTACGAGTACGGCCCGACGGGCAAGCTGACCAAGCTCACCGACCCAGCCGGCAACTCCTGGACCTACCAGTACGACCAGCGCGGCAACCAGATCCAGGCCACGGACCCGGACAAGGGCACCACCACCTCGAAGTACGACGACCGGGACCGGTTGACCTACACCCTGGACGCCAACCAGAAGAAGATCACCCACCTCTACGACGATCTCGGCCGCGAGCTGGAGACCCACGACGGCGACGCCACCGGCCCGCTGCTGACCAAGCACGTCTGGGACCCCAGCGGCTTCGAGGGCCAACTCGCCTCCGCCACCCGGTACGTGGGCGGCGCGAGCGGCTCCGCCTACACCACCACCTACAGCCTCTACGACACCCTCTACCGGCCGCACCGCACCACGGTCACTGTCCCCAGCTCCGAGGGGGTGCTCGCCGGGGCCTACCAGACCAACGTCCAGTACAACGTGGACGGCACCGTCCAGTCGACCAGCTACCCGGCCGCGGGCGGCCTGGCCGCGGAGACCATCACCCCGAGCTACGACGACGTGCTGCGGGTCAAGACCATCGGCGCGAGCAGCGGGGCCACCTACCTCACCGGCGCCGTCTACAGCTACACCGGCAAACCGCTCGAATACACCTACCAGGCGTCCGGCGCCATCAAGACCGACGTCAAGAACACCTACGAGTGGGGCACCCAGCGGCTGCACAACTCCGCCGTCAACCGCGACGGAGTCGCCGGCACCGACAAGTCCGCCACCTACACCTACGACGAGGCCGGCAACATCACCTCGGTCGCGGACGTCTCCCGCGACGGCACCGACAACCAGTGCTACACCTACGACTACCTGGGCCGGCTGACCGAGGCCTGGGCACAGAACACCACCGGCTGCGCCACCGCTCCCAGCGCCGCGGTGCTGGGCGGACCCGCCCCCTACTGGCAGTCCTTCACCTACGACCTCAGCGGCAACCGCCGTACCGAGACCGAGCACGACACCACCGGGAACACCGCCAAGGACGTCCAGCGCGCCTACACCTACCCGACCGCGGGCAGCGTGCGCCCGCACGCCGTCACCGCGATCGACACCACCGGCCCCGACGGCGTCTCCCAGGACACCTACGGCTACGACGCCGACGGCAACACCCACACCCGCACCATGGGCGGCGACCAGCAGACCCTGGAGTGGGACGCCGAGGGCCACCTGACGAAGGTGACCAAGCCCGACGGCAGCGGGGGCACTGCCACCACCTCCTACGTCTACGACGCCGACGGCAACCGGCTGATCACCCGCACCGACGCCGACACCACGCTGTTCCTCGGCACCACCGAACTCACCCTGGCCAAGGACGCCACCGCGGCCAAGGCCACCCGCTACTACGACCTCGGCGGCGGCAACCAGGCCGTCCGCACCAGCGACAACAAGCTCTCCTTCCTCGTCACCGACCAGAACGGCACCTCCCAGCTGGCGATCGACGCGGCTGCCGGCACCCTCCAGCAGCGCCGCTCCACCCCCTTCGGCACCGCCCGCGGCACCGCACCGAGCAGCTGGCCCGGCGACAAGGGGTACGTCGGCGGTACCGAGGACGCGAGCACCGGCCTGGTCCATCTCGGCGCCCGCGACTACGACCCGGCCACCGGCCGCTTCCTCTCCGTCGACCCGGTCCTCGACGCCACCGACCCCCAGCAGCTCAACGCCTACGCCTACTCCAACAGCAGCCCCGTCACCCACAGCGACCCGACCGGTCTGCACCTGGACTGCGGCGGCTGGGGCTCGGACGTCCCCTGCCCGAAGAACGACAAGAACGGCGACGGCGTCCCCGACCACGGCTCCACCAAGAAGTCGAGCACCACCAAGAGCCCGGGCCTGACCAAGGACCAGAAGAAGAAGGTCAAGCAGGTCTACGACTACTTCTTCAACCCGAACCAGTGCTTCGGCAACCCGATCGACCCCAACCCGAAGTTCGACGTCTGCTACACACAGGCGGAACTCGACGCCGACAAGCCGCTGACCAGGGACCTCCTGTCGGCACTCGGCGACGTGACCGTGGTCGTGCCCTGGTACCGCTGCGTCAAGGGCAACCAGGACGAGTGCGACGTACTGGGGGAGGCGCTCTCCACTTGGGACATCGGTGCTGTCGAGGCGGGCGGCGCGCGGTTCGTGCGCGCCATGGACCGGGCGGCGGGCGCCCTGTGCAGCTTCACCCCGGACACCCGGGTCCTGCTGAAGAACGGCCTCAAGAAGGCGATCGGCAAGATCGAACCGGGTGACCGGGTCGAGGCCGCGGACCCGGCCGACGGCAAGCACCGCGGCACCCGCAAGGTCACCGCACGCCTGGTCCACCACGACACCGACCTCGTCGACCTGCGGATCCGCCTGGGTGACGGGCGCGTCCGGGTCCTTCACACCACGTACCGCCATCCCTTCTGGGACGACACGGCACACGCCTGGGTCGCGGCCGGGCAGCTCACCGAGGGCCACGCGCTCAACACGGCCGAGGACCGGCACGCGACCGTCGTCGGCGTCACCGGCCGTGCCGGCGGGGCCGACATGTACAACCTCACCGTCGAGGACCTGCACACGTTCTACGTGATCGTCGGATCCACGGCGATCCTGGTGCACAACAGCGGCGGCACGTGCCCCATCGGCGCGGCGGTCGCCATCAACAGCGGCGGGCTGGCCAGCAAGGCCTTCAACTACCGGATGGACACCCTCGGGCTGAAGATGCGCAACGTGGCCGTCGCCGTCGTCGAGGGACGCGACGAGCCGGTCTACGGTCTGAGCAACGGCAAGGACTTCCATTCGGAGGACGACATCATCCGCCAGCTGGAGCCGGGTGAGAAGATCTCGGAGCTGTACTCCGAACGGCAGCCGTGCCCGCGGTGCGCCGGCCGGCTGGGCAAGCACATGGCGGACAACGCGCAGGTCACGTGGTCTGTACCCTGGGCGGATCCGGACACGGAACTGGGGCAGCTCATCAACGAGCAGTCGAATACGGACCTCGAGAACAAGCTCAAGAAAGCGATGGGATATTGATCCGGCACGACATCTTCGCGGACAAGGTGAAGACCACCCTGGTCAGAGCGGGCCTACCCGTCGCCGCGACCTTCGACTCCACCCTTTCCTGCGGGGTCTACGTGGAGATCGCCGACGACGAGCAGCTGCCGCCTCAGGCCTTCCTCCAGTGGCGGGTCCACCCGTTGCTCCAGGAACACTTCAGGACCGTGCCCCACGACGCGCTCCTGAGCGACCCCCAGGTGCGGGAGCTGCGGGTCGCGCGGGAGGCGATGAACACCGCGGTCATCGCCGTCCTGGAGAACGCCGGGTTCTCCGCCCGCCCGGCGCGGGGCGAGCGGGCAGGAGCGCTCCTCGTCGACGAGTCCGCCGGCTGAGACCGGGCCTCAGGCCGGCCGCAGCCACACCGTCGCCAGGGGTGGCAGGGTGAGCTGGATGCTCGCCGGGCGGCCGTGCCAGGGGGTGGGGTCCGGTTTCACGACGTCCGGATTGGTGATGTCACCGCCCCCGTACCGGGCTCCGTCGGTGTTCAGGGTCTCCAGCCAGGCCGGGACGTCGTCCGGGGCGCCCAGCCGGTAGGCGGGGCGGACCACCGGGGAGAGGTTGGAGACCGCGAGGAGCGGGGACCCCTCCGCGTCGTAGCGGAGGAAGGCGAAGACGTTGTCCTCGGACGCGTCGCCCACGATCCACTGGAAGCCCGAGGGGTCCGTGTCGCGCTGCCACAGGGCCGGGGTGTGGCGGTAGACGGCGTTCAGGTCGCGGACCAGGTCGCGGACGCCCCGGTGGTCGGCCTCCGCGCCGTACGCCGGGTCCAGGAGCCACCAGTCGGGACCGTGCTCCTCCGACCACTCCGCGCCCTGGGCGAACTCCTGTCCCATGAAGAGGAGTTGCTTGCCGGGGTGGGCCCACATGAAGGCCAGGTAGGCGCGGAGATTGGCCCGCTGCTGCCACCAGTCGCCGGGCATCTTCGACACCAGTGAGCCCTTGCCGTGCACGACCTCGTCGTGGGAGATGGGCAGGACGTAGTTCTCGCTGTACGCGTACACCATCGAGAACGTCATCTCGCCGTGGTGGTACTTGCGGTGCACCGGCTCGTGGCTCATGTAGTCGAGCGAGTCGTGCATCCAGCCCATGTTCCACTTCAGGCCGAAACCGAGGCCGCCGAAGCCGCCCGGGCCCATGTGGTGCGTCGCGCGGGTGACCCCGTCCCAGGCCGTGGACTCCTCCGCGATCGTCACCACGCCCGGAACCCGCCGGTAGACCGTCGCGTTCATCTCCTGGAGGAAGTCCACCGCGTCCAGGTTCTCCCGGCCGCCGTGCACGTTCGGGACCCACTGGCCCGGCTCGCGCGAGTAGTCGAGGTAGAGCATCGAGGCGACCGCGTCGACCCGCAGGCCGTCGATGTGGAACTCCTCGCACCAGTAAACGGCGTTCGCCACCAGGAAGTTGCGGACCTCACGGCGGCCGTAGTCGAACTCCAGCGTCCCCCAGTCGGGGTGGGCCGCGCGCAGCGGGTCCTCGTGTTCGTACAGGGTGCGGCCGTCGAACTCGGCGAGCGCCCAGTCGTCGCGCGGGAAGTGCGCCGGCACCCAGTCCATCAGTACGCCGATGCCGGCCTGGTGGAGCGCGTCGACGAGGTACTTGAAGTCGTCGGGGGTGCCCAGGCGGGCCGTGGGCGCGTAGAAGCCGGTGACCTGGTAGCCCCAGGAGCCGCCGAAGGGGTGCTCGGCGACCGGCATCAGCTCGACGTGGGTGAAGCCGAGGTCCTTGACGTACGCGGGGAGCTGCTCGGCGAGCTGACGGTATGTCAGTCCAGGGCGCCACGACGGCAGATGGATCTCGTACACCGAGAAGGGAGCCTCGTGTGCGGGGGCGCCCTCCGCACGGCGGGCCAGCCATTCCCCGTCCCCCCACTCGTGGTGCGAGGCGTGGACGATCGAGGACGTGTGGGGCGGGACCTCCGTGCGGCGGGCCAGCGGGTCCGCGCGCAGAGTCTTCGAACCGTCGGGGCGGGTGATCTCGAACTTGTACAGCTCGCCCTCGCCGACACCGGGCACGAACAGCTCCCAGATGCCGGTGGAGCCGAGCGAGCGCATCGCGAACGCCGACCCGTCCCAGAAGTTGAAGGTGCCCGCCACCCGCACACCGCGCGCGTTCGGCGCCCACACCGTGAAGCGTGTTCCCGTTGCGCCCTGGTGGGTCATGGGCCGGGCGCCCAGCGCCGTCCACAGCTGCTCGTGCCGGCCTTCGCCGAGCAGATGCAGGTCCAGGTCGCCCAGCGCGGGCAGGAAGCCGTACGCGTCCTCCGTGTCCTGGACCGTATCCTCGTACGCCACGAGCAGCCGGTAGGGCGGGACCTCCCGCAGCGCCAGCAGGCCGGAGAAGAAGCCGTCGCCGTCGTCGTGCAGTTCGGCCCGCACGTCCCCGGCCACGACCGTGACGGCCCGGGCGTACGGGCGGAAGACCCGGAAGGCCACCCCGCCGGGGACCGGATGCGCGCCGAGCACCCCGTGCGGGTCGTGGTGGGTGCCCGACAGCAGCCGGTCGCGGTCGGCGGCGGGTACCTCCGGTGAGACCGGGGTCGCCACGAGTACCTCCGGTGGTGACGCCGGGACCGGGGCGGCGACCTTCTTCGCCTTTACGGTCCCCTTCTTCGCGGTCTTGGCGGCGGTCTTCGCGGCGGTCTTCTTGGTGACAGCCTTGCTGACGGCGTTCTTCTCGGCGGCCTTCTTCGCCACGGCCTTCTTCACGGGCGCCTTCTCGGCCACCGGATCCGGCTTCCTCGCGGCGGCCTTCTTGGTCACCGCCTTCTCCGCGGCCTTCTTCACGCTCTTCGCCGCTTTCGCGGCCGACTTCTTCGGGTCCGAACCGCTGGGGGTGGGGCGGGGGGTCACTGGCGGAGCCTCCTCGGCGAAGGTCAGGTCGGGTCAGATCAGGTCGGACGACGCGTACCGCGCCACCGCGGCCATCGGCACCTGCAACCAGTCCGGGCGGTGCCGGGCCTCGTAGACGACCTCGTAGATCGCCTTGTCGGTCTCGTACGCGCGCAGCAGCACCGGATCGGTCCGCGGGTCCACGCCGCTGACCTCGGCGTATCCGGAACAGTACGCGGCGCGGCACGCCTCGGCCCAGCCCGGTACCGGCAGGTCGGTCGAGTGTGCCGCGTAGTCGAAGGAGCGCAGCATCCCGGCGATGTCCCGGGCCGTGGGCTGCGGCAGCCGGCGTTCGGAGAGCGGCTTGGACGGCTCGCCCTCGAAGTCGATCAGCGACCAGTGCCCGGTCGCCGAGCGCAGACACTGGCCGAGGTGGAGGTCGCCGTGGATGCGCTGGGCGGTCCAGGAGCTGCCCTCGGCGGCGAGATCACCCAGCGCGGTGAACGCGGAGCGCAGGCCAGGCGCGTACGGCCGGAGCGCGGGGACCGCCTGTACGGCCGCCTCCAGCCGCTCGATCATGCCGTCGACGAGCAGGTGCAGCTGCTGGTGCCCCAGCGTCACGGTCGGTAGCGCCCGGGCGAGCGCCGTGTGCACCTCGGCGGTGGCCCGCCCGAGGGCGTGCGCCTCGGCGCCGAAGTCCTCGCCCTTGGCGAGCTCCCGCAGGGCCAGCTCCCAGCCGTCCGAAGCGCCCTGCACGAAGGGCTGGAGCACCGCGAGGGTGTACGGCTCTCCGGCCAGCTCCGCCTCCAGCCACCCCGTCGGCGCGGGCACCCGGGGGCAGCCTTCCCGGGCCAGGGCCAGCGGCAGCTCCAGGTCGGGGTTGACGCCGGGCACGACCCGGCGCAGGAGTTTCAGGATGAACGTATCTCCGTAGACGATCGACGAATTCGACTGCTCGGCGGTCATCACCCGGGCCACCAGACCCTCCCGGATCTCCTGGTGCGGGTCCCGCTCGAAGGACAGCCCGCCGATCCGGGTCCCGGTGCGGATCGCTTCCAGGAGCAGTTCGGCGGGCAGTGGGTCGTAGAGGGCGTCGTACGCGGTACGGCCGGTGAGCGGGCCCTCCTCGACATGGCCGATCAGCGCGGGCGCCAGCCGGGGCGGCAGCGCCTCGCGCAGGCCTATGAGGAGCTGGTAGCAGTCGCCGGGGTGTGGCGGGGCGCCCACGACGAGCGGCTGGTGGGCGCGGACCAGCAGGTGGTACAGACCGAGCTTGGCCGTGGGCGGCAGCAGTTCGGTGGCCGCCACCAGCGAGAACCCGGTGACCGGGCGCCCCTTGCCCGCGAACCAGCGCTGCCGCGGCAACCACTCGCGCAGAAGTGGATCGAGCGAGGCGAGGAGGCCTGGACTTGTCGTGGCGCTACGGGTGACGGCTTCCGACATGGCGTGGCGTCCTTTCCCCGGGCTGGCTGATCGGGGTGTTACTGATGCGTGCCCCGGGCGGGGCGGTGGAAACCGCCTCGCCCGGGTCCTCGTCGGCTATGCGGCTTCCTTGCGGAGCCGGAACCAGTAGAAGCCGTGCCCGGCCAGGGTCAGCAAGTACGGCAGCTCACCGATGGCCGGGAACCGCACCCCGCCGAACAGCTCGACCGGATGCCTGCCCTCGAACGCGCTGAGATCCAGCTCCGTCGGCTGCGCGAACCGGGAGAAGTTGTGCACGCACAGGACCAGGTCGTCCTCGTACTCCCTCAGGAACGCGATCACCGCCGGGTTCGACGACGGGAGCTCGGTGTAGGAGCCGAGGCCGAAGGCGGCGTTCTGCTTGCGGATCTCGATCATCCGACGGGTCCAGTGCAGCAACGACGAGGGCGACGCCATCGACGCCTCGACGTTGGTGACCTGGTAGCCGTAGACCGGATCCATGATGGTCGGCAGATAGAGCCGCCCGGGGTCGCAGGAGGAAAAGCCTGCGTTACGGTCCGGTGTCCACTGCATGGGGGTGCGTACGGCGTCGCGGTCGCCGAGCCAGATGTTGTCGCCCATGCCGATCTCGTCGCCGTAGTAGAGGATCGGCGAGCCGGGCAGGGACAGCAGCAGGGCGGTGAAGAGCTCGATCTGATTGCGGTCGTTCTCGAGCAGGGGGGCGAGCCGCCGCCGGATGCCGATGTTGGCGCGCATACGCGGGTCCTTCGCGTATTCGGCCCACATGTAGTCGCGTTCCTCGTCGGTGACCATTTCGAGGGTGAGCTCATCGTGGTTGCGCAGGAAGATGCCCCACTGGCAGTTGTTGGGGATCGCCGGCGTCTTGGCGAGGATTTCCGAGACGGGGTAGCGCGACTCCCGCCGTACCGCCATGAAGATGCGGGGCATGACCGGGAAATGGAACGCCATGTGGCATTCGTCGCCGCCGGACTCGTAGTCGCCGAAGTAGTCGACGACGTCCTCCGGCCACTGGTTCGCCTCCGCCAGGATCACCGTGTCCGGGTAGGACGCGTCGATCTCCTTGCGGACCCGCTTGAGGAACTCGTGGGTCGCCGGAAGATTTTCGCAGTTGGTGCCCTCCTGCTGGTACAGGTACGGCACGGCATCGAGGCGGAAGCCGTCGATGCCCAGGTCCAGCCAGAACCGCAGGGCGGAGATCATCTCCTCCTGGACGGCCGGGTTCTCGTAGTTGAGGTCCGGCTGGTGGGAGAAGAAGCGGTGCCAGAAGTACTGCTTGCGGACCGGGTCGAAGGTCCAGTTGGAGGCCTCGGTGTCGACGAAGATGATCCGGGCGTCCTGGTACTGCTTGTCGTCGTCCGCCCACACGTAGTAGTCGCCGTAGGGGCCGTCGGGGTTGGCGCGGGACTCCTGGAACCACGGGTGCTGGTCGCTGGTGTGGTTCATGACGAAGTCGATGATCACGCGCATGCCGCGGTGATGGGCGGCGTCGACGAACTCCACGAAGTCGGCGAGGTCACCGAACTCCGGCAGCACGGCGGTGTAGTCGGAGACGTCGTAACCGCCGTCCCTGAGCGGTGACTTGAAGAACGGCGGCAGCCACAGGCAGTCGACGCCCAGCCACTGGAGGTAGTCGAGTTTGGCGGTCAGGCCTTTCAGGTCGCCGACGCCGTCGCCGTTGCTGTCCTGGAAGGAGCGGACGAGGACCTCGTAGAAGACGGCCCGCTTGAACCAGTCCGGGTCCCGGTCCTTGGCGGGGGTGTCCTCGAAGGTGTCGTGGACGGGCTCGTTGACGATCATGTTGTGGGTGACCCTCCGATCTGCGGGGTGGACGGTCGCAGGACGGTGAGGATGTGCGCGGGGCGAGTGCCCGGTTCGAGACGCACGTAGTTCGCCCTGCCCCAGTGATAGGTCTCGCCGGTGAGCTCGTCGCGCACCGGCACCGACTCGTGCCATTCCAGGCCGAGTTGCGGCATGTCCAACGAGACCGTGGCCTCCTGGGTGTGGTGCGGATCGAGGTTCACGACCACCAGAACCGTGTTCGAGCCGTTCCGCTTCGAGTACGCGATCACCTCGTCCTTGTCCGCGTGGTGGAAGTGGAGGTCACGCAGCTGCCGTAGGGCCGGGCTGTCCCGCCTGATCATGTTGAGCTGGGTGATCAGGGGGGCGAGGCTGTCCTCGCGGTCCCAGTCGCGGGTCTTGAGCTGGTACTTCTCCGAGTTCAGGTACTCCTCGCTGCCCTCCCGCAGCGGGGTGTTCTCGGCGAGTTCGTAGCCGGAGTAGATGCCCCAGGTCGGTGAGAGGGTCGCGGCCAGGACCGCGCGCAGCGCGAACGCGGGCCGGCCGCCGTGCTGGAGGAACTCGTGCAGGATGTCGGGGGTGTTGGCGAAGAAGTTCGGCCGCATGTAGGAGGCCGCCTCACCCGAGAGCTCGCTCAGGTACTCGGTGAGTTCTTCCTTGGTGGTGCGCCAGGTGAAGTACGTGTAGGACTGCTGGAAGCCGATCTGGGCCAGGGTGTGCATCATCGCCGGGCGGGTGAACGCCTCGGCCAGGAAGATCACGTCCGGGTCGGTGGCGTTGATGTCCGCGATCACCCGCTCCCAGAACACCACCGGCTTGGTGTGCGGATTGTCCACTCTGAAGATCCGCACCCCGTGGTCCATCCAGTGCCGCAGCACCCGCAGCGTCTCCGCGATCAGCCCGTCCATGTCGGCGTCGAAGGCGATCGGGTAGATGTCCTGGTACTTCTTCGGCGGGTTCTCCGCGTACGCGATGGTGCCGTCCGGCCGGTGGTGGAACCACTCCGGGTGCTTGTGCACCCAGGGATGATCCGGCGAACACTGCAGCGCGAAGTCCAGCGCGATCTCCAGATCGTGCTTCCCGGCCTCCTTCACGAACCAGTCGAAGTCCTCGATCGTGCCCAGATCCGGATGGACGGCGTCATGCCCGCCCTCCGGCGAGCCGATCGCCCACGGCACACCCACATCGTCGGGCCCGGCGGACAGGGTGTTGTTGCGGCCCTTGCGGAAGGTGCTGCCGATCGGATGGATCGGCGGCAGGTAGACCACGTCGAAACCCATCGCCGCGATCGCCGGCAGCCGGCGGGCCGCGGTACGGAACGTGCCGTGCGGGCGCTGCGGCGTGCCCTCCGAGCGGGGGAAGAACTCGTACCACGACCCGAACAGCGCCCGCTCCCGCTCCACCAGCAACGGCAGCGTCTCCGACGCCGTGATCAACTCCCGCAGCGGGTACCTCGCCAGTACCGCGTCCACCTCGGGCGTCAACGCGGCCGCGAGACGGGCGGCGGCGGGCCGGGTCTCGTCGCGGAGGGCGCGGATGGCCGCGAGGATCACGCCGTTCCGGCCGTCGTCGGGCACGCCGGCGGCGGCCCGTTCGTAGAGCCGGGCGCCCTCCTCCAGGACCAGTTCGGTGTCCATGCCCGCCGGGATCTTGATCTGGGCGTGGTGCCGCCAGGTGGTGACGGGGTCGCCCCAGGCCTCGACCGTGAAGGTCCACAGACCAGGGCTGCCGGCGGTGACGGTGGCGCCCCAGCGGTCGGTGCCCGGGGTCAGTTCGTGCAGGGGGGTCCACGGTCCGGCGCGGCCTTCCGGATCCTTGAGTACGACATTCGCGGCGACCGCGTCATGGCCCTCACGGAACACGGTGGCCGAGATCTCGAACGTCTCGCCGGTGACCGCCTTGGCCGGCCGACGCCCGCGCTGGACCACCGGGCGGACGTCGAGGACGGGTATGCGCCCGATGGCCGGAGCCGGTCCCGCTGGTGTGGAGGGTCGCTCCTGGCGCGGTGGTCCGGGGTCGACGGGGCGCGTGGTGGACGCGTCGGTGCTGGACGTCGGGGGTGCTGACGAATGGTGCGTGGCGGGCATGACCGCTCCTGTCCGCGTCAACTTTGGGTGGGCGGATGGATGTGGGGAGGGGGTCCTGCGTGGCGTCCCAGTGAACCTACCTGAGCCGTGTACCGCAGGAGCCTTCCCACCCTATTCGGGTGGGCAATCCAGGACTTTGTTAACTACTCACGCGTATGTCTTTACGCAAAACCGGTCCCGTTCCAGCCGAACGGGACCGGCTTACGGACGCTTCCCCCTAGGAACCGGGCACCTGGAGAAGTTTGTCCGGTGAACCTGCCCCCCGACCGGACACCTTCCCGGAGGTCGCCAGTTTCACCAGCGCTTTGCCGACCTGCGCCGGAGTGGCCTTCGGGTGGCCGGCGAGATACAAAGCGGCCGCGCCCGCCGCGTGCGGGGTCGCCATCGACGTACCCGAGTAGGTCGCCCTCGCGGTGTCGCTCGTGATGCCCGCGGAGGTGATCGAGACTCCTGGTGCGAACAGGTCGAGGGCGGATCCGTAGTTCGAGAAGCCCGGCCGGGTGCCCTTCGCGTCGATCGCGCCGACCGTGATCGCCTGCGGTACGTCGGCGGGTGAGCAGAGCCCGGCCGGCAGGCCGTCGTTACCCGCCGCGACCGTGTAGCTCACTCCGGACGCGATGCTGGTGCGGACGGCAGCGTCCAGCTGGGCGTTGTGGGAGCCGCCCAGGCTGAGGTTGGCGACCGCCGGCTTCCGCGCGTTCTTCGTCACCCAGTCTATACCGGCGATGACCTGGGCGGTCGTGCCCGATCCGTTGTCGTCGAGGACCCGTACGGCTACCACCTTCGTCTGTTTGGCGACGCCGTACCTGGTGCCGGCGACGGTGGCCGCCACGTGGGTGCCGTGGCCGTTTCCGTCCCCCGCCGATCTGTCGCCCCCGACGAAGTCCCAGCCGTAGGCGGCCCGGCCCCCGAAGTCCCTGTGGGAGATCCGGATGCCGGTGTCGATCACGTACACCGTCGTCCCGGCGCCCGCGGACTCCGGCCAGGTGTAGGACCTGTCCAGCGGCAGCTTCGGCTGGTCGACGCGGTCCAGGCCCCAGGACGGCGGGTTCTTCTGGGCGCGCTCCAGGGTCACCCGGGTGTCCTGGACGACCGAGGCGACGCGTGAGTCCGCCGCGAGCCGCCTGGCCTGTCTCTCGTCGGCCCGGATCGCGTAGCCGTTGAGTACCGTGCCGTAGGTATGGCTGATTCTCGCCCCGTACTTCTCGGCGAGTCCTTTTCCGGTCGCCGACGGAGCCTTCGTTCCCCCCTTGAGTGTCACCAGGTAACTCCCGCTGACGGAACCGGGCTCTCCGGCGCCGAGTATCCGCCCCTCCGGTGCGGCGTGCGCGGGCAGGGTGATGGCCGAAAGTGCGGCAGCACAGCTCACCGCGGTCAGGCCCCCCACCCAGCGCAGACGCCGATCTCGCGTCCGTGCCATGACTTGAGTTCCCCTCCTCAGCTCGGCGTACGCGGCCGCGGTCCGCCGGATGCACACGGCGTCGGCCGGCACGCCATGGGGAAGCCTCTCGTGCGGTGTGAAGTACCACAAGGACGCCTGTGGGGGTGGAATCGGCCATATCGGCTATGGGGGATGTGCGGAGGTTGCGGCGATTTTCGGACTGTTCGATCCGGGACGGCTTCAGGGTGACAAGGTCTTCTGCCTTGAACCGCGCCGTGGTGACGAGACCCTCGCCCAGATACGGTCGGGGTTGACGACGGGACCCACACCGCCGTGTGTCCCCCTCCGCACGCATGACGAGGTGGCAAGTGAAGGCTATCCGTCGATTCACCGTCCGACCCGTACTGCCCGATCCCCTCCGGCCCCTGAGCGACTTGGCGCGCAATCTGCGCTGGTCCTGGCATGCGGAGACCCGCGATCTCTTCCAGTCCGTCGATCCGGAGCACTGGGCCGCGTCGGGCGGTGATCCCGTACGACTGCTCGGCAGCGTGCGCCCCGCCCGGCTCGCCGAACTCGCCGAGGACCGCCGCTTCCTGCGCCGGCTCACCGCGGTCGCCGACGATCTCCACGACTATGTCACCGGTGAGCGCTGGTACCAGACCCACACCGGTGAACTCCCTGCCGCCGTCGCCTACTTCTCGCCCGAGTTCGGTATCACGGCCGCCCTGCCCCAGTACTCCGGCGGTCTGGGAATCCTGGCGGGCGACCATCTGAAAGCGGCCAGTGACCTGGGCGTACCGCTGATCGGCGTCGGTCTGCTGTACCGCCACGGCTACTTCCGCCAGTCCCTGTCCCGGGACGGCTGGCAGCAGGAGCACTATCCGGTCCTGGACCCCAACGAACTGCCGGTGGCGCTGCTGAGGGAGGCCGACGGCACCCCGGCACAGGTGTCGCTGGCCCTTCCCGGCGGCAAGCAGCTGCACGCACGGATCTGGCTGGCCCAGGTCGGCCGGGTGCCCCTGCTGATGCTGGACTCCGACGTCGAGGAGAACGACCTCGGCGAACGCGGGGTGACCGACCGGCTCTACGGCGGCGGCAGCGAACACCGTCTGCTCCAGGAGATGCTGCTGGGGATAGGGGGTGTCCGCGCCGTACGGACGTACTGCCGGCTGACCGGCCACGCCGGCCCCGAGGTCTTCCACACCAACGAGGGGCACGCCGGCTTCCTGGGCCTGGAACGGATCGCCGAACTCTGTGACCAGGGACTGGACTTCGACGCCGGCCTGGAGGCGGTCCGGGCGGGGACCGTCTTCACCACGCACACCCCCGTCCCGGCCGGCATCGACCGCTTCGACCGGGAGCTGGTCGCCCGGCACTTCGGTCCCGACGCCGAGCTCCCGCGTATGGACGTGGGCCGGATCCTCGCCCTCGGCATGGAGACCTACCCCGGCGGTGAGCCCAACCTCTTCAACATGGCCGTGATGGGTCTGCGCCTCGCCCAACGCGCCAACGGCGTCTCGCTGTTGCACGGGCAGGTCAGCCGGGAGATGTTCTCCGGACTCTGGCCGGGATTCGACCCCGAGGAGGTGCCGATCACCTCCGTGACCAACGGGGTGCACGCCCCGACCTGGGTCGCGCCCGAGGTGTTCCGGCTCGGCGCCCGCCAGATCGGCGCCCAGCGCACCGAGGACGCGCTGACCGTGGGCGGCTCGGACCGCTGGGACGCCGTGGGCGACATCCCCGACCAGGACGTCTGGGACCTGCGCCGCTCTCTGCGGGAGCAGCTGGTGGTGGAGGTACGGGACCGGCTGCGGGCGTCCTGGCGGCAACGCGGCGCCGGGACGGCGGAGCTGGGCTGGATCGACGGCGTGCTGGACCCCGACGTCCTCACGATCGGATTCGCACGCCGCGTCCCGTCGTACAAGCGGCTGACCCTGATGCTGCGGGACCGCGACCGGCTGATGGACCTGCTGCTGCACCCCGAACGCCCGATCCAGATCGTGGTGGCGGGCAAGGCGCACCCGGCGGACGACGGCGGAAAACGCCTGGTCCAGGAGCTGGTGCGGTTCGCGGACGACCCACGGGTCCGCCACCGGATCGTCTTCCTGCCCGATTACGGCATGGCGATGGCGCAGAAGCTGTACCCGGGCTGCGACATCTGGCTCAACAACCCGCTGCGGCCGCTGGAGGCCTGCGGCACCTCGGGCATGAAGGCGGCGCTCAACGGCTGTCTGAACCTGTCCGTCCTGGACGGCTGGTGGGACGAGTGGTTCCAGCCCGACTTCGGCTGGGCGATCCCGACGGCGGACGGCGTGGGGACCGACCCCGACCGCCGTGACGACATAGAGGCCGACGCCCTCTACGACCTCCTCGAACAGCGGGTGACCCCCCGCTTCTACGAGCACGGACAGGGAGGCCTCCCCGACCGCTGGATCGAGATGGTCCGCCAGACGCTCACCTTGCTGGGCCCGAAGGTCCTGGCCGGCCGCATGGTCCGCGAGTACGTCGAACGCCTCTACGCCCCGGCGGCGCACGCCCACCGCACGATGGCCCCGGACGTGGCGCGCGAGCTCGCGGAGTGGAAGTCCCGGGTGCGGGCGGAGTGGCACCGGGTGACGGTCGACCATGTGGAGACCACGGCCGCGACGACCACGGCCGAACTCGGCACCACGCTCGGCCTCAGGGTCCACGTGGGCCTCGGCGCCCTCGGCCCGGACGACGTGGAGATCCAGGCGGTCTCCGGCCGGGTGGACGAGGAGGACCGCATCGCGGACGCGGCGACGGTCCCGCTGAAGTCGGTCGGCGGCCCGGACGCGGAGGGTCGGTGGGTCTACGAGGGCCCGCTGTCCCTGGACCGTACGGGGCCCTTCGGCTACACGGTCCGCGTCCTGCCCTCGCATCGGCTGCTGGCGTCGGGCGCGGAGCTGGGGCTGGTGGCGGTGCCTTCGGAGGATGTGGTGGAGGGGGCGGGGGTGCTCCTGCGGTGAACCGCGAGGGCGCGGGCCGGGCTTCTCCGCTCAGCCCGCGTCCTCCCCGCCGCACAGCTTCCGCAGCACCGTCCCGCACTTCCGCGCGTACGCGTGCTGCAAGCCCCGGGTCGCCGGGCCCCCCGCCCGGGCGTACCACTTCGCGGCGCGGCTGAACGCCGACACCGTCAGCCACACCGTCCCGTCGCCCGTGCGGTCGACGACGAACGACTCCTCTCCGGACTCGGGGTGACCGGAGAGGGTGCCGTAGGCCCAGCCCGCGCGGCGGTGTTCCTCGACCGTCCAGACGACTCGGCAGGGAGCCCTGATGACGCCCGCGAGGGTGACCGTGACGTCCACGTCGGGGGCCGCGCGGTCCGCGGTGGCGTCGATGCCCACGCCCAGGGCGCGGTGCATCTCCCAGGTCAGGACCGCTTCGGAGGCCTTCTGGAAGACGTCGTGACCCTCGCCTATGCGGGTGCGTACGTGCAGGGGGTGGAAGCCGGGCGGGCAGAATCCGCTCCGCCGGGTCGCGCCGACGTCGTCGTACGTGAAGGACATGGGACCCAAGAGTAGGGCGGTACCCGGACATGCCTTCGTTCCGGGTACCGCCCCTCAAGCCGTTCGCGGACCTCGCGCGGACTAGCTCACGTTGACCGCGGACCAGGCCGCGGCCACCGCCTTGTACTCGGTGCTGGTGGAGCCGTACAGGGCGGACGCCGCGGAGAGCGTGCCCGTGCGCGCCGACTTGTAGTTGGTCGTCGACGTGAAGTACGTCGTCAGCGCCTTGTACCAGATCTGCAGGGCCTTGGCGCGGCCGATGCCGGTGACCGTGGAGCCGTTGGACGTCGGCGAGTTGTAGGACACGCCGTTGATCGTCTTGGCGCCGCTGCCCTCCGAGAGGAGGTAGAAGAAGTGGTTCGCCACGCCCGACGAGTAGTGGACGTCCAGGTTGCCGACCGACGAGGACCAGGAGTCCGCCGAGCCGCCGTCCTTGCTGGGCTTGTCCATGTAGCGCAGCGGGCTGCCGTCGCCGTTGATGTCGATCTCCTCGCCGATGAGGTAGTCACCGACGTCGTTGGAGTTGTTGGCGTAGAACTCCACGCCCGTGCCGAAGATGTCCGAGGTGGCCTCGTTGAGGCCGCCGGACTCGCCGGAGTAGTTCAGGCCCGCCGTGTTCGAGGTGACGCCGTGGCTCATCTCGTGGCCTGCCACGTCCAGCGAGGTGAGCGGGCTGACGTTGCCCTCACCGTCGCCGTACGTCATGCAGAAGCAGCTGTCGTCCCAGAACGCGTTCACGTACTGGTTGCCGTAGTGCACGCGGGAGTAGGCCGCGACACCGTTGTTCTTGATGCCGCTGCGGCCGAAGGTGGACTTGTAGAAGTCCCAGGTCTCCGCCGCGCCGTAGGCGGCGTCGACGGCCGCCGTCTGGTCGGTGGTGGAGCTGGAGGCGGCTCCGGTGCCCCACGTGTTGTCGGCGTCCGTGAACAGGGTGCCCGCGGAGGAGCTGGTGCCGTGCGATTTGTTGTACGTCTTGTGGCTGCCGCGCGTGCCGTCGGTCAGCTGGTACGTCGAGCCCGACAGGGTGGTTTCGAGGCTGACCGTGCCCGAGTACAGGCTCTTGCCGGTGCCGGTCGCGTTCTCGATGCCCTGGTACTCGAAGAGCTTCTTGCCGGTGGCGGCGTCGGTGATGACGTGCAGCTGGTTCGGGGTGCCGTCGTCCTGGAAGCCGCCGACGATCGTCTCGTAGGCGAGGACGGGGGTGCCCGAGGCGGCCCAGATGACCTTGCGCGCGCCGTCCGCGGCGGCCTTGTCCGAGCCTGCGGCCCTGGCGGCGGTCAGCGCCTGCGTCTCGGCCTTGGCGACGGTGACCTTCGGGGTCAGCGAGGCGACCTTGATGGTGGCCTTCGTCGCCTTGGAGACGCCCTCGGTCGCACCGGACTTCGACTCGTGGACGACCAGGTCGCCGCCGAGGACGGGCAGACCGTCGTAGGTGCGCTCGTAGCGGGTGTGGACCGTGCCGTCGGCGTCTCTCACGACGTCCTTGACGACCAGCTTCTCCTTGGAGCCGAGGCCTATCTCCTGAGCCGTGGTCCCGGCGTCGGCCTGCTGCTCCTTGATGAGGGAGGTGCGCGCGGCCGCGGACAGCTGGACCGGGGCGCCCGCGGGGGTGGCCTTACTGGAGCCTTCCGCCGGGGTCACGGCGGCGGCGCTGCCGGTGGTCAGACCGGTGGTGAGCAGGGCACCGGCGGCGACAGCGGTGGCGATGGCCAGGGTGGTGCGCTTGTGACGCGCGTAGAGGGGGGTCACACAAGCTCCTTCGTGGGGGAGCCCGGAGGGCGTGGGGTTGCCTTCCGGGGTGGTTGTGAAGTTGTGCGGCGGTTGTGAGGAAGCGTGGCATCAAGGCGCGTACATGTCATGACCCTCAAGTGATGTTGGCCGAAAGTCGACCAGTGGGTGAATATTGCAGCGATGTAAACCCAGTTGACCTGGGCAAAGCCCCAACAAGACGTCAGTCATGGGATGGCAAAAAGAGGGCGCCGCCCCGGGGAGTCGAACCACCGGGGCGGCGCCCTGTCCGTGTGCCTGTCGGTCGTGCCGGCCTACGGGAAGGTGAGCTTCCAGCTGTTGATGTAGCCGGTGTCCTGGGCCGCGTTGTCCTGGACCCGCAACTGCCAGGTGCCGTTGGCGACCTCGGAGGAGGCGTCCACCGTGTACGTGGTGTCGAGGTTGTCGGTGCTGCCACCGGTGCCGTACGCCTTCAGCGTGTACGCCGTGCCGTCCGGGGCGATCAGCTGTACCCGGAGGTCACCGATGTAGGTGTGCACGATGTCGACCGCGACCGCGAGGTTCGAGGGCGCGTTGCCCGTACGCCCTGACACGGTGATCGGCGAGTTGACCGCCGCCCCGTTGTCCGGAATCGATACGTCGGTGGTCGACTCGAAAGAGGTGCCGCCGCCACCGCCGGGACGCGAGCCGACCGCCACGCCCGCCCAGGCGTTCGCCACGGCCGTGTACTCGGCGCTCGTCGTGCCGTACAGCTCACCCGCCGCCGCGAGGGTGCCGGTGCGGGCTGCCGCGTAGTTGGTCGTGGTCGTGAACTTCGTGGTCAGCGCGCGGAACCAGATCTTCTCCGCCTTGTCCCGGCCGATGCCGGTGACCGGAAGGCCGTCCGACGTCGAGGAGTTGTAGGTGACACCGTTGATGGTCTTGGTGCCACTGCCCTCCGACAGGAGGTAGAAGAAGTGGTTCGCGGGGCCTGACGAGTAGTGGACGTCCACCGACCCGATCCCCGAGTACCAACTGTCCTTGGACGCACCGTCCTTGCTCGGCTTGTCCATGTAACGCAGCGGCGAGCCGTCGCCGTTGATGTCGATCTCCTCGCCGATGAGGTAGTCACCGACGTCGGAGGAGTTGTTGGCGTAGAACTCGACGGCCGTGCCGAAGATGTCGGAGGTCGCCTCGTTCAGCCCGCCGGACTCTCCCGAGTAGTTGAGTCCCGCGGTGTTCGACGTGACGCCGTGGGTCATCTCGTGACCGGCCACGTCGATCGACGTCAGCGGGTGGGTGTTGCCCGAGCCGTCGCCGTACGTCATGCAGAAGCAGCTGTCCGACCAGAACGCGTTGACGTAGTTGTTGCCGTAGTGGACCCGGGAGTACGCCCCGACACCGTCACCGCGGATACCCGAACGCCCCTGCACGTTCTTGTAGTAGTCCCAGGTGAGCGCGGCCCCGTAGTGCGCGTCGGCGCCCGCGGTCTCCGTGTTGGACGCGCTGCCGTTGCCCCAGATGTCGTCGGGGCCGGAGAAGAGGGTGCCCGTGCCGGAGGTGCCGCGGTTGAGGTTGTACGTCTTGTGGCCGCCGCGCGCCCCGTCGGTCAGGTTGTACGTCGACCCGGACTGGGTGGTGCCGAGGGTGACCGTGCCGCTGTACATGGTGTTGCCGGTGCCGTTCTCGATGCCCTGGTACTCGTAGAGCTTCGCGCCGGTCGCCGCGTCCGTGACGACGTGCAGCTCGTTCGGCGTGCCGTCCTCCTGGAGACCACCGACGACCGTCTCGTACGCCAGGGTCGGCGTGCCGTTGCCGGCCCAGATGACCTTGCGCGGGGCGCGGTTGACGTCGGGGGTCTTCGCGTCCGCCGCCTTCGCGGCCTTCAGGGCCTGCGTCTCGGCCTTGGCGGCGGGCAGCGCGGCCGTGGTCGTGGCGGGCCTGATGGCCTTCTGGGTGGCCTTGACGACCGCCTCGGTCGCCCCGGACTTCGCGGTCTCCACGACCAGGTCGCCGCCGAGGACGGGCAGTCCGTCGTAGGTGCGCTCGTAGCGGGTGTGGAGCGTGCCGTCGCCGTCCTTGACGACGTCACGGACGACCAGCTTCTCCTTGGCGCCCAGGCCGAGGTCCTTGGCGGTGTCCGCCGTGGTGGCGTTCGCCTCGCGTATCAGCTCGGCGCGCTGGGCGGGGGTGAGCTTGAGGGACTCGGCGCCCGGGATCACCTTGCTCGCGGCCGACGGTGCCTTCTGAGGGGCGGCGGTGGCGGCGCCCGACTGGACGGCCGCGGCGATCAGGGCGGAGACACCGACGAGGGCCACAGTGGCGGCCTTGCGGTGCAGGGTGCGGGGGGTGCGTCTGTGGGAGGAACTGTCTCTCAACACTGACTCCTTCTGCGCGGCCGCGGATCGCGCGGCCAGGGGAGACCGGACGGTGGGTCGACCGTCCGGGCGGTACGCGGAACGAGGTGCAGGTGGCCGCGGATCAGAACACAGCGAGAGATCTGTGAGGTTGCTGTGAAGCGGCCGTGGGAAGCCTGGCACCGGAAAGCCCGTACTGTCAGGAGCGCGTCAGAAACTTGGCCGGAAATCGTTCGTTGTCCGGGAGGTCATGTTCGCTATACGGACTTTCCACCCTGGTCGGACACCGGGGGCCGGTCCCCGTGCCACGACCCCCACAGCGCCGCGTAGGCCCCGTCCGCCGCCACCAGCTCCTCATGCGTACCGAGCTCGGTCAGCAGGCCGTTCTCCATCACCGCCACCCGGTCCGCGTCGTGCGCGGTGTGCAGCCGGTGCGCGATCGCGATGACCGTGCGTCCTTCGAGTACGGCGGCCAGGGCGCGCTCGGTGTGCCGCGCGGTCGTGGGATCGAGGAGCGCGGTCGCCTCGTCGAGGATCAGTGTGTGCGGGTCCGCCAACACCACGCGGGCCAGGGCGAGTTGCTGCGCCTGTGAACCGTCCGTACGGCAGCCGTCCTCGCCGAGCGCGGTGTCGAGTCCCTCGGGCAGTTCCCGCACCCACCCGTCGGCTCCCACGGCGGTCAGGGCGGCCCACAACTCCTCGTCCCCGGCGCCGGGTTCGGCGATGAGAAGGTTGTCGCGGACCGTGCCCAGGAAGACGTGGTGCTCCTGGGTGACCAGGACGACCTGCCGCCGCAGCTGCTCGGGGTCGAGGCCGACCACGGGAACCCCGCCGACGGTCACCGATCCGGAAGTCGGCGCGTCGACACCCGCGAGCAGCCTGCTCAGGGTGGTCTTCCCGGCGCCGGACGGGCCCACGACGGCCAGGCGTTCACCGGGGCGCACGGTCAGGTCGACGCCGTGCAGGACCTCGGCGCCGCGGCCGTAGGAGTAGCGCACGGCGGTGACGTCGATGCGGTCGTCGGCGGGGGCGGGGGAGCCCCCTTCGGTCAGGCGTGGGGCCTGGGCGAGGCCCTCCACGCGGGCGAACGAGGCGCCGCTGGACTGGAGTTGCTCGACCCGCACCAGGATCTGGTCGAGCGGGTTGACCAGTTGCTGGAGGTACAGGGCGGCCGCCACGACCGAGCCGAGGCTCATCACGCCCTGCGCGTGCAGCATCCCGCCGACCAGGAGCACACCGGCCACGGGCAGGATGTACGCCACCTCCACCACCGGGAAGAACACACTGCGCAGGTAGAGGGTGTACAGGCGGGTGCCGCGGGCCGTGTCGAGGGCGTCCCGGCTCGCCCGGACGCGTCGCTCCTCGAGTCGGAGCGCCTCGACCGTGCGGGCGCCGGACGCCGTGGCCGCAAGGATCTCGGCGACGTCCGAGGTGGCGGAGCCCTCGGCCAGGTAGCCGTCCCGCGCCCGCCGCAGATACCAGCGCAGGACGAACCAGATGGGCAGCAGACCGAACACACCGACGGCACCGAGCAGCGGGTCCAGGACGAACACAGCGGCCAGCAGGAACAGGAACTGCACGGAGTTGATGAGGAGTTCGGGTCCCGCGTCGCGCAGTGTGGTGCCGACGGTCGCGACGTCCGCGGTGCCCCGGGCGGTGAGGTCGCCGGTGCCGGCGCGTTCCACGACGGAGGCGGGCAGGGCCAGGGTGCGCTCCACGAACTCCTCGCGGACGCGGGCGAGGGTGCGTTCGCCGAAACGGTGGCCGACGTAGCGGGCCCAGCGGGCGAGGAGGAGCTGAGTGCTCGCGCACACCACGAGGACGAGCGAGAGCCGGTCCACCGCGGCCACGCCGTCACCGGCGCGCACCTCGTCGATGATCCGGCCGAGCAGCCACGGTCCGGCCAGACCGCTGAGGGCGGCGAGTGCGTTCAGGGCGAGTACGGCGGTGAAGGCCCGGGCGTCTTTGCGTATCAGCCGGACGGACGCGCGCCGTACGGTGGCCTGGTCGGCGACCGGGAGGTGGCCCCTGCTCATTTCATGACCTCCGCGTCTCGTGCGACCAGGGCGCGGTATCCCGGTTCCTCGGTGAGGAGTTGCTGGTGGGTGCCGGTCGCCGCGAGTTTGCCGTCGACCAGGTAGAGGACCGTGTCGGCGTGGTCGAGGACGAGGGGGGAGGTGGTGGTGACGGCTGTGGTGCGGCCTTCCCTGGTCTGGCGCAGCCGCTTGGCGACGAGGGCTTCTGTGTGGGCGTCCAGGGCGGAGGTGGGTTCTATGGCCAGGAGGATTTCCGGGTCGGCGAGGAGAGCCCTTACCAGTCGGATGCGTTGGCGCTGGCCGCCGGAGAGATTGCGGGCCTGGGCGTCCATCGGTGAGTCGAGGCCGTCGGGGAGAGCTTGCACGATGTCGTCTGCCACGGCTGCGTGTACGGCGGCCGCGGGGTCGGAGTCCGCACCCATGATCACATCGCGCAGTGTGCCCGCGAACAGGTCCGCCTCGTGGTCCGCCAGCAGGATGTGCTCTCTGACCTGGGGCAGCCGGATCTCGTCCAGGGGGACTCCGGCCCAGGTCGCCTGCGACGGGGTGTAGCGGGCCAGGCGGTCCAGAACCGCCGCCGTGTCCGCGGGCCTCGCGCAGGCCAGCGCCGTCAGGCGGCCCGGCAGGACGCGTACGCCCGACTCCGGGTCGTACAGAACCGAGGACTCCGCGGGGGCATCCCGCGTGCCCCGGTCCTCCATCGGCTCCAGGCGCAGGAACCGCACGACCCTCCTCGCCGCCACCACGCCCCGGCTGAGCTGGTAGCCGCACTCCACCCAGAACGCCACCGGGCCCACCAGGACCGCGACATAGCCGTACACCGCGACCAACTCGCCCACGGTGATCTCTCCCTGGGCGGCCAGGCGCGCCGCGAGCCAGGTGACCACGGCGAGGAACAGGGTGGGCAGGCCCACGCCGAGGGCCTGGACCCAGCTGGTGACCGCGCCGACCCGGTACCCCTGGGCCCGCAGGTGCTGGGAGTCGCGGTGGAAGGCGTCGGCGACCAGGCCCTTGCCGCCCAGGCCGTTGAGGACGCGCAGGCCGCCCGCGAGGTCGGCGATGCGGGAGGTGAGGACGCCCTGACGGTCGCGGTACTCCGTCTCGGCGCCCTGGAGACGGGACAGGAAGGGGCCGACGAGGAGCACGATCGCCGGGATGCCGAGCAGGACCACGACCGCGAGGAGCGGAGAGACCGACACCAGCAGGGCGGCCACCGTCAGATAGGCGACGCACGCGCCGACGCCCGGGCCGACGACGGTCAGGGCGCCGGCGATCGTCTGCACGTCGCCCACGCCGATCGTGACGACCTCACCGGCTCCGGTCCGGCGCGAGAGGGCGGCGCCGAGGCGGACCGCCTGTCCGACGACCACCTTGACCGTGCGGAAGTTGGCGTCCATCCGCACCCGCGTCATCGTGCGGTGCCGCATGATGCTCAGCCAGGCGTTGAAGGAGCCGACCGCGAACAGGGCGAAGCACCAGCCGGCGAGCGCCGCCCAGTCGCCCGGCTCCAGGCCCTCGTCGATCGCCTTCGCCATCAGATACGGCGTCGCCGCCAGCAGCACCATCCAGGAGCTGCCCAGCAGCGCCCCGGCCACGGACCGCCCCGGCTGACAGCGCACGAGCCACCACAGATACCGCCAGCCGCCCCGGACGTCGGGCGTGCCGGGGTCCTCGTACGCGTCGATCACCTGTCCCCCTGTCGATTCACGCCAGGCTGTCCCGCCAGGCCCGGTGCAGATCCGCGAACCGTCCCGTGCCCGCGACGAGTTCGGCCGGTGTGCCGTCCTCGACGACCCTGCCGTGCTCCATGACCAACACCCGGTCGGCGATCTCCACGGTCGACAGCCGGTGCGCGATCACCACGGCTGTACGGCCCTTGAGGACCGTCGCCATCGCCCGCTGCACGGCCCGCTCGCCGGGGATGTCGAGCGAACTGGTCGCCTCGTCCAGGATCAGCACCGCCGGATCGGCGAGCAGTGCCCGCGCGAACGCCACGAGCTGGCGCTGACCCGCCGAGATACGGCCGCCCCGCTTGCGTACGTCCGTGTCGTAGCCGTCGGGCAGGGCGCTGATGAAGTCGTGCGCGCCGATCGCCTTCGCCGCCTGCTCGATCTCCTCGCGGGTGGCGTCCGGCCGGCCGATCGCGATGTTCTCGGCGACCGTGCCGGAGAACAGGAACGCCTCCTGCGTCACCATGACCACCCCGCGCCGCAGTTCGGGCACGGCGAGCTCGCGGAGGTCCACGCCGTCCAGGAGGACGCGGCCGTCCGAGGGGTCGTAGAAACGGGCGAGGAGCTTGGCGAGTGTCGACTTTCCGGCGCCGGTCGAGCCGACCACCGCGACCGTCTGCCCGGCGGGCAGGGTCAGATCGAAGCGGGGGAGCACCTCGCCGCCGGTGCGGTAGGCGAAGCGGACGCCGTCGAAGACGACCTCGCGGCCCGGGTGCTGCGACTCGAGGGCCGGGAGCTGCCTGGGTGTCACCGGCTCGGGCACGGTCGGGGTCTGGGCGAGCAGGCCCGCGATCTTCTCCAGGGAGGCCGCCGCCGACTGGTAGGAGTTCAGGAACATCCCGAGCCGGTCGATCGGGTCGTACAGCCGCCGCAGATACAGCACTGCCGCCGCCAGTACACCCAGCTCCAGCGAGTCCTGCGCCACTCGGTAGGCGCCCCACAGCACGATCCCCGCGACGGCCGTGTTGGCGACCAGCCGGGAACTGACGACATAGCGGGCCATCTCCAGCAGCGCGTCGCCGTTGACCCGCTCGTGCCGCTTGTTCAGTACGGCGAACTCGGCGTCGTTGGCGGCCTCGCGACGGAACGCGCGCACCGGCCGGATGCCGTTCATCGTCTCCACGAACTTGACGATCACGGCGGCGATCGCGGTCGACCGCTTCCGGTACACCCGGCCCGCGCGCCGCCGGTAACCCCGCACGAGCAGGTACAGCGGCACGAAGGACGCCACCGCGACCGCGCCGAGGGCGAGATCCAGCCAGAGCAGCAGGGCGGAGATGTAGAGGAAGGACAGGATGACGGTGACGAGTTCCTGCAGGCCCTCATTGAGCAGTTCGCGCAGCGACTCCACGTCCGTCGTCGAACGGGAGATGAGGCGCCCCGAGGTGTAGCGCTCGTGGAAGTCGATGCTCAGCGCCTGGGCGTGCCGGAAGATGCGGCCGCGCAGGTCGAGCAGCACGTCCTGGTTGACGCGGGCGGAGACCAGGATGAACGCGTACTGGAGCCCGCCGGAGGACAGCGCGGACAGCAGATAACCGGCGCCGACGGCGATCAGCGGGCCGTTGTCGTGGTCCCGGAACGCCGGAACCGCGCGGTCGATGGCGTACGCGACCAGCAGCGGGCCCGCCTGTACGGCCGCCTGCTGGAGCAGCAGCAGGAACGTGGTGAGGGTGACCCGCGCTTTCATCGGCGCGAGCAGGGAGCGCAGCAGGAGGGAGGTGGCGCGCGGGGGAGTGGGCAGGACGTCGCGGTCGAAGGCGTCCGCGGCGTCCTTGTGACGGGGGAGTTCCGGTTCGTCGTCCGCCGTGGGGGCGTTGGTGGTGGGGGCCGTCATCGGTCGTCGTCCTTCGCTTCCCCGGTGCCGGACATGAGGTGGGCGTACTCGGCGTTGGTGCGCAGGAGTTCGTGGTGGGTGCCCACGGCGGTGATACGGCCGTCGGACAGCAGCGCGACGCGGTCGGCGAGCAGCACGGTCGAGGGGCGGTGCGCCACGATGAGCGCGGTGGTGTCCGCGAGGACGTCGCGCAGCGCGGCCTCCACGGCGGCCTCGGTGTGCACGTCCAGCGCGGACAGGGGGTCGTCGAGGACGAGGAATCCGGGCTTGCCGACCACGGCCCGGGCCAGGGCGAGGCGTTGGCGCTGGCCGCCGGAGAGGCTGAGGCCCTGTTCGCCGACCTGGGTGTCGGTGCCGTGGGGGAGGGCGTGTACGAAGTCCGCCTGCGCGACGGACAGGGCGCGGTCCAGTTCCTGTTCGTCCATGCCCAGCAGGACGTTGTCCTTGACGCTGGCCGAGAAGAGCGTGGGTTCCTCGAAGGCGACGGCCACCTTCGAGCGCAGCTCTTCTCTGGACATGGCGGTGATGTCCTCGCCGTCCAGGGTGATGCGGCCGGATGTCACCTCGTGGAGGCGGGGGACGAGGGCGGTGAGGGTCGTCTTGCCGCTGCCCGTCGTGCCGACCAGGGCCATGGATTCGCCGGGGCGGATGTGGAGGTCCACGCGGTCGAGGATGGGTGGGGAGTCCTCGGGGGCGTCCGGGTAGCGGAACCGGACGTGGTGGAACCGGAGGCCTTCGTCGTCGGGTGCGCGTTTGTCGGGGCCGGCCGCGTCCCGCGGCGGAGCCGCATTTCGATACAGCTCCGCGTCCCTGCGGGGTGCGTCTTCCTGCTCCGGCACTTCATTGATCACCTCGAAGTAGCGCTCCGTCGCCGTCGCCGCTTCCTGGGTCATCGCCAGCAGGAAGCCGATGGATTCCACCGGCCACCTGAGCGCAAGTGCCGTCGACAGGAAGGCCACCAACGTGCCCGCCGACAACTCCCCGTCGGCCACCTGCACGCAGCCCAGGACCAGCGCCGCCCCGATGGCCACCTCGGGGAGGGTGGTGATGACGCCCCAGATCGTGGCCAGCAGGCCCGCCTTGCGCAGCTCGGTTCCCCGCAGCTTCCCGGACAGTTCACGGAAGGCCCGTGCCTGGGACCGGTGGCGGCCGAAGCCCTTGATGATCCGGATGCCGAGCACGCTCTCCTCGACGACCGTCGTGAGGTCGCCGACCTGGTCCTGGGCGAGCCGCGCCACACGGTGGTACCGCTTCTCGAAGACCATGCACGTGATCACCACGGGGATGGCCGGCCCCAGGATCACCAGCCCGAGCGTCCAGTCCTGGAGCAGCATGATGATCACACCGACGGTGATCGTCACGCTGTTGACCAGCAGGAACGTCAGCGGAAAGGCGAGGAACATGCGCAGGAGCATGAGGTCCGTGGTGGCCCGGGACAGCAGCTGGCCGGACGCCCAGCGGTCGTGGAAGGCCACCGGGAGGCGCTGGAGGTGCCGGTACAGGCCCGCCCGCATCTCCGCCTCGACGTGGGAGAGCGGTCTCGCCACCAGCCATCGCCGCAGTCCGAACAGCAGCGCCTCCGCGAACCCGAGCAGCAGCAGGTACAGCGCCCCGAGCCATACGCCCGCGGTGTCTCCGTCGGCGACCGGCCCGTCCACCATCCACTTCAGGACGAGGGGGATCACCAGCCCCGTACAGGAGGCGAGGATCGCCACGAACGCGGCGGTGATCAGCCGCGCGCGGGCCGGCCGGACGTACGGCCACAGGCGCAGCAGGGTCCTCACGGCCGATCGGTCCTTGGTGGTTGCACGTGTCGTGGACATCAGCTGCGAGCCTACGGACCGGCACTGACAACGCCCACCGAGTTTTGGCCGGACCGGAATCGGCCGTTGGTCCTACGACCTGCATGTTCGAGGGGTCGTACGGCCGCATCCACCGATCGGTTGATGCCGGGTCGAGCGCGACGGGCGATGTGGCGGCGGGGCCCGTGCCGGGACGCTGATGCCATGTCCGTCATCGAAGTCAGCGAACTGCGCAAGTCCTACGGCGGCCGGGCCGTCGTCGACGGTGTCTCCTTCGCCGTCGAGGAGGGCGAGATTTTTGGAATTCTTGGCCCGAACGGCGCCGGGAAGACCACCACCGTCGAGTGCGTCGAGGGTCTGAGGATTCCCGACACGGGCCGCGTGCGGGTCACCGGTCTCGCCCCCGTCGCCGACCACGCGCGCGTGGCCCGCGTCCTCGGCGCCCAGCTCCAGGAGAGCGAACTCCAGGCCAAACTCACCGTCCGTGAGGCCCTGGAGCTGTACAGCGCGTTCCACGACAAGCCCCTCGACTGGCGCCCGCTCGCCGAGCGCCTGGGGCTGACCCAGAAGCTCACCACCCGGTTCGGCAAGCTCTCCGGCGGCCAGAAGCAGCGCCTGTTCATCGCGCTCGCGCTCGTCGGCAATCCCCGGGTCGTCGTCCTGGACGAGCTGACCACCGGGCTCGATCCGCGTGCCCGCCGCGACACCTGGGAGCTCATCGAGGACATCCGCGCCAACGGCGTCACCGTCCTGCTCGTCACGCACTTCATGGAGGAGGCGCAGCGGCTCTGCGACCGGATCGCCGTGATCGACAGGGGCCGGATCGCCGCCCTGGACACCCCGGCGGGCCTCATCCACCGCTCGGCGGGCGCCACCGTCATCAGCTTCACCCCGTCCGCCCCGCTCGACGCACACGAACTGAACACGCTGCCCGCCCTCGCCTCCATCGAGGACCGGGACGGCCGCCTCACCCTGTCCGGCACCGACGAGACCGTGAACGCCGTGATCACCCTGCTCGCCCGCCGGCACGTCACCGCCCACCAGCTCCGTGTCGTCGACGCCACCCTCGACGACGCCTTCCTCGACCTGACCCAGGAGGCCACGGCATGAACACCGCCGTACTGCGGACCGAGGTCCGACTCTTCCGCCGCGAACCCGGCGCCCTCTTCTGGATCCTGCTGTTCCCCACCCTGCTCCTGGTGATCCTCGGCTCGATCCCGTCCTTCCGGAACCACGAGGCCGACCTCGGCGGCCTCAGGACCATCGATGTCTACGTCCCGGTGGCCGTGCTCCTCGGCCTGATCGTCAGCGGCCTGCAGTCCATGCCGCAGACCCTCACCGGCTACCGCGAGCGCGGCATCCTGCGCCGCATGTCCACCACCCCGGTCCGCCCGACCGCCCTGCTCACCGCGCAGATGACCGTCTACGGCGGCGCCGCCCTGGCATCCGCGCTGCTCGCCCTGTTCGTCGGACGGTTCGCCTTCGCCGTACGACTGCCCGAGCAGCTGTTCGGGTACCTGCTGGCCCTGGTTCTGGCCGTGCTCGTCGCCCTCGCGCTGGGCGCGGTGATCTCCGCGCTGTCCCGGACGACGAAGATCGCCGGTGCCATCGGATCCGCCGTGTTCTTCCCGTCGATGTTCTGCGCGGGTGTGTGGGCGCCGGTGCAGACCATGCCGGACGTCCTCGCCCGGATCGTCGGGTACACCCCGTTCGGCGCGGCCGCCGAGGCCCTGAACCGGGCCGCGGCCGGCGACTGGCCGGGCTGGACCCACCTGGGCGTGCTCGTCGCCTGGACGGTGCTGCTCACGGCCGCCGCGTCGCGCTGGTTCCGCTGGGAGTAGGCGAACGGGGCCGTGCAGACTGAGGACATGACCGTGGTGGACACGCAACTCGAGCGCCGCCTGGAACAACTGCACATCTGGGGACCGTACGCGCTGCTCGGCGTCAGCGCCGTCCTCGCGGTCGTCTCCGCGGACCTCATGGACGGCCCCGCCGAGTGGTACACCGCCGGCGCCTTGGTCGGCGCCGCGCTCGTGCTCCAGCTGTGGTGGCACGGCACCCGCTACCGCCGTGCCGACCGCGGCCGCAGTCCCTCCCCGGCCGGCGCCGCCTACTACGCCGTCCGCTGGGCGATCGCCTTCGTCCTCACCTGGATCAACCCGTTCTTCGCGTTCTACGCGGCCACCGGCTACATGGACGCCGACGAGCTGATCCCCGGCATGTGGCGGCGGCTCGGACTGTTCGCGAGCGCGGTCATCGTGGCGGGCGCGCAGGTCGGCGGACTGCCGGTGACCAGTACGGCGCAGTGGCTCGGATTCGCCGGGCTGCTGATCGTCAACTTCGGCCTCCAGGCCTTCGTCGCCCACATCACCGAGCAGGAGGAACAGCGCTCCCGGGAACGGGCCCAGACCATCGAGGCACTGCGGGCGGCGCTCGACGAGAACGCCGCCCTGCACGCCCAACTCCTCGTCCAGGCAAGGGAAGCGGGCGTCTCCGACGAGCGCCGACGGCTCGCCGCCGAGATCCACGACACCCTCGCCCAGGGTCTGACCGGCATCATCGCCCAGCTCCAGGTGGTCGCGAACACGCCCGACGAGGTCCAGGCCCGTGAGCACGTCCACCGCGCCATGGACCTCGCCCGGCACAGCCTCGGCGAGGCCCGCCGCTCGGTGCACAACCTCGCCCCCGTCGCGCTGGAGCACGACGGGTTGCCCCAGGCCCTGAGGAACACGGTTGCCGACTGGGGCGAACGGACCGGAATCCGCGCCGAGTTCACCGTCGCCGGAACCATCGAGCAGCTTCACGACGAGGTCTCGGCCACCCTCCTGCGCATCGCCCAGGAAGCCCTCTCCAACGCCTCCCGGCACGCCCGGGCCGGCCGCCTCGGCGTCACCCTGACCTTCCTGGGCAGCGAGGTCATCCTCGACATCCGCGACGACGGCGCCGGCTTCGACCCCCTCGCCCTTCCGGCCCGCTCCCGCACCGGCGGCTTCGGACTCGACGGCATGCGGGCCCGCGCCGAACGCATCGCGGGCTCCCTCACCGTCGAGTCCGAACCGGGCCACGGCACCGCGCTGTCGGCTCGCGTACCGTTGGTCCGCCATGACCAGTGACGTGGGTATCTCGGTGCTGATCGTCGACGACCATCCCGTCGTACGGGACGGTCTGCGCGGCATGTTCGACTCCGCGCCGGGATTCAAGGTTCTCGGCGAGGCGTCGAACGGCGTCGAGGCGCTGGAGAAGGCCACCGCGCTGGACCCGGATGTGATCCTGATGGACCTGCGGATGCCGGGCGGTGGGGGAGTCGACGCCATCCGTGAGCTCACGCACCGCTCCGCCCGCGCGAAGGTGCTGGTCCTGACGACGTACGACACGGACTCCGACACCCTGCCGGCCATCGAGGCGGGCGCGACGGGCTATCTGCTGAAGGACGCCCCGCGCGACGAGCTGTTCACGGCCGTGCGGGCGGCGGCAGAAGGCCGTACGGTGCTGTCCCCGGCCGTGGCATCCCGGCTGGTCTCGGCCGTCCGCGCCCCCAAGGCTCCTGGTAACGAGCCCCTCTCCGCCCGCGAGCGCGAGGTGCTCGCCCTGGTTGCCCGGGGCACGTCCAACCGCGAGATCGCCCGCGAACTGTTCATCAGCGAGGCGACCGTGAAAACCCATCTCACCCACCTCTACGCCAAGTTGGGCGTCAACGACCGTGCGGCGGCGGTCGCGACGGCTTACCAGCGGGGCATCCTCGGCTGACCGGGCAGGTCGGCGCGGTCCCGTCGTCTCACCCGGCCACCCGCAGCAGCAGCACCGCCCGCGCCGGAACCGTGATCGACGCCCCCGCCCGGTGCACCACCCCCGGCGCCTCCTCCTGCTCCTCCCTCGACGTGTCGACGACCACCTCGTACCGCTCCGCCCACGGCGGCCCCGGCAGCAGGAAGCTCGCCGGCCGGTCCCCGGCGTGCAGGACGGCGAGGAAGCTGTCGTCCACGATCGGCGCGCCGCGTTCGTCCCGGCCGGGGATGTCGCGCCCCGACAGATACATGCCGAGCGTGCCGGCGGGGGCGTACCAGTCCCGCTCCGTCATCTCCGCGCCGCGAGCCGTGAACCAGGCCAGGTCGCGCAGGCCGTCCGCGGAGTGGGCCCGCCCCGAGAAGAACGCCCGACGCCTGAGCACCGGGTGCCGGTGACGTAGTGCGATCAGCCGGGCGGTGAGGTCGAACAGCGCCTTCCAGCCGGGGTCCTCCAGCAGGCCCCAGTCCACCCAGCTGATCTCGTTGTCCTGGCAGTACGCGTTGTTGTTGCCGCGCTGTGTGCGACCCAGCTCGTCGCCCGCGACCAGCATCGGCACACCCGTCGACAGCAGCAGCGTGGTGAGCAGGTTCCGCAACTGCCGCCGCCTGAGCGCCCGTACGCGCTCGTCGTCCGTCTCCCCCTCCGTCCCGCAGTTCCACGCCCGGTTGTCGTCCGTGCCGTCCCGGTTGCCCTCGCCGTTCGCCTCGTTGTGTTTCCGCTCGTACGACACCAGGTCCCGCAGGGTGAAACCGTCGTGCGCGGTGATGAAGTTGACCGAGGCGTACGGCCGGCGCCCGCCCCAGGCGTACAGGTCGCTGGAACCGGAGAGGCGATACCCCAGATCCCGGACGTCGGGCAGGGCGCCCCGCCAGAAGTCGCGTACGGCGTTGCGGTAGCGGTCGTTCCACTCCGTCCACAGGGGCGGGAAGGCACCCACCTGATAGCCCCCGGAGCCCACGTCCCAGGGCTCGGCGATCAGCTTCACGCGCCGCAGCACCGGGTCCTGGGCGATGACCGCGAGGAACGGGGACAGCATGTCGACGTCGTGCATGGAACGGGCCAGCGCGGCGGCCAGATCGAACCGGAAGCCGTCCACGCCCATCTCCGTCACCCAGTAGCGCAGGGAGTCGGTGATCAGCCTCAGGACGTGCGGCTGGACCACGTGCAGGGTGTTGCCGCAGCCCGTGTAGTCCGCGTAGCGCCGGGCGTCGGACTGCAACCGGTAGTACCCCCGGTTGTCGATGCCCTTCAGGGACAGCGTGGGGCCCAGCTCGCCCGCCTCCGCGGTGTGGTTGTAGACCACGTCGAGGATGACCTCGATCCCGGCGGCGTGCAGCGCGCGCACCATGCGCTTGAACTCGCCGACCTGCTGGCCCGTCGTACCGGAGGCGGCGTAGGCCGCGTGGGGCGCGAAGTAGCCGATGGAGTTGTAGCCCCAGTAGTTCTTGAGGCCGCGCCGCAGCAGGTGGTCCTCGTGCGCGAACTGGTGGACGGGGAGCAGCTCGACGGCCGTGACGCCGAGTTCCACGAGGTGCTCGATCGCGGCCGGGTGCGCCAAACCGGCGTACGTCCCGCGCAGTTCCTCGGGGATGCCGGGGTGCAGCGCGGTGAACCCGCGCACATGCACCTCGTAGATCACCGAGTCGGCCCACGGGGTCTTCGGGCGACGGTCCTCGGCCCAGTCGTCGTCATCGTGGACGACCACGCCCTTCGGGACGTACGGCGCCGAGTCCCGGTCGTCCCGTACGGTGTCCGCCACCTGCTGGTGGGGCCAGTCGCGGACATGGCCGTACACCTCGGGCGGCAGGCTGAAGTCGCCGTCCACCGCGCGGGCGTACGGGTCGAGGAGCAGCTTCGAGGAGTTCCAGCGGCCGCCGGTCCACGGGTCCCAGCGGCCGTGCACCCGGAAGCCGTAGCGCTGGCCGGGCATGACACCGGGCACGAAGCCGTGCCAGATCTCGTGGGTGAGCTCGGTGAGCCGGGCCCGGGTCTCCTTGCCGTCCGCGTCGAACAGACACAGCTCGACCGCCTCGGCCCCGCCCGCCCACAGCGCGAAGTTGGTCCCCGCCACCCCGTCCGGGCCGACTCGGAACCGGGCGCCCAGCGGCGTCGGCGCCCCGGGCCACACCGGCACGGCGGGCGCCTTGCGCTGCGCGCCGTTCACCAGCGCGGCGGGGCGCTCCTCGGCGGCTTCGGTCACCGCCTCCTGCTCGGCTGCGCTGGACACCGGTCGGCCTCCCACGGCTCATGGAGCAACGCGGAAAAGGGCGCACGGCGTCCCGGCCGCGACACCCCCTCGCGTCGTTCTCCCCACTGTTCTGCCCAGCGCTTGCCTCGCACTCACGTTTCGCTGCGTTTGCTTGGGCCGGGCGCCCGTGGATCTGCCAGGTCAGGTTGTGGGGCGGCCGCGGAGTGGTGGGGGCCGGTCGCGCAGTTCCTCGTGCCCCCAAGGGGCGCGTCCGTGGTGCCGTAGCGCCAAAGGGGTGCACGTGCCTGCGGCCACCGACCTCACGTTTCCCCAGGGTGGGCCCGGTCGTTGGGCTGGGCGTGAGGCAGAGACAAGGGCGCGCTCGGCGCGCGGGGGCCGTTCTGGCCGCCGTCATGACATGGGCAGGACTGCTGGCCGGGGTCGCCGGCTGTACGGCGGACGGGGGTGGCGGGATCGGCGGTGTCGGCGGATTCGGGAAGCCTCCCGCGCCCGAGGACGTGATCAGGGTCGCGCCCGACGACGGCACCAAGGGCGTGCCGCCCGAGGAGAGGCTGCGGGTCCGCGTCCCCAGCGGACGCCTCGAGTCGGTCACCGTCGTCAAGTCCCAGGACGCGCAGGACTTCCCGGTGCCCGGGCGCATCTCCGAGGACGGCCTGCGCTGGGAACCCGACGAGGCACAGCTGGCGCTGGCCGCCAAGTACACCGTCGACGCGGTCGCCCTGGACGGCCACGGCCGCCGCTCGGCCCGGCACACGACGTTCACCACCTACGTCCCCGAGGAACGGTTCATCGGGTACGTCAGCCCCGAGAACCGCTCCACCGTCGGCACCGGGATGATCGTCTCCCTGGAGTTCAACCGGGAGATCGAGCACCGAGCCGCCGTCGAACGCGCCGTACGCGTCACCTCGAAGCCAGCCGTCGAGATCCGCCCGCACTGGTTCGGCAACGGCCGCCTCGACTTCCGCCCCGAGCACTACTGGAGACCCGGCACCCGCGTGACGGTCGCGCTCAGACTCCGTGATGTGGAAGGGGCGTCCGGCGTCTACGGCCTCCAGTACCGGACCTTCGCCTTCACCGTCGGCCGCAGCCAGGTCTCCCTCGTCGACGCGGCCCGGCACACCATGCAGGTCAGACGGGACGGTGAACTGATCGCCACCGTGCCGATCACCGCCGGCGCCCCGAAGACGACCACGTACAACGGAAAGATGGTCGTCACCGAGATGCTCGAAGTGACCCGTATGAACAGCCGCACGGTCGGCTTCGGCGGCGAGTACGACATCCCGGACGTCCCGCACGCCCTGCGTCTGACCGACTCCGGCACCTTCCTGCACGGCAACTACTGGGCGCCGAGCGCCCCCGGCAGAGTCAATGTCAGCCACGGCTGTGTGGGCCTCAGGGACGTGAAGGGCGGCAGCTCGGACACGCCCGCGGGCTGGTTCTTCGACCGCAGCCTGGTCGGGGACGTCGTCGAGGTCGTCCACAGCAATGACAAAAAGGTCGCTCCTGACAATGGCCTTGGAGGCTGGAATATGGGCTGGAAGGAGTGGAAGGCAGGCAGTGCGGTGAAGTAACCCGACAGGGGGGTGGGTCGGCCCAACTTTCCGTTGAAGTTGGGACTGAATGGTGACCTTGGGCTCACACGATGCTCAAAACTCTGCGGTTAATATTCGCCAACGCGTTCGTGGAACGCGCTGGGGAGCGGGCCTGACCAGGCCCTTCGAGGGGAGAAAAGACTTGAACGTGCGACCGATATCGGGGGCGTCGGTTGACGCGCGGGGGCGCAGGGCCAAGGGGCTGTCGGCGCTGATACTCGGCGTTCTGCTGCTGGCCGTCAGCGCCTGCGGCGGAGGAAATTCCGGAACCGGTGACGCCAAGGCCGAGAAGGGCGACTCGTCCGCCACCGAGACCAAGCAGTCCGAGGCGGTCGTCTCCATCAGCCCGAAGGACGGGGCGAAGTCCGTCGACACCAGCGGCGCCCTCAGGGTCGGTGCCACCCAGGGCAAGTTGACCGAGGTCCAGGTCAAGGACGCCAAGGGCACCGCGATAGCAGGGAAGATAACCGGGGACGGCGCCTCCTGGACGCCGTCCACCCACCTCGCCGCCGGCACCGCCTACACCGTGCACGCGGTCGCGAAGGACGCCAACGGCCGTACGGCGGCCGAGGACTCCAGCTTCACCACCCTGACGCCGAAGAACACCTTCACCGGCACGTTCACGCCCGAGGACGGTTCGACGGTCGGCGTCGGAATGCCGTTCTCCATCCGCTTCACCCGGGGCATCACCAGCCCCGCGGACGTCGAGAAGGCCATCACCGTCAAGACCGAACCGGCCGTCGAGGTCGAGGGCCACTGGTTCGGCAACGACCGCCTGGACTTCCGTCCCGAGCAGTACTGGAAGGAAGGCACCAAGGTCACCGTCGACCTCAACCTGAACGGGGTCGAGGGCCGCGACGGCGTCTACGGCAAGCAGGACAAGACCGTCTCCTTCACCGTCGGCCGCAACCAGGTCTCCGTCGTGGACGCCGAGAAGCACACGATGAAGGTCACCCAGGACGGCAAGACCATCAAGACCATCAATGTCACCACCGGCAAGCCCGGCTACGACACCTGGAACGGCCAGATGGTCATCAGCGAGAAGCTCGCGGTGACCCGGATGAACGGCGACACCGTCGGCTACGGCGGCGAGTACGACATCAAGGACGTCCCGCACGCCGCCCGGCTGACCGACTCCGGCACCTTCATCCACGGCAACTACTGGGGCGGCGACGCCTTCGGCAACTACAACGCCAGCCACGGCTGCGTGGGCCTGCGTGACGTCAAGGGCGGTTACGACAGCGGTGTGCCGGCCGCCTGGTTCTTCAACCACTCGCTGATCGGTGACGTGGTCGTGGTCAAGAACTCCGACGACGCGACGGTCGCGCCGGAGAACGGCCTCAACGGCTGGAACATGTCGTGGGAGAAGTGGAAGGCGTAGTCCGTACGACGATCAGCGGCTCCGGTGTGAGGTACGGCACCGGGGCCCTTGTCGTTGGTCGCCGTGCTGTGTCCGCCTGGGGGCAACCCCGGCGAGCAGTTACCAACCTCCGGGCCCCCGGCCGAGTGTGAGCGACCGCACCCGGCCACTCGCCGTTAGTCCCCGTTAACCTGCTGGGCATGACCGTGAATCTCGAAGTCGCCGAAGGTGTCGGCACCATCCGTCTCGACCGCCCGCCCATGAACGCGCTGGACGTGGCCACCCAGGACCGGTTGAAGGAGCTCGCCGAGGAGGCGACCCGGCGCGAGGACGTGCGCGCCGTGATCCTGTACGGCGGGGAGAAGGTGTTCGCGGCCGGCGCGGACATCAAGGAGATGCAGAACATGGACCACACCGCGATGGTCCTGCGCTCCCGCGCCCTCCAGGACGCGTTCACGGCCGTGGCCCGCATCCCCAAGCCGGTCGTCGCGGCCGTCACCGGCTACGCCCTGGGCGGCGGCTGCGAACTCGCGCTGTGCGCGGACTTCCGGATCGCCGCGGAGAACGCCAAGCTGGGGCAGCCGGAGATCCTGCTCGGCCTGATCCCCGGCGCGGGCGGCACCCAGCGGCTCGCCCGGCTGGTCGGCCCGTCCAAGGCGAAGGACCTGATCTTCACGGGCCGTATGGTCAAGGCCGACGAGGCGCTGACCCTGGGCCTCGTGGACCGGGTCGTGCCCGCCGACGAGGTGTACG
This sequence comes from Streptomyces canus, assembly GCF_030816965.1. Taxonomy (NCBI): domain Bacteria; kingdom Bacillati; phylum Actinomycetota; class Actinomycetes; order Kitasatosporales; family Streptomycetaceae; genus Streptomyces; species Streptomyces canus. Next base: position 7,023,607 of record NZ_JAUSYQ010000002.1, read on the forward strand.
CCGAGGCGCACGCCTGGGCGGCCAGGCTCGCGCAGGGACCGGCGATCGCCCTGCGCGCGGCGAAGGAGTCGATCGACACGGGGCTGGAGACCGACATCGAGACGGGCCTCGCGGTGGAACGGAACTGGTTCGCCGGTCTGTTCGCCACGGAGGACCGCGAACGCGGCATGAAGAGCTTCGTCGAGGAGGGCCCCGGCAAGGCGAAATTCCTCTGAACCGCTTGCAGTTGACGCGATGTCTGATCCGGGTCCCTCGATGGGGCGGTTTATGGGAGCCTTAACGCACCCTTAGGTCTGCCTTGTCGAGGGAGTCGGTCGATTGCCTCCCAGTGAGCCTCCGCCGCAGGTCAGCAGGGCTTTCGAACACGCCGAAGCGTCATTGGCATATGCCGATCGACCCCTTCGGAACGACGCATTCCGGGGGGCGTATTCGTCAGGAACGGCCCCCGAGGGTGCTTGGGCGGCCATGATGGGGGCATGGCGGGGCTGGAGGGTTTCGAACAGCCGCGGGGAGACAGCCGTACGACGGCGGCGCGCTGGTCTCCGGCGGTCGAGGACGAGCACGCACTGAAGGCGCTCGAACTGTTCGGGAATCCCGCGGAGGCCGAGGTCCCGTTGCCGTCCCGGCCGGAGTCCGCGGCGGTCGCGCGGCGCTTGACCCAGGTGATCGTTCTCCGGCACTGGGGGCTCACTCCGAAGATGACCGAGGACGCGGTGTTACTCGTGTCCGAGCTGGTGGGGAACGCGGTGCGGCACACGGGCGCGCGGGTGTTCGGTCTGCGGATGCGGCGTCGCCGGGGGTGGATCCGGATAGAGGTGCGGGATCCGTCCCGGGGGCTGCCCTGCCTGATGCCCGTGCAGGAGATGGATGTCAGCGGGCGGGGGCTGTTCCTCGTGGACAAGCTCTCGGACCGGTGGGGCGTGGACTTGCTGCCTCGTGGGAAGACAACCTGGTTCGAGATGCGGGTGGCTGACAGGTAGTCGGTGGGTCGATCAGCGCCATTCTCTGACATAACCCCTTAAATAGGGTGGGTGACCGCTACCGATCGTCGGGCAGTGCTGCTCGCCACCGCCGGGCTGACGTTGGCCGCGGGATGTGCGAGCAGCAGTGGTGCCGTCGCCCATCCAGTCCGATCCCCCAGCGCAGCCCCCGCTCTCCCCGCACAGCTCACCCACGGCCCCCGCGACCGCCCCCGTGTCGCCCTCACCTTTCACGGCGACGGTGATCCCGCGACCGCAGGTACCCTGCTCACCGAAGCCGAGAAGTACGGTGCCCGGGTCACTGTCCTCGCCGTGGGCACATGGCTCGACGCGCACCCCGACCTCGCCCGCCGGATTCTCGACGGCGGCCACGACCTCGGCAATCACACCCTCCGCCACCTCGACATCAACGCGATGTCCGAGACCGAGGCCCGGGAAGAGATCACCGGGTGCGCGGAGCGGCTGAAGCGGCTCACCGGGTCGATCGGGACCTGGTTCCGGCCCTCCCGCACGCCCGTCGCCACACCTCTCGTCACGCGGCTGGCCCAGGAGGCCGGTTATGCCCACGTCCTCTCCTACGACGTCGACTCCCTCGACTTCACCTCGCCCGGCGCCCCCGTCGTCGCCCGCAAGGTTCTCACCGAGATCCGCGAGGGATCCGTGGTGAGCCTGCACTTCGGGTACGCCGACACGATCGCCGCCCTCCCCGTCGTACTGGAAGAACTCGACCGGCGCGGCCTGGCCGCGGTGACCACCACGGAGCTGTTCAGCTGATGCCCCCCACTCCCATGAAGCGCCACCTCGTGAAGAGCGCCCTGATCGCGGGCGCCGCGTTCGTCGCTCTCGCCGCCTGCGGCACCGGCTCCAAGGACGGGGCGAACGAGGCCCTGGGCACCAAGGCGGCCGCCCCCGCACCGGTGAAACCGGTGCGGAAGCCGGTCCATGGGCTGTCCGGGATGCCGCCCGTCCTCGATCCGAAGGACGTGTACGCGGCCGACCGGCCCAACAAGCTGTCGCCGGTGGTCAAGGACTTCCCGTCGCGGGTCTATGTGCCCAACACCGGGTCCGACACGGTCTCCGTCATCGACCCGAAGACGTACGAGATCATCGAGACGATCCCCGTGGGGCGGCAGCCCCAGCACGTCGTGCCCTCCTGGGACCTGAAGACCCTCTGGGTCAACAACAACCGCGGGCACACCCTCACGCCGATCGACCCGCGGACCGGGAAGGCGGGCAAACCGGTCGAGGTCCACGACCCGTACAACCTCTACTTCACACCGAACGGCACGTACGCGGTCGTGATGGCCTCCCTCGACCGCGAGCTCGTCTTCCGCGACCCGCACACCATGGAGCGGGTCAAGACCGTCCCGGTCAGCTGCTACGGCGTCAACCACGCCGACTTCTCCCTGGACGGGAGGTACTTCATCGTGTCCTGCGAGTTCAGCGGTGAGCTGCTGAAGGTCGACACCGAGAAGATGAAGGTGATCGGGCAGCAGAAGCTCCCCTTCGACGGGGCCATGCCGCAGGACGTCAAGGTCTCGCCGGACGGCAAGCGGTTCTACGTCGCGGACATGATGGCCGACGGGATGTGGGTCCTGGACGGCGACACGTTCGGCAGGCCGACGCTGCTGCCCACCGGCAAGGGCACCCACGGTCTATACGTCAGCCGCGACTCACGCGAGATGTATGTCTCCAACCGTGGCGAAGGAACCGTCTCCGTCTTCGACTTCACCCAGAACAGGCTCACCAAGAAGTGGCATCTGCCCCACGGCGGCAGCCCTGACATGGGCGGCGTCTCGGCCGACGGCAAGGTCCTGTGGCTGTCCGGCCGCTACAACTCCGAGGTCTACGCCATCGACACCCGCACCGGCGCGCAGCTGGCCCGCGTCAAGGTCGGCAGCGGCCCGCACGGACTCGCCGTGTATCCACAACCGGGGCGGTACTCACTCGGTCACACGGGCATCTTCCGCTGAGCCGCCGAGGCCCTGCGGGGCCGTGGCGAGCAGCACCGCCTCCGCGCCCACCGGACGGTAACCGGCCGCCTGGAACGCCCGCATGCTGCGGGCGTTGCCCGGTGAGACCTGGGACCACAGCGGTTCCGTGACGAGATGCCTGGCCGCGCTCACCAGCGCACGTCCCAGCCCCCGGTGCCGTACGTCCTCGTCCACCTCCACCGAGACCTCCAGGCGGCCGCCGACCCCCCGCCCCGTCACCAGCAACCCGCCCCGCGCCGTCCAGGCACGGATGTCGTCGCGCCGCCTGCGGGCGTAGGCGACCCGCGGATGGTTCGCGTCCTCGATCTCCTTCAGCACGAGCGGCGGTCCGCCCGGCAGCGGGTCGGCGACCAGCATCGCGTCGATGGTCTCGGACCGGCGCCCGGTCCGGTCCAGGAAGGCGGCCAGGAACCGCGGGTTCAGCGTCGCGGCCAGCGCGTCGCAGTCCAGGCCGCGCAAGGTGGCGTGGACCCACTCGGGATCTTCGTCGGTGAAGACGACCGAGTGCGCCGTGAAGGACAGCACGCCCGCGTCCCGGTGACACGCCTGCGGTACGACCGTCGTGTTGCCGTCCGCTGGCGGGAAGACACCGCGGGCCGCCGCGTCGAGAATGTCCCGCAAGCTCTCCATCACACCGCTCCTCGAGTCGCCACCCAGTGGAAGGCCCACACTCGCAGACATGATCGAGGACGGCACCGCGGTTTTCCCCGGGTGGGCGCCGCACCGGAGATCGGGGCGGGCGGCTAATCTGACCTGCGGCAGCAAGCCAGCAGGACACGACAAAGGCAAGAAAAGGGGCGGACCGGTGGCGCACATCGACATCGAGGAAGCACGCAAGCAGTTCGAGCGGATCGATGCGGACGGGGACGGCACCATCACCGCCGCCGAGTTCAAGTCCGCCCTGGCCCAGGGCGGCGACTGGAACGTGACCGAGTCGGTCGCCGAGGCGATCATCAAGAGCCGCGACCTGAACGGCGACAAGCTCCTGTCGTTCGACGAGTTCTGGGCCTACCTGAACAAGTAGAGCCGACGGTGAGGGGGGCGCCTCGACAGGCGCCCCCTTCGTCATGCCCCGTCCTGGCCCCGGCGCCGGATCCGTACCGTCCAGCGGCCGCCGTGACGCTCCAGGACCAGCGGCAGGTCGAAGCACTTGCCGACCTGGTCACCGGTCAGGACGTCCGACGCCGGACCCTGCGCGAGGACCCGGCCCTCGCGCAGCAGCATCGCGTGGGTGGTGCCGGCCGGGAGCTCCTCCAGATGGTGGGTGACCAGGACCGTCGCCAGTGCCGGATGCTCCCGGCGCAGGGCTCCCAGAGCCTCGATCAGCCGCTCGCGGCCCGGGAGGTCGAGGCCGGTCGCCGGTTCGTCGAGGAGGAGCAGCCGCGGTTCGGGCTCCCCCAGCTCTCGGCTTCGCTCGAGCCGGGCGGTACCCCCATGCGCGCGGGCGATGAGCGTACGGCCTCGCTGACCCTGCGAGAGCGTCGGCCAGCGGGCGTCGCCGAGGCCGGCGAGGCCGAGGGTGCCGATGAGCCGGGCGGCCCTGTCCCGTTGCCCTTGCGTCGGTCGCCAACGGGGGAGCGGGGCAACGGAGTTGGTCAGCCCGGTCAGGACGATGTCCCGGACCCGCAGGGGCGCGGTGAGCGGATGGCGCGGGTCGACGTGACCGACGTGGGCGCGCAGCTCCCGCAGGTCGACCCGGCCGAGCCGGCGGCCCAGCACCTCGACCGTGCCGCGGGTGGGGTGGACCAGGGCGCTGCACAGGCTGAGCAGGGTGGACTTGCCCGCGCCGTTGGCGCCCAGGAGGGCCCAGTGCTCGCCCGCCCGGACCGTCAGGGAGACCTCCTGGAGGATCGGCTCCCCGTCCCGGACGACATGCACGTCCTCGGCGCGCAGGACCTCCGTCACCGCATCGCCCGGTTCAGCGCGGACAGCACGGCCTGGACGGCGGCGGCCGGACCCACGCCGGCGCCCCAGGCCGTCGTACGGCCGTTGACGCGGCACTCGGTGTAGGCCGCCGTGCCGTCCTCGGCGAAGTCAATGACCTCGACGGCGTACCCGGCACCGGCGAGCGCGTCCACGAAGGCCGAGAGCGGACTGGTGCCCGTGCCCTCGTGGTCGCCGACGTGCTCGTCGCACTCCAGCGTGCCGACGAAGCGGTGGACGCCGGGCGCCTCCTCGTACGCCGTCCCGTCGTGCAGCCGGACCTCACCCTCCATCAGATAGGTGGACCGGAACAGCTCGTACAGCTCCTTCGGACCCATCTCCCGGCCGCTCGCGTCGGTGGCCTCCTGGACGGCCCGGGAGAAGTCGGCGCGCATGCGGGGCGGCAGGTCGATGCCGTGGTGCGTGCGCAGCAGATACGCTGTCCCGCCCTTGCCGGACTGGGAGTTGACGCGAATCACCGCCTCGTACGTCCGCCCGATGTCGGCCGGGTCGATCGGCAGGTACGGGACCTGCCAGGGCTCGTCCGGGTGCTCGTCCCGGTGCGCGAGACCCTTGCTGATGGCGTCCTGGTGGGTGCCGGAGAAGGCGGTGTGGACGAGCTCGCCGGCGTACGGGTGGCGGGGGTGCACGGGCAGCCGGTTGCAGTGCTCCACCGTCTCGCGGACGGCGTCGATGTCGCCGAAGTCGACCATGGGGTCCACCCCTTGGGCGTACAGGTTCATCGCGAGGGTCACCAGGTCGACGTTGCCGGTGCGCTCGCCGTTGCCGAACAGACAGCCCTCCACCCGCTGGGCGCCGGCCAGCACGGCGAGTTCGGCGCAGGCGACGCCGGTGCCGCGGTCGTTGTGCGGGTGGACGGAGAGGATCACACAGTCGCGGCGGACCAGATGGCGGTGGACGTACTCGATCTGGTCGGCGTAGACGTTCGGGGTGGCGATCTCGACGGTCGCGGGCAGATTGTGGGTCACCGGGCGGTCCGGGCTGGCGTCCCACAGCTCCGTCAGTCCGTCGCACAGCTCCAGGACGAGGTCCGGCTCGGTGAGGTTGAAGGTCTCGGGGGAGAACTGGAAGCGGACGGCTGTGCCGTTGAGGGTCTCGGCCCGCCGTGCCATGTGCTCGGCCGACTCCCGCACGGTCCGCCACACCTCCTTGCGGTCCCGGCCCAGGACGACGTCCCGCCACACCGGTGAGGTGGCGATGTACAGGTGGACGACGGCACGCGGCAGTCCGGCGATCGAGTCGAAGGTCCTGTCGATCAGGTCGGTGCGCGCCGGGGTGAAGACGACGGGAGTGACGTCGTCGGGGACGGCGCCGCCGGTCACCAGATGCCGTACGAAGTCGAAGTCGGTGCGGCTCGCGGAGGGATAGCCGATCTCGATCTCCTTGAAGCCGGTGCGCACCAGCAGGTCGAAGAAGCGGCTCTTGCGGGCGGTGTCCATCGGCTCGGCGAGGGCCTGATTGCCGTCGCGCAGGTCGACGGGGACCCAGAGGGGGGCGCGGTCGATGCGGGCGGACGGCCAACTCCGGTCGTTGACCGGTACGTTCACGCGGTCCTCGAAGGGGCGGTAGCGATGGAAGGGCATGGGGCTGGGCCGCTGGGGGTTCCAGACGGAGGTTACGGTGGGTCCTTCGGCTCGGTCGGTCGACGGAGACCGGCAGCACGGCGTCCCGCGGCGGGGTGCCGGTCGCGTCAGGCCCCGCCGCGGCAGCCGAGAAGAAGGAGACCGCTGAGCGTCATGCCGGTAGGCTAGCCACTCCTCAGGTCCTCAGACAAGTGAGAATTCGCCGAGTACCGTCCTTTGCCTCGCATGAATGGGTGAACCGCAGATGCCGCTGGGCCCCGTCCGCCCCAGTCCCCTGGTCGAACAGGCCGCCGAGCGGCTGCGTGAGCAGATCACCGCGGGCCACTGGCCCGTGGGCACCAAGCTGCCCGGTGAGACCACACTCGCGAAGGAACTGGGCGTCGGCCGCTCAACGGTCCGCGAGGCGCTGCGGGCGCTGGCCGGGGCGGGGCTGGTGCAGCCGAGGCAGGGCGCGGGGGTCTTCGTCACCGCGACGCAGACGGTGGAGGACTGGCCCACGCGTCTGCGCCGGGCCGCGGTCACGGACGTCTACGAGGTCCGCACGGCGGTGGAGGTCCACGCGGCCCGCCTCGCCGCGCGCCGCCGTACCCCCGAGGACGTGACGGCGATGGAACGCGCGCTGGAAGGCCGGCGGGCCGCCTCCGCATCCTCCGACGCGGCCTTCGTCGACGCGGACATCACCTTCCACGCCGCGGTGGTCGCGGCCGCGCACAACCCCGTACTCGCCGACCTGTTCAGGGAGTTCACCCCCGTCCTGCGCGAGGGCCTGATCGAGTTGCTGGCCCTGACCGCCCTGCGCGACGTCGACCCCAACACCGCGGACGAGGCCCACGCGGCACTGGTCCGGGCGGTGGCGGACGGGGACGCGGAGGGGGCGGCGGGGATTCTGCGAGCCGAGCTGGAGGATCCGTTCGGGGGCTGAGCGCCGCGGCACCGATCCCGGGCGATCACACGATGTCGAGCGGCCGGTGCGGTCCGTCCGGCGGCTCGATCCGGATCGTGTCCCCGGGACGCACCACACCTCCCACCGCGACGACACCCATGATCCCGGATTTGAAGCGGACGCCCCCGTCCGGACCCCGTCCGACGACCTCCTTCAGCAGGCCCTTGCGGAAGCCGTCGATCTGCGCACACGGATTCCGCAGACCGGTCACCTCGACGACGGCCTCGTCGCCCAGATGCAGCAGGGTCCCCACCGAGAGCCCCAGCAGGTCGACGCCCCGCGTCGTCACGTTCTCCCCGAGCTGCCCGGCGCCGACCTCGAACCCGGCCACGCGGAGCTCCTCGAACAACTCCTCGTGCATCAGGTGCACCTGCCGGAGATTCGGCTGCGAGGGATCCTTCGCCATCCGGCCCCGATGCTTCACCGTCGCCCCGCCGTGAACATCCCCCTCCACCCCGAACCCGGCGAGCAGCGTGATGCTCTCGCGGTTCGGCTTGGTGAAGGAGTACGTCCCGTTGCTGCTGACCGCAGCGATCTTCCCGCCCATGGGGACAGCCTACGATCAGGGCGCCGGTCGGCGCCGGTCAGGCTTCGGTGGCCCACTCGCGTAGGGCAGCTTTGCTCGCGAAGTCGGCGACGTTCTTGTCCACAGGGTCGTCGGTGTACTGGTGGAAGCGCCACTTGGCCTTGATGCGGGGCTTGCCGGCCGTGACGTAGTCGGCGATCCAGAGGCCGTCGCCGGCGTACGACGTCGTGTCGACTGTCAGCCAGTAGTGCCTGTTTGTGTAGAGAACGACCGGATTTTTCGGGCGCAGCTGCTTCACCTTGCGGATGAAGCTGTCCTTCTCCGCGTTCGTCGCGTGGGTGCCGTCGCCCGTCGTCTCCCAGTCGACCGCGAGGATGTCGCCCCCCTTCTCGGGGGCGTGTTTGACGAAGTACTCGGCCTGGGCGGTGAGATTGCCGGGCCACAGGAAGTGGTAGAAGCCCACGACCAGTCCGGCCTCGCGGGCGTGCTTGGTCTGGGCGGAGAGTTTCGGGTTGGTGTAGGAGCGGCCCTCCGTCGCCTTGATGAAGACGAAGGCGAGGCCCTCCGTGCTGAAGGTGGACGACTGGTAGGCGCTGACATCGATGCCGCGGAGCATGTGGGGGCTCCCTGAAGTGTGGGTGTGGGGACGGGAGTTGATGATGCCCCACATGGTGGCGGAGGAACCTCGGCGCGCGTGGCCGCCGGTCCGGGCAGCGCCGCGTACCGGGGTAGGCGCGCGGCGACCTCCACGTCCGTGGTGCCGGTGGAGGAGTTTGCGCGGGACACGCCGGATACGTCTGCCATGGCTCGGATCTGGTGATTTGTCTCCACTTCGCTCCTGCACCCGCAGCTGGGTGACCACCCGCCCCTGCACCTGACCTCCCGGCCCGCACACCTCTGCCAGCCGCTCGAACCGCTCCGCCAGGGTCTCGTCGTCGGCGACGAACGGAATCCGGATGTGGTTGTCCAGCGTGCCGTCCTCCCCGAACCGGCCGCCCGAATAGATCCGTACCCCCCGCTGCCCCGCTGCCCCGCTGCCCCGCCGAACCGCCGCCCCGCCGCACGGGCCAGCGCCGGGCCGAGCCGCGCGCGCAGGTCGACCCACAGGGGCAGTCCGCCGCCCGGTGCCGTGAAGCGCCAGTCCGGGAAGTGCCGCACGAGCAGGTGGGGGCTTTCGCGCCTGCTCCCAGGGACATTCCGGGGACTTTCCGCCGCGTAAGCAAGGAAGGCCCTGACAGCGCTGAAAGAAACGAACGCGCTGGTCAGGGCCTGTTACCTCAGCATTCGATGATGTTGACCGCCAAGCCCCCGCGCGCCGTCTCCATGCCTCCCTGACCTCGTACTACAGCCGCAGATCTTGATCCGTCGGTCAGAACCGGTCAGGCTCGGTCACCAAGGCGGCGGCCGAGCCTGACCCGGCCCCTCGCGCCATGGAGCCGGGCGGGCGGCGGAGCGCGAAACGGTCAGCTCCGATCACGCAGGGGAGATCTGTGGCTGTAGTACACGGTTTGAAGCGGCGGGGACTGGAAACGGAGCATCAGCCATTGCGCCAGTCCCCGACCCTGCTTAGCGCCGCGCCTGCATGCAGCTCTCGAGATGGGCGATGAGGTCGCGGGCCGGGCCCAGGTCCGTACTGCCGTCGGTGACCAGGGTGTGGCCGTCGTGCTGCAGGCGGTATTCGAAGCGGTCCCGGGCGTTCTCGGCGACGCTGCGGGACGGCAGCTCGCCGAAGTCCACCGCGTCGAGCAGGGAGTCGAGTTTCTTCCTCTCGGCCGGTGTCAGGGCATCTGTCTGCTCGCGGCCGCCCTTGCGGTCGGTGAGGAAAACCGCATCGCCGGGGCCGACCTCGATGCCGTGCCGGACTCCGGCGAAGCCGCCGCTGACTGTGAGGCTTACTCCGTCGGCGGCGGCTCGGGGTGCGGACAGTTCGCTGCAGCCGGTCAGCAGGAGTGCACCGGCAAGGAGGGCGAGCAGCAGCCTCGTTCGCGTGGTCATGTTTGCCTTCCCTGAGTCTGGCGACAGCGTACTGACGAGCATCAGTGCCGGAAAATGATCGCAAGGTTGTTCTCCAACACCGGTCGGCCGTACGGCCAGCCGAAGCCGATGGTGTTGTCCGGTGCCTCGATACCGATGGAGGCGTAGTCGCCCAGGGCGTCCTCCTCCCCTTCCAGATCGCGGTAGTGGTAGACGATGGTGCCGTCCTTGTGGAGCACTGCCTGCACGGTGATGCGTTCGGACCCGGCGAAGAAGCCCGAGTTGCGCCACTCGACGACGAACTTCTGCGCGGCGCCCTCTCCCACGGTCCCGGTCCACACCGAGCTGTCCTGGTCGAGCTCCAGATCGTCCCAGAAGGCGTAGATGCCGCCGTCCGGCGCGCCTTTGTCGGGCAGGGGCCTGTTCGCCCAGCCGGCCGCCCAGTAGTCGAAGGTCAGCACCCCGTTGGTGGAGATCGTGGTGGTTCTGGGTGGTGCCGTAGAACGGGAAGGAGAACGGCAGTTGTACCTCTGCGGCCTCCTCGTCGCCGGTGAGCGCCAGCTTGGTGGTCACCGGCAATGCGGTGCCGGTGGACGTGGTGCAGGTGTAGCCGCCGCCGTCCTTGCGCTGCCCGAGCTGGAAGTCGAGCTGCTCCTCGCCGTCCACGGCCTCGGTACGGATGCCGGTCTCGTGGCAGCCGTCCGCCTGCACGGTGACGGTGAGTTCGCCGGGCGGCAGGGCCGCGATGCGGTACGTACCGTCGGTGCCGGTGCGCAACATGCGCTCCGCCACCCCGTTGGTGGTGATCTCGGCGTCGGCGACCGCCCGGCCCAGGTAGTCGGTGACCTTGCCCGCCACCGCGTTGCGGTCGAGAACCAGGTCGAGCGTGCCCTGCGGCTGCTGCACGGTAAGCGAGGCGTCGCCGGTGACCGGGGCGTAGTCGGCGGCGGTGGCGACCATGCGGTGGCTGCCGTAGGGCAGACGCAGGGTGTAGTGGCCGTCCGAGCCGGTGGTGGTGCGCGGCTGCGGCCCGTCCTCCCGCTCGGCGTACACGGTGATGCCCGCCATCGGCTGGCCGCTGTCCAAATCGGTGACCCGGCCCCGTAGGACCGCAGGCACGTCGGCGCGGAACGCGGTGCCCGAACGCAGCCACGGCTTGTTGTAGTTGAGCGGGACGGCGACGGTGCCGTTCGCGTTCTCCATGCCCGCGGTGGCCGAGGCACCGCGGGCGGCGTCGGTGTCGCCGAGCTCGATGTACTCGAACGTCACCGCACCCCCTCAGCACTCGATGATGTTCACCGCCAGCCCGCCCCGGGCCGTCTCCTTGTACTTCACGCTCATGTCGGCCCCGGTCTCCTTCATCGTCTTGATGACCTTGTCGAGGGACACCTTGTGCGAGCCGTCCCCCCGCAGGGCCATCTTCGCCGCCGTCACCGCCTTGACCGCGGCCATGCCGTTGCGCTCGATGCAGGGGATCTGGACCAGCCCGCCGACCGGGTCGCACGTCAGACCCAGGTTGTGCTCCATGCCGATCTCGGCGGCGTTCTCGACCTGTTCGGGGGAGCCGCCGAGGACCTCGGCGAGGGCGCCCGCGGCCATCGAGCAGGCCGAGCCGACCTCGCCCTGGCAGCCGACCTCCGCGCCGGAGATGGACGCGTTCTCCTTGAAGAGCATGCCGATCGCCCCGGCGGCCAGCATGAACCGAACGACGCCCTCGTCGTCGGCGCCGGGCACGAAGTTCATGTAGTAGTGGAGCACCGCGGGGATGATGCCTGCGGCCCCGTTGGTCGGCGCGGTCACCACCCGGCCGCCCGCCGCGTTCTCCTCGTTCACCGCCATCGCGTACAGCGTGATCCACTCCATGGAGTGCGCCAACGGATCGCCCTCGGCGCGGAGTTGGCGCGCGGTCACCGCGGCGCGGCGGCGCACCCGAAGGCCGCCCGGCAGGATGCCCTCGCGGGTCATGCCACGCTGCACGCAGGCCCGCATGACCTCCCAGATCTCCAGCAGCCCGGTGCGGATCTCGTCCTCGGTGCGCCAGGCGCGTTCGTTCTCCAGCATCAGGGCGGAGATCGACAGCCCGGTCTCCTTCGTCAGCCGCAGCAACTCGTCGCCGGTGCGGAAGGGGTACTTCAGCACCGTGTCGTCGAGCTTGATCCGGTCCGCGCCCACCGCGTCCTGGTCGACGACGAACCCGCCGCCCACCGAGTAGTACGTCTTCGACATGAGTTCGGCGCCCGAGGCGTCGTACGCCCACACCGTCATGCCGTTCGCGTGGTACGGGAGCGTCTTGCGGCGGTGCAGGACCAGGTCGTCGTCGAAGGAGAAGGGGATCTCACGCTCGCCGAGCAGCTTCAGGACGCCCGCGGCCTTGATCTCCGCCACCCGGTCGTCCGCGTTCTCCACGTCCACGGTGCGCGGGGAGGCACCCTCCAGGCCGAGCAGCACCGCCTTCGGGGTGCCGTGGCCGTGACCGGTCGCGCCCAGGGAGCCGTAGAGCTCGCAGCGCACCGAGGCGACGGAGGGCAGCAGCTCCTCGTTGCGCAGGCGACGGGCGAACATACGGGCCGCGCGCATCGGGCCGACCGTGTGGGAGCTGGACGGGCCGATGCCGATCGAGAACAGGTCGAAGACCGAGATGGCCACGGGCACTCCTTCAAAAAGGGTGGGGGCACACGTCGTCGGGTGCCCCCACCGTGGAACTACTTGTTCAGGCCGGGGTACAGCGGGTGCTTGTCGGCGAGCGCCTTGACCCGGGCCTTCAGCGACTCGACGTCGTAGGACGGCTTCAGCGTCTCGGCGATGACGTCCGCGACCTCGGTGAAGTCCTCGGCCGTGAAGCCGCGGGTGGCCAGGGCGGGCGTGCCGATCCGCAGCCCCGACGTCACCATCGGCGGGCGCGGGTCGTTCGGGACGGCGTTGCGGTTGACCGTGATGCCGACCTCGTGGAGACGGTCCTCGGCCTGCCGGCCGTCCAGTTCGGACTCGCGCAGGTCGACGAGGATGAGGTGGACGTCGGTGCCGCCGGAGAGCACGTCGACCCCGGCCTCCCGGGCGTCGTCGGCCGTCAGACGCTCGGCGAGGATGCGCGCACCGTCCACGGTACGCCGCTGGCGCTCCTTGAACTCCTCCGAGGCCGCCACCTTGAAGGACACCGCCTTCGCCGCGATCACGTGCTCCAGGGGACCGCCCTGGAAGCCCGGGAAGACGGAGGAGTTCAGCTTCTTCGCGAACTCCTTCTTCGCAAGGATGATCCCGCCGCGCGGTCCGCCCAGCGTCTTGTGGGTGGTGGAGGTGACCACGTCCGCGTACTCGACGGGGTTCGGGTGCAGCCCCGCCGCCACCAGGCCCGCGAAGTGGGCCATGTCGACCCACAGGTACGCCTCGACCTCGTCGGCGATCCGGCGGAACTCCGCGAAGTCCAGCTGCCGCGGGTACGCCGACCAGCCGGCGATGATCACCTTGGGCCGGTGCTCCTTGGCGAGCTTCTCCAGCTCGGCCATGTCGACGAGACCCGCCTCGTCCACGTGGTACGCGACCACGTCGAACTGCTTGCCGGAGAAGTTCAGCCGCATCCCGTGGGTCAGGTGACCGCCGTGCGCCAGGTCCAGACCCAGGATCGTGTCGCCGGGCTGCGCCAGCGCGAACAGGGCGGCCTGGTTCGCGGAGGCACCGGAGTGGGGCTGCACGTTGGCGTACTCGGCGCCGAACAGCTCCTTCAGACGGTCGATCGCGATCTGCTCGGCCACGTCGACGTGCTCGCAGCCGCCGTAGTAGCGACGGCCGGGATAGCCCTCGGCGTACTTGTTGGTGAGGACCGAGCCCTGCGCCTCCATAACCGCGAGCGGAGCGAAGTTCTCCGACGCGATCATCTCGAGGGTGGACTGCTGACGGTCCAGCTCGGCGTCGACCGCGGCGGCGATCTCCGGGTCGAGCTCGTGCAGGGGTGTGTTCAGTGCGGACATCGGGTGCGGACTCCTCAGCCGGCGGAAAAGGCGGTGTACTCGTCGGCGGAGAGCAGGTCGGCCGGCTCCTCGGCGACGCGCACCTTGAACAGCCAGCCGCCCTCGAAGGGGGCGGAGTTCACCAGCGCCGGGTCGCTCACGACGTCCTCGTTGACCTCGGTGACCTCACCGGAGACGGGGGAGTACAGGTCGCTGACCGACTTGGTCGACTCCAGCTCGCCGCAGGTCTCGCCCGCGGTCACCGTGTCACCGACCTCCGGGAGCTGGACGAAGACGACATCGCCGAGCGCGTTGGCCGCGTGCTCGGTGATGCCGACCGTCGAGACGCCGTCCTCGGCGCCCGACAGCCACTCGTGCTCCTTGCTGTAACGCAGCTGCTGCGGGTTGCTCATGGTCTGAATTCTCCTGTACGCGGGGGAGTGCTGATGAATGGGGGACTGCGGAAGACGTGCGTGAGCAGCGACTCTGTGCTCAGCATCACCTACGACGGCTACTTCTGACGCTTGTAGAACGGCAGCGCCACGACCTCGTACGGCTCGTGACTGCCCCGGATGTCCACACCGACACCCGCCGTGCCCGGCGTCGCGTGCGCGGGGTCGACGTATGCCATCGCGATCGGCCTGCCCAGCGTGGGGGAGGGGGCACCGGAGGTGACCTCGCCGATCACCTCGCCGCCCGCGACGACCGCGTACCCGGCACGCGGGACCCGGCGGCCCTCGGCGATCAGCCCGACGAGGACGCGCGGCGGCTCGTGGTTCGCGTTCTCCGCGGCCTCGCGCAGGGCCGCGCGGCCCACGAAATCGCCCTCCTTCTCGAACTTCACCACCCGCCCGAGGCCCGCGTCGAAGGGGGTGAGGGAGGTCGACAGCTCGTGCCCGTACAGCGGCATGCCCGCCTCCAGGCGCAGCGTGTCCCGGCAGGACAGCCCGCAGGGGACGAGCCCGACGCCCTCGCCCGCCTTGGTCAGCGCCTGCCACAGCTCGACCGCGTGCTCCGGCTTCACGAACAGCTCGAAGCCGTCCTCGCCGGTGTACCCGGTGCGGGCGATCAGCGCGGGCACCCCGGCGACCGTGCCGGGCAGACCGGCGTAGTACTTCAGGCCGTCGAGGTCGGCGTCGGTCAGGGAGGCGAGGATCCCCGGCGCCTGAGGTCCCTGTACGGCGATCAGCGCGTAGGCGTCCCGGTCGTCACGCACCTCGGCGTCGAAGCCGGCCGCGCGCTCGGTCAGCGCGTCCAGCACGACCTGGGCGTTGGAGGCGTTGGCCACCACCAGGTAGTGAGAAGAAGCGGCCTCGGTGTCGCCGAGCCGGTAGACGATCAGGTCGTCCAGGATGCCGCCGTCGGCCTGGCAGATCATGGTGTAGCGGGCGCGGCCGACACTCAGCGACGCGATGTTGCCGACGAGGGCGAAGTTCAGCAGCTCGGCCGCCTGCGGCCCGGTCACGGTGATCTCGCCCATGTGGGAGAGGTCGAAGAGCCCGGCCTTCGTGCGTACGGCGTTGTGCTCGTCGCGCTCGGAGCCGTAGCGCAGGGGCATGTCCCAGCCGGCGAAGTCGGTCATCGTCGCGCCCAGCGAGCGGTGCAGGGCGTCGAGCGCGGTACGACGGGGTTCGGTACTGCTCATCGGACGGTCGTCTCCCAAGGATCCAAGGCATGACGGGCGAGGTCTTTCCTCCCCATCTGTCATCGGAACCTGAGAGGTTCGCCCTGATCACGAAATGATCCGGGCTTGCACCGTGGGTGGAGCCGCCTTCGAATCGGCGGCCCGCTTTTCAGATGTGCCTCGCCCGCGCGGTAACGGGGCCTGAGAGATTCAAGGGAGGGACTTGCTCCTTCGGCGCCCGGGTACACGTACCCAGGACTCTCCCGCGCGGATTCAAGCGGCCGGTATGCAGTTGGCGCGGACATCATTGCACGCCGCGCACGCGTCCGGCAGGGCAGCGTCTGTAACCAGCTTGTGGCGGTACGACTACAGAAAAGCGAGAGATCGTCCATTACCTTCTCTTTACGCTCGGTGGGGAGGGAGACCCCGACCCCGGAGGAGGACGATGACGGTGGACAGGACCACGGCGTACGCGACGACCTCGGGCGTCGCGCTGCCGGAGCAGCCTGCGGCCCCGGCCGTCCAGCTCCGCGGCGCGTGCCACGCGGCCCCGGTCGTCCGCGACCTGCGCGACCGCGGGGGCCGCAGTCCGCGCGCTCTGCTCTTCGGCCCCAAGGACCTCGTCGTCATCACCGGCTTGCCCGGCAGCGGCAAGTCCACGCTGATGAGGCGGGCGGTGGGCGGGATCCGGATCGACTCCCAGGACACCCGTGACCGCTGGGACGGCCGGCTGTCCCGCTTACTGCCGTACGCCGTCTACCGCCCCCTGGTCCGGCTCGCGCACTACGCCGGACTGCGCGGTGCCCTGCGCTCCGGCGAGGGAGTCGTGGTCCACGACTGCGGGACGCAGGCCTGGGTGCGCGGCTGGCTGGCCCGCGAGGCCCGGCGCCGGGGCGGCACCCTGCACCTGCTGCTGCTCGACGTCACGGCGGACACCGCGCTGGAGGGCCAGCGCGAGCGCGGCCGAGGCGTCTCGCGGTACGCCTTCCTGCGGCACCGGGGCGCTGCCTCCCGGCTGATCCGCTCCGTGGAGCGCGGTGACCTGCCACAGGGCTGCGGTTCGGCGGTGCTGATCGACCGGGACGCCGCGGACGTGCTGCGGCGGATCGGCTTCACGGGCTGACGCGGACGACGGGTTTCCCGGGCCGAGCCACCTTTCCGCCGTACCCGCTAGCCTTTCAGCCACATCAGTAGGTTCACAGCAGGCGGTCACACAGATGGACTTCCCGGCGGATCTTCCCGCGGACTTTCCAGCACCGGCACACCCGCACCCTCATCCGCACGGCGGATGGCCCGGCAACGAACTGGAGGAGGTGCTCTCGGCCTCCCTCGGCATGCCCTCGGCGGGCGGGCGGATCATCGAGGTGCTGGGCCGCAGCTTCGTCTGGATCCCCCTGCCGAACGGCGGCGGTCCGCACAGCGGCCCCCTCGATCTGCCCACCCTGGAGATCGCGGGTCAGGCCTTCGTCCCGGTCTTCAGCTCCGAGGAGCAGTTCCGCCAGGTCGTCGGCAGCCATCTGTCGTACACCATCGCCCCGGCGGTCGAGTTCGCCCGCGGCCTGCCCCCGCACGTGGGCATCGCGGTGAACCCCGACGGGGTGGTCGGCGTCCCCCTCCCGCCGGCCGCGGTCGCCGACCTCTGCCGCGTGGGCCGCACCCCGCTGGACGGCCCCAACACCGGTGGCCGGGTCAAGCTCTACGAGCCGGACTGGCAGGACGACCCGGTCGACTTCCTGGCAGCCGCGTCGGCCGAGTTCGCGGCCACGGGAGTGGTCCTCACGGCCCGCCGCTGCCTGGCCGCGATCGAGACGGCCGACCCGGTGATGTTCGTGG
Source organism: Streptomyces canus (assembly GCF_030816965.1). NCBI lineage: Bacteria > Bacillati > Actinomycetota > Actinomycetes > Kitasatosporales > Streptomycetaceae > Streptomyces > Streptomyces canus. Next base: position 7,040,952 of record NZ_JAUSYQ010000002.1, read on the forward strand.
GCGTCGAACTCTCCCAGTGGGAGGGCGATCTGCGCACCCTCCCGATGGACGCCCTCGGCAGGGCCCTGGGGACGACTCCGGTTCCCTGGCCGGTCAACCTGGTTCTGCTGGACGTGGCGGACGACCCGGTGGGCCACTGGATGCGCGAACAGGTACGCCCCTTCTATACCCAGGGCTAGCGGGACAACCTGTCGGGGACAGGCGACCCGCACCCGCCAACGGCCCACAGGTCCCGAGCTCGTGGGCGCTTAAGCTGGTCTCCTACTCGGGGCAACTTCCAAGAAGGGGCGATACAGGGTGAGCGCCACCACGACCGACCAGGTCGAGCACATGCTGCGCCAGGTGACCCCCGGGCGCTACGACGCCTACGAGGCACTGCTGCGCGCCCTGGCGACCCCGAACTCCGGCCAGATCTGGATGCTCCTGTGGCACGGCCAGGCCGGCTCCCCGGACGCCCAGTACGGGAACATGGAGGTCGACGGCTACGGCTACGCCCCCTGTGTGACCTCGGCCCAGGAGTTGAGCGCCAGCGGCTGGAACCGTTCGTACGAAGTGGTCGACGGCATCGACGTGGCCCGCACCCTCTACCCCGACCAGTACGGCCTCTGGCTCAACCCGCACGCCCCCGGCGGCGGCCTCGGCATTCCCTGGCTCGATCTGCGCCGCATCGCCACCGGCCTCGAGCGCCAGCCCGCGGGGCCGCTCAGGCTGTCGGAACCCGGCATCGAGATCCCCCAGTTCTACGCGCTGCTCGTGCAGAACGCCCACCGCACCCCGGCGGTCCGCTCACTGCGCCGCGCCTGGGTGCAGCCGGCGCTCGGTGCGCCGTATCTCGCGATCGGCCTGGACGTGTACGACACCAGTCCCTCGGCCGTGGACTCGGTGCGCGCGATGATGCAGCAGTCCATCGGCGCCGTCCCGGACGGGCTCCCGGTGTCGACCGTGGCGATGTCCGACGACTACGACCCGGTGGCGCTGTGGATGCGTGCCGGTGCCCGCCCCTTCTACGACCGCGAGGCCCACGGATCCCCCGCGCAGGCCCCAGTGTCCGGGTACGGCTACCCACCGCCCCGTGGTGGTTACTGAGAGCTACAACTACCTGTTCGACTCGTTTACGTAACAGCCACATTTCTTCGCGCGTAGATAGCGGCGGATCGTCGCGAAGGTCGCCTATTGTGCCGTTCTGTCCCAACTAACATGCGTCCGAGGGGCGTTACCCGTTGTTCGGATAACGGAATCCCTCGTACTGCATCACGGTTACGCATACTTTCTTCGCCAGGCCTGGCGGGTGATCGCAGCGAAGCTGAAGACTCCCCAGGCAGACGCAGGATCAGACGTTCCCTGCGAGCTGAGCAAGTCGACAAAGCCGTAATCCACGGCAGGTGTAGGCCGGTCACCACCGGCGAGAGGGGTCGGGTCACTGTGACCGCACCGATCGAGACCACCGGGGCGCAGGCCGAGGCGCAGCCGGAGGCTGTCCTCGTCGGCGTCGACAAGGGGCAGATCGAGGGCCGTTCCCTGGGGCAGATCGCCTGGTCCCGGTTCAAGAAGGACAAGGTGGCGGTCGCCGGCGGCGTGATCGTCATCCTGCTGATCCTGCTCGCGGTGCTCTCCCGGCCCATCCAGGCCATGTTCGGCCTGGACCCGAACGCCCTGCACCAGGATCTGATCGACCCCAACACCTCGCTGCCCAAGGGCGACTTCGGCGGCATGAGCTGGTCCCACCCGCTCGGCGTGGAGCCGAAGTTCGGCCGCGACATCGCCACCCGCATCCTCGAGGGCTCCTGGGTCTCGCTGGTCGTCGCCTTCGGCGCCACGATCCTGTCCAACACGATCGGCGCCGTGCTCGGCGTGGTCGCCGGCTACTACGGCGGGCGGGTCGACACGATCATCAGCCGGCTGATGGACACCTTCCTGGCGTTCCCGCTGCTGCTGTTCGCCATCGCCATCTCGGCCACGCTCCAGGGCGGTGCCTTCGGGCTCGAGGGTCTGCCGCTGCACATCAGCGTGCTGATCTTCGTGATCGGCTTCTTCAACTGGCCCTACCTGGGCCGCATCGTGCGAGGCCAGACGCTGGCCCTGCGCGAGCGGGAGTTCGTCGACGCCTCGCGCGGGATGGGGGCCAGGGGGCCGTACATCCTCTTCCGGGAGCTGCTGCCGAACCTTGTCGGCCCGATCATCGTCTACTCGACGCTGCTCATCCCGACCAACATCCTCTTCGAGGCGTCGCTGAGCTTCCTCGGCGTCGGCATCCAGCCCCCCCAGGCCTCCTGGGGCGGCATGATCAACCAGGCGGTCGACTTCTACCAGGTCGACCCGCAGTTCATGATCGTGCCTGGTCTGGCCATCTTCGTGACCGTGCTGGCGTTCAACCTGCTCGGCGACGGTCTCCGCGACGCTCTCGACCCGCGCAGCCGCTGACCCGCGACCGCGCTGAGAGACCACAAGATTTCCGACAATTGAAGGGGAAGCAGACCATCATGCGAAGGTCAGCGCTGGCCGCAGTGGCGGCCATCGGCAGTGCGAGCCTGTTGCTCTCGGCTTGCAGCAAAGCCGATGACAACGGTGGAGACGGGAACAAGTCGGCTGGGGCCAACGCAGCGACCAAGGGCGTCGTCAATGCCTCCACCCAGAAGGGTGGGACGGTCACGTACGAGTTGTCGGACGTGCCGGACTCCTTCGACCCCGGCAACACGTACTACGCCTACATGTACAACCTCAGCCGGCTGTACGCCCGCCCGCTGATGACCTTCAAGCCCGGTCCGGGCGAGGAGGGCAACACGCTGGTCCCGGACCTCGCCGCGAGCGCGGGCCAGCCCAGCGACGGCGGCAAGACCTGGACGTACAAGCTGCGCTCGGGCCTGAAGTTCCAGGACGGCACCGCGATCACCTCGAAGGACGTCAAGTACGCCGTCGAGCGCTCCAACTTCGCGCGTGACGTGCTCTCCCTCGGTCCGAACTACTTCCAGCAGTTCCTGGTGGGCGGCAAGGACTACAAGGGCCCCTACAAGGACAAGAGCGCCGAGGGCCTGAAGTCCATCGAGACGCCGGACGACACCACGATCGTCTTCAAGCTCAACACCGCCTTCCAGGAGTTCGACTACCTGGTCGCGACGCCGCAGACGGCTCCGGTGCCGCAGGCCAAGGACACGGGCATCGACTACATCAAGAGCATCGTGTCCTCGGGCTCGTACAAGTTCCAGAGCTACGACGAGGGCAAGCAGGCTGTCCTCGTCCGCAACGAGAACTGGGACCCGAAGACCGACCCGCTGCGCAAGCAGTACCCGGACAAGATCGTCGTCAAGCTGAAGGTCAACCCGGAGACCATCGACCAGGACGTCCAGGCCGGTGACGCGATCGAGCTCGCCGGTACCGGTGTTCAGGCCGCGACCCAGGCCAAGGTCGTCAACGACGCCAACCTGAAGGCCAACACGGACAACGCCTACGGTGGCCGTCTGGTCTACCTGGCGATCAACACCCAGGTCGCGCCGTTCGACAAGGTCGAGTGCCGCAAGGCCGTCGAGTACGCCGTCGACAAGGTCTCCGTGCAGACCGCCGAGGGTGGCCCGATCCGCGGAGACGTCGCCACCACCGTCCTGCCGCCGGACATCCCCGGCTACCAGAAGGCGGACGTCTACGCCACGACCGGCAACAAGGGTGACGTCGCCAAGGCCAAGGAGCAGCTGAAGGCCTGCGGCAAGACGACGATCAGCACCAACATCTCGGCGCGCAGCGACCGTCCGCAGGAGATCGACGCGGCCACCGCGATCATCGCCTCGCTGAAGAAGGTCGGCATCAACGCCAGCCTGAAGCAGTACCCGTCGGGCAAGTACTTCACCGACTACGCGGGTGTGCCGTCGTTCGACAAGAAGCAGAACATCGGTCTGCACATGATGCAGTGGGGTGCCGACTGGCCGGGCGGCTACGGCTTCCTCCAGCAGATCCTGAACGGCGGTGCGATCGGCACGTCCGGTAACACCAACCTCTCGTACCTCGACGACAAGCAGATCAACGAGGCGCTGGCGAAGGCCATCGCCACCGAGGACGAGACCGCGCGCAACAGCCAGTACGCCGAGATCGACAAGCGTGCGATGGACCTGGCGGCGCTCGTCCCGCTGACCTACTTCAAGGTCCTGCTGTACCGCCCGACGGGCTTCACCAACCTGGTGTCCACGTCGGCCTTCAGCGGTCAGTACGACTACCTCAACATCGGCACGACCAAGAAGTAGCCCCGGAAGGCAGGTGAAGGCATTGGTGCCCGTGGGCCTCGCGGCCCGCGGGCACCAGCGCCGGTCCCCGTGATCTCGTACATCCTCCGTCGGACGTTCGCAGCAGTGATCCTGCTGCTGGTCGTCACCGCGGTCACCTTCGCGATCTTCTTCCTGCTGCCGCGGATGGCCGGCCAGACCGCCGACCAGCTCGCGCAGCAGTACATCGGAAAGAGTCCGACGAAGGCCGACATCGCCGCGGTCAAGCAGAACCTCGGTCTGGACGAACCCCTGTACGCCCAGTACTGGCACTTCATCAAGGGGATCGTGGCCGGCGCCACCTATGACCTGGGCCCCACCACGGCACACTGTGACGCGCCGTGCTTCGGCTACTCCTTCAAGAACCACGTCGCGGTGTGGCCACAGCTCACCTCGCGCCTTCCGGTGACCGTCTCGCTGGCCGCCGGTGCCGCCGTGATGTGGCTGGTGTCCGGTGTGGTGATCGGTGTGATCTCCGCGCTCAAGCCCCGCAGCTTCTTCGACCGCGCCTTCATGGGCGTCGCGCTCGCCGGTGTCTCGCTGCCCATGTTCTTCACGGGCAACCTGGCGCTGCTGCTCTTCACCTACCAGTGGCCGATCTTCGGGCGAACCTACGTACCGTTCACCGAGAATCCGGCCCAGTGGGCCAACACACTCTTCCCGGCCTGGTGCTCGCTGGCACTGCTGTACTCCGCCATCTACGCGCGGCTGACCCGCTCCGGCATGATGGAGACGATGAACGAGGACTTCATCCGCACGGCCCGCGCCAAGGGCCTGCGGGAGCGCAACGTCGTGGCCCGGCACGGGCTGCGGGCCGCGCTGACCCCGATCATCACCGTCTTCGGCATGGACCTCGGTCTGCTGCTCGGCGGCGCCGTGATCACCGAGACGGTGTTCTCGCTGCCCGGCATCGGCCAGTACGCGGTCCAGGGCATCACCGACAACGACCTGCCCCCGATCCTCGGCGTCACCCTGCTCGCCGCCTTCTTCGTCGTAGTCGCAAATCTCCTGGTGGACCTGTTGTACGCCGCCGCCGACCCGCGGGTGAGGCTCTCGTGACCGAACTCTCCAAGACCGGTGCCGCCCTGGGCGAGCCGGCACCCGGGAACGCCCCCGACGCCTTCCTCGCGGTCCGCGATCTCAAGGTGCACTTCCCGACCGACGACGGCCTGGTCAAGTCCGTCGACGGGCTCAGCTTCCAGGTGGAGAAGGGCAAGACCCTCTGCATCGTGGGCGAGTCGGGCTCCGGCAAGTCCGTCACCTCGCTGGCGATCATGGGCCTGCACCGGCTCGGGGCGCAGGGCAAGCACGTGCAGATGTCCGGCGAGATCTGGCTGGACGGCAAGGAACTGGTCTCCGCCGACCCCGACGAGGTGCGCCGGCTGCGCGGCCGCGAGATGGCGATGATCTTCCAGGACCCGCTGTCCGCGATGCACCCGTACTACACGATCGGCAACCAGATCGTGGAGGCGTACCGGGTCCACAACGACGTCAGCAAGAAGATCGCCCGCAAGCGGGCGATCGAGATGCTCGACCGGGTCGGCATCCCCGAGCCGGCCAAGCGCGTGGACGGTTACCCGCACGAGTTCTCCGGCGGTATGCGCCAGCGCGCGATGATCGCCATGGCGCTCGTCAACAACCCCGAACTGCTCATCGCGGACGAGCCGACGACCGCCCTCGACGTCACCGTCCAGGCGCAGATCCTCGACCTCATCCGGGACCTGCAGAAGGAGTTCGGCTCCGCGGTCGTCCTCATCACCCACGACCTGGGTGTGGTCGCCGAGATCGCCGACGACGTCCTCGTGATGTACGGCGGCCGGTGCGTGGAGCGGGGCAGCGTCGACGACGTCTTCGAGCGGCCGCAGCACCCGTACACCTGGGGTCTGCTCGGCTCGATGCCGCGCATCGACCGGGAGACCTCCGAGCGGCTCATCCCCGTCAAGGGTCAGCCGCCGAGCCTCATCAACGTCCCCTCGGGCTGCGCCTTCCACCCCCGCTGCCCGTACGCGGACATCCCCAAGGGCGATGTCACCCGTACCGTGCGCCCGGAGCTCCAGCAGGTCGGCGGCGGGCACTTCTCCGCGTGCCACCTCTCGCCGGAGGACCGCACGCGGATCTGGACCGAAGAGATTGCGCCGAAGCTGTGAGTGAGACGAAGAAGACGGACGCGGACGTGACGGCCGCCCCCGACGAGCGCGAGATACTGCTCAAGGTCGAGGGCCTCCAGAAGCACTTCCCGATCCGCAAGGGCGTCCTCCAGCGCCAGGTCGGCGCGGTCAAGGCGGTCGACGGCATCGACTTCGAGGTGCGCAAGGGCGAGACCCTCGGCGTGGTCGGCGAGTCGGGCTGCGGCAAGTCGACCATGGGCCGGGTCATCACCCGCCTCCAGGAGCCGACCGGCGGTTCGATCCACTTCGAGGGCCAGGACATCACGCGGCTGAACGCGGCCGGGATGCGTCCGCTGCGGCGGGACATCCAGATGATCTTCCAGGACCCGTACGGCTCCCTGAACCCCCGGCACACCATCGGCGGAATCGTCTCGGCGCCGTTCCGGCTCCAGGGCGTGGAGCCCGAGGGCGGGGTGAAGAAGGAGGTCCAGCGCCTGCTGGAGCTGGTCGGGCTGAGCCCCGAGCACTACAACCGCTATCCGCACGAGTTCTCGGGAGGCCAGCGCCAGCGCATCGGCATCGCGCGGGCCCTGGCCCTGAAGCCCAAGCTGGTCGTGGCGGACGAGCCGGTCTCGGCCCTCGACGTGTCGATCCAGGCGCAGGTCGTGAACCTGATGGACGACCTCCAGGAGGAGCTCGGCCTCACGTACGTGATCATCGCGCACGACCTGTCCGTCGTACGGCATGTCTCGGACCGCATCGCGGTGATGTACCTCGGCAAGATCGTCGAACTCGCCGACCGCACCTCGCTCTACGAGGCGCCGATGCACCCGTACACCAAGGCCCTGATGTCGGCGGTCCCGGTGCCGGATCCGAAGCGCCGCGGCGCCAAGTCGGAACGCATCCTGCTGCGCGGCGACGTCCCGTCCCCGATCTCCCCGCCCTCGGGCTGCCGCTTCCACACCAGGTGCTGGAAGGCCACGGAGATCTGCAGGACGACCGAGCCCCAGCTGGTCGAGCTGCGCCCCGGCCAGCGCGTGGCCTGCCACCACCCGGAGAACTTCGAGGACCAGGCCCCGCAGGACACCGTGCTCCTGTCGGTGGCCAAGGAGGCGGCCGCGCTGGTCGCCGAGGAGGCCCTCGCGGAGTCGGCGGAGACGTCGGCGGCGGTCGCGGCGGAGGTGAAGGGCGCTCGGGAGGCCGTTGTCGAGGCTTCCGCGGAGACGGCGGAGAAGCCGGAGGCAGTGGTCGCGGCGGATACCGAGGCAGTGGCCGCAAAGACGGGTCCAGGCGCCAAGACCACACCCACCGCGCCTCTCAAGACGGGTGAGTCGGCCGACGCAGGGGCGCGGGGCGGTGTCGAATCTGCGGCTACCGCCGAGGGGGCGCGAACAGCCCCCACCGACCCGCAGCCGGCCGATGAACCGGAAGGCCCCGGTCAGGAGTCAACCGACAAGTAACGCATGACGAGTTGGCAAAGTCATGCACATGCCCGAAGGGGAGAGTGAAGAGTCGTCCGTGTCCGACTGATCGGCACACGCTCGAAGGGACGACACCATGAGACTCTCCCGTTCGGCACGCTTAGGAGCCGTCGCGACCGCGGCGGCTTCCTTCTTTGTCATCGCGGCCTCCCCAGGCCCCGCCCCCGGCGCCCCCGGCATAGGAGACGCCTACTTCCCGCTCCTCGGCAACGGCGGCTTCGACGCCCGCCACTACACCCTCGACGTGGCGTACAACCCGGACACCGACCGTCTGGACGGCCGTACGACACTCACGGCCCGCGCCACCCGGAACCTCTCCTCCTTCGACCTGGACCTCCAGAAACTCGAGGTCACGAGGGTCGAAGTGAACGGCAGACGCGCCCAGTTCACACGTGACGGCGACGAGATCCGCATCACCCCGCGCCAATCCCTGCGCAAGGGCCACGACTTCACGGTCGCCGTCAGCTACGGCGGTGTCCCCGAACCTCTCAGCGGCCCCATCGTCTTCGGCTCCGACTACGGCTGGATGAAGACCCCCGACGGCGTCTTCGTCGCCTGTGAACCCAACGCCGCCTCCACGTGGTTCCCGTCCAGCGACCACCCCTCCGACAAGGCCACCTACGACATCCGCATCAGAACCCCCAAGGGCCTGACCGCGGTCTCCAACGGCCGGCTCGTGTCGACGTACGACAAGGGCGGTTCGACGTACACCCACTGGCGCGAGAAGAAGCCGATGGCGACCTACCTCGCGACCGCCACCATCGGGAAGTTCGACGTCCGCACCGGGACGACGCCGGGCGGCATCCCCATCTACACCGCCATCGACCCGGTGCTGGAGAACAGCAACAACGTCGACGTGTACGGCGTGACCGCCGAGGCCACCGACTACTGGTCGCAGGTCTTCGGGCCGTACCCGTTCGAGGAGACCGGCGCGATCGTCGACGACATGCCGCAGGCGGGGTTCTCGCTGGAGGTGCAGTCGAAGCCGGTGTACTCGGCGGTGCGCAACGAGACCACGATCGTGCACGAGCTCGCCCACCAGTGGTTCGGTGACTCGGTCTCCGTCGCGCACTGGAAGGACATCTGGCTCAACGAGGGCTTCGCCACCTACGCCCAGTGGCTGTGGGCCGAGCACAAGGGCACCCGCAGCGCCCACGACTCCTTCCTCGCCGGCTACGACGCCCGCCCCGCCGACAACCCGTTCTGGCAGATCACCGTCGGCGACCCGCAGCGCGACACGATGTTCGCGTCCGCGGTCTACCAGCGCGGCGCGATGACCCTCCAGGTGCTGCGCGAACGGATCGGTGACAAGGCGTTCTTCAAGCTGCTGCCGGCCTGGACCACGCTCCACCGCTACGGCAACGCCGACACCGCCGACTTCATCCGCCTCGCGGAGAAGGTCAGCGGACAGCAATTGGACGACCTGTTCCGCACCTGGCTCTTCACGACGGGCAAACCGGCCCGGTAAAAGCCCCTGCGCAAGAATGCGGTGTGCTCCAGCAACTGTTCAGCCCCTCCGTCCAGCACACGCTCGACCTCGTCGGCATCTTCGTGTTCGCCATCTCCGGCGCGCTGCTGGCCGTCCGCAAGAACTTCGACGTCTTCGGCATCGCCGTACTCGCCGAGGTCACCGCGCTGGGCGGAGGGCTGTTCCGGGACCTGATCATCGGCGCGGTACCGCCCGCCGCCTTCACGGACCTGGGCTACTTCGTCACCCCGCTGCTCGCCGCCCTCCTGGTCTTCTTCCTGCACCCGCACGTGGAGCGCATCCAGGCCGGTGTGAACGTCTTCGACGCGGCCGGCCTCGGACTGTTCTGCGTCGCCGGGACGACGAAGGCGTACGAGTACGGACTCGGCCTCACCCAGTCCGTCACTCTCGGTCTCGCCACCGCCGTCGGCGGCGGTGTCCTGCGGGACGTGCTCGCCAACGAGGTGCCCTCGCTGCTGCGGTGGGACCGCGACCTGTACGCGGTACCGGCGATCGTCGGCGCCACCATGGTCGCCCTGTGCATCCGTTACGACGCACTCTCTCCGTTCACCAGCGGGCTCGCGGCCCTCACCGCTTTCGTACTGCGCCTGCTCGCGATGCGGTTCCACTGGCGAGCTCCGCGGGCGTGGAACCGGCGCTCGACCGTGCGTGAGGAGTAGTGCCCGCCCGGCCGTGCAGCAGCCCCATCTCCTCGGTCAGCCACTGGAACACCGGGACCACCTGCGGCCGCCACAACGCCATGTTGTGGCCGCCGGCGCTCTTCGGGATGTAGACGACGTGCACGGTGGTCGGCGCCTTCGCGATCTGTTCGAGACCGGTGGCCGCCTCGTAGCCGTCGCCCGGCTGGCCGGACTGGTAGAGCGCGATCGCGGGTGGGGTGCGGGCCTCGCGCAGCAGCAGGTAGGGGTTGTTGGCGCGGCGCAGGGCGGGGGTCTCGGCGGCCAGCGAGTTGCGTTCGGCGATCGGGTCGTTGTAGCCCGACATGCTGACCGCGGCCCGGTAGCGGTCGGGATGGGCGACGGCGAGCTTGGTCGCGCAGTGCCCGCCCGCCGAGTACCCGGCCACCGCCCAGCCCGCGGGACCGGCCTGGGCGCGGAAGTTGTCGGTGACCATCTTCGGCACGTCGACGCTGAGCCAGGTGTCGGCGTTCACCGTGCCCGTGATGTTGGCGCAGCCGGTGTCCACCCCGGCCAGCAGGTTCATGCGCGGGGCGACCAGGATGAAGGGCGCCACCCGGCCCTCCCGCATCAGCGGCCGCAGCTGGTTCACCGCGTGCAGTGACCCGAACCAGGCCTTCGCCGAGCCCGGATAGCCCGACAGCAGCTCCACCACGGGGAACTTGTGGTGCCGGTAGGCGGGCGTGCCGTACTGCGGCGGCAGCCAGATGTAGACCTCGGCGTTCACGCCCGAGACCCGGCCCTTGAGCTGGGTCACCCGTACGCCGTGCATCCCGGGTCCGGTGGCCTTCGTGAAGTGCTGCGCCACCCTGGGCAGTCGTTTCAGCGAGATGCCTCCGGTGCCGTCGGCGCCCAGGTTCGCGGCCTGCTGGACGTGGTTGCCGGTGCCGAGCAGGTCGGCCCAGTTGTCGTACAGGTTGTTCTGGTTGTTGACCACCGCGAAGACGAGGCCGACGGCCGTGCCCTGGGCGAACAGCACCATCAGTACGCGGGCGGCGGCGCGTACGATCCGCGGGCCCCGCAGCCGCGACCACAGGGCGAGCGGCAGCACGAGGGCGACGACGGACAGCACGATCAGCGTGTAGAGGAACGCGGTCCCGGTGAGGCTCATGCCCCTGTAGAGGGGGATGCCGGGTCAGGGGTTTACGGACGAGTGCGGACACTTACCGAAGAATTGCCCGGGTCTCACCTGGGCCGGCCGCCTGTCGGTGACGTGGCAAAAGCTACCGCTTAGTAGTTGGTTGTTGTACCGTTCAGGCATGCCAGAAGCAGCCTCCGCCACGCGTGCCACCATCGGCGACAGCGAGTTCGACCGGGACACCGCGGTCACCCGCCGCGCACCCGGCGTCTACGACATCGACCTCTCCGCGGGCTGGACGATCATCAGCGCCGTCAACGGCGGCTACCTGCTGGCGGTCCTGGGCCGCGCCCTCGCGGACGCCCTGCCGCACGCCGACCCGTTCACGATCTCCGCGCACTACCTGACCGCGTCCCAGCCCGGACCCGCACTGGTCCGCACGGACGTGGTCCGCACCGGCCGCACCCTCTCCACCGGCCAGGCCTCGCTCTTCCAGTACGACGAGGACGGCAAGGAGGTCGAGCGCATCCGCGTCCTCGCCTCCTACGGTGACCTCGGCTCCCTTCCCGACGACGTCCGTACGACGGCGAAGCCGCCCGCGATCCCGCCGATGGACCAGTGCATCGGCCCCCAGGACGGGCCCGCCCCCGTCGACGGCAGCTCCGCCATCACCGACCGGCTGATGCTCAAGCTGGACCCGTCGACCCTGGGCTGGGCCCTCGGCGCCTCGTCCGGCAAGGGTGAGATGCGGTCCTGGTTCGGGCTCGCCGACGGCCGCGACGCCGACCCCTTCGCGCTGCTCCTCGCGGTGGACGCGCTCCCGCCCACCGCCTTCGAGATCGGCCTCAAGGGCTGGGTGCCCACGGTCGAACTCACCGTCCACGTCCGCTGCCGCCCGGCCCCCGGCCCGCTGCGCGTGTCCATCACCACCCGCAACCTCGCCGGCGGCTTCCTGGAGGAGGACGCGGAGGTCTGGGACAGCGCGGACAGGTTGGTGGCACAGTCGCGTCAACTTGCCAGGGTCAGGTTGCCCTGACCCACCCAGGGGCGGGGCTGCTTCGATATGCGGCTCCGCCGCGGGGCGCGACCAGCCACACACGGCCCGCAGCCGGCACACGACTTCGCGGGCCACGGCGCTGGGTCACGCGAGATCCTTTCCGGTGGAGTCCGACCGTCTCCGGGACATCCAAGCCCTCCCACCTCAGGTGTCCCGGTCTGCGCCGAGCGCGGGCGGCACGGTGGCGTCGAATTCCTCGTCGGCTTCCGTACGGACGTCACGAGCCTGACCGCCGACGGGACCCGCGCCCTGGTCATCCCGGCCGCCCAGGGCGCCCACGCCGCCCTCGGCCTGAACTCGGCCCTCGGCTCGGCGCTGCGCAAGGTGAGGGCCGCGCTGCCCCCCCGCACCGCCCGGCCGCCGGGGCCACCTCACGCCGCATCCTGGTCCGACGCCACACGCAGGAAGGGGGGGACCCCGGCGGTCCGTCGACCTGGTGGCCCTTGAGGGCGCCGTCTTCTCCGCCCGCGGGCTGCGACTGCGCTACCGGCACAGTGGGGAGCGGGAGACCCGCACGTAGGCTCTTCCGGACGACCCGTGAAGCGCCGGCCCGGTGTCGAACTCGCCGACGTCTGGGAGGTGTTGCGCGACCGGCTCGGCCTGACCCGCGCGGCCGCTTCTGTCACGGGCATGTACCAGCGAGCAGGTGAGCGGTCCGCGCAGAACGCCAGCTCGGAGGGGCTGCTTTAGCCGCGCTTTGCCTTGCGCACAGGCGGGGGACAGGCCGGACTCAAGGAAGGCTCAGGGGCCGTTGCGAGAGTTCCCGACCTCAGGACTTCCTCATCCTCCCTGGAGCTGTCTCTCATGAAGCGTGTGCGTCTCCTCCCCGCCGTGGCCCTGTTGGCGCTCTCGCCCCTCGCCCTGGTGGCCTGTGGCTCGGGCGACTCGTCGTCGACCTCGAACAGCGGCACCTCGGGCCGGCAGCAGAACTGTCAGGCCCCGACCGGCAACGCCTCCGGAATGCCGAGCGGTGCCCCCTCGGGTGCTCCCACCGGCAACGCGACCGCGAAGCCGTCGGGCGCGCCCAGCGGCAACCCCTCAGGGATGCCGAGCGGCGGCCCCGGCGGCCAGGGCGGCCCCGGCGGCGGCATGGGCGGCTGCGGTGGTCCCGACGGCGGCGCGGCCCCGAGCGGTGCGCCCAGCGGTGCGCCGAGTGCGGCGGCGACGAAGAGCTGACCCCGACGTCGTTCGACAGGGGCGGTGCCTCCCGGTGAACGGGGGTGCCGCCCCTGTGCGTTGCCGAAACAGCCCTAGTCCAGCCAGTGTTCGCGGCCGATGCTGATCAGGCGCATCTGATGCTCCGCCACCTGGCAGACGCGCTCCCGCTCCTCCGGTGACGCCTCCAGGGCCTCCAGGAAGAGTGAGGCCGTGATCAGCATCTGGTCGACGTACAGGTTGGCCAGCATCAGCAGGTCGTCCTCGCTCCAGCCCTCGGACACCGGGTCCTTGGCCAGTTCGTCCTTCACCCCCTGCCCGAACCGGGCGAGTTGGTCCCGGATGGCCTCCCGGACCGGCTGGACTCCGCCATGTCGCTCCCGGGCGATAAAACGGACATGGGCGGGGTACGCGTCTACATGACCGGCGATCAACTCGATGGCGCGCTTGATGCGTTGAGTGTGGTCGTCGGCTGCGGACACCGTCGTCCGGATCATCGGGTGCAGGCTGCCCAGCGCCTCCTCGACCAGAGCCGCGCCGAGATCCGCGATGGAGCGGAAGTGCCGGTAGAAGGCGGTCGGGGCGACGCCGACGGCACGCGTGACCTCGCGCAGGCCGAGGCTGCTCAGGCTCTGGTCCTCCAGCAGGGCCAACGCCGCGTCCAGGAGCGCCTGTCGGGTCTTCTGCTTCTGTGCCTGCCGGATGCCGAGGGTGTGACTCATGTCATCCAGTTAACAACTGTTCTCCGTAATTGGAAAGCGGTGTGACGCGCTAGACTCTGGAGTCAGTGAACAACTGTAACTACAACTGTTCACCCAAACGTAACGACAGCCATCTCGGAGGGGGATCCGTCCCATGCTGTTCCTCGTCGCCGCACTCATGCTGCTCGGCGTGGTCCTGGGCACCGTCGCCCACGCGCCGCTCACCTTCACCGCCGTCGCCGCCGTCGTGATCGCCGTCTGGCTGGGCATCTTCGCGCTCCGCGAGCGCCACGGCCGCCGCCGTACCTCGGCCCACTGACCGCCGTCCCACCGTCCCCAGGAGCACTGATCACCATGCAGCTCACCGCGCAGGCCTCCTCCCGCACCGGCGCCCGCGATGCCGACGGCATGGCCGTGGCGTCGTTCGTCCTCGGCCTCCTCGGCCTTCTCGTCCTGAATGTCTTCCTCGGCCCGATCGCCATCGTCCTGGCCTCGGTGGCCCTGTGGCGCGGCACCACCCGCCGCGGCCGTGCCTACCTGGGCCTCGGTCTCGGAGTGGCCGACCTGCTGGTCCTGGTGGCCTTCATGCAGGCGGACAGCACGGTGTCCTGGAACCTCTGACGCCGCCGGCATCGGCCGGTCCTGGCCTGAGGGTGCTCACATGCGACCCGTAGAATCGGCGTCACCATGGCATACCTCGACCACGCCGCGACCACCCCGATGCTCCCCGAGGCGGTCGAGGCACTCACCGCGCATCTCGGCGCCACCGGCAACGCCTCTTCCCTCCACGCATCCGGCCGCAAGGCCCGCCGCACGGTCGAGGAATCCCGCGAGACCCTCGCGGAGGCGCTCGGTGCCCGGCCCAGCGAGATCGTCTTCACCTCGGGCGGCACGGAGGCCGACAACCTCGCCGTGAAGGGCCTGTACTGGTCCCGGCGCGACGCGGACCCCGCAAGGACGCGGGTTCTCGCGAGCCCCGTCGAACACCACGCCGTCCTCGACGCCGTCCACTGGCTCGGCGAACACGAGGGCGCCACCGTCGAGTACCTCCCCGTCGACAAGTACGGCCGGGTCCACCCCGACGCCCTGCGCGCGGCGATCGCCCGCGACCCCGACGACATCGCCATGGCCACGGTCATGTGGGCCAACAACGAGATCGGCACGGTCCTGCCGGTCCGCGAACTCGCCGACGTCACCGCGGAGTTCGGCGTCCCACTGCACGCCGACGCCGTCCAGGCCTTCGGCCAGGTCCCCGTCGACTTCGCCGCCTCCGGCCTCGCCGCGATGACGGTCTCCGGTCACAAGATCGGCGGCCCGTACGGCATCGGCGCCCTTGTCCTCGGCCGCGAGTGGACCCCCGTCCCGGTCCTGCACGGAGGCGGCCAGGAGCGCCATGTCCGCTCCGGCACCCTCGACGTCCCCGCCATCGCCTCCTTCGCGGTGGCCGGCCGCCTCGCCGCCGAGCAGCGCGAGTGGTTCGAGCTCGAGATCGGCGCCCTGCGCGACGCCCTGGTCGAGGCGGTCCGTACGGCGGTCCCGGACGCGATCCTCGGCGGCGACCCGGCGCCCGGGGGCCGTCTCCCGGCCAACGCCCACTTCACCTTCCCCGGCTGCGAGGGCGACTCCCTGCTGCTGCTCCTGGACGCCCAGGGCATCGAGTGCTCCACCGGCTCCGCCTGCACCGCGGGCGTCGCCCAGCCCAGCCACGTCCTGCTGGCCACCGGCACCGAGCCCGACCTGGCCCGCGGCACCCTCCGCTTCTCCCTCGGCCACACCTCCACCGAGGCGGACGTCGAGGCGGTCGCGAAGGCCATCGGCCCCGCGGTGGAACGCGCCCGCGCGGCGGGACTGACGTAACGCGCGGCTGTGGCGCGGTGCGCTGCCGCCGGCAATTCCGCTGCCGGCGGCAGCCCGCTGACGAGGTCTGGAGAGACCGTCTGTTGCGGTCAGCTCTCCGTGACCATGAGGGAGGCCATCATTCCCTCGTCCTCGTGCTGGAGCAGATGGCAGTGGAGCATGTACATGTACGTGTCGTCGGCGAAGTCGGTGAACTCCATCGCGATCACGATCTCGCCGCCGCCTACGACCTCGAACGTGTCGTACCAGCCGAGGTCGACGCCGGTCGGCTCCTCACCGTTGATCGAGACGAGCTGGTAGGGCACGTCGTGCAGATGGAACGAGTGCTCCAGCTGGCTGGCGTTGGTGATCGTCCATATCTCCTTCGCGCCCAGCGTGGTGCTGATCATGGTCATGCCGGCCATGGTGAGCCCGGCAGAGCCGTTGATCTTCATGGTCGCACCCGTGTTGCTGAGGGTGATGGTGCGTGCCGTGAAGTCGGAGGTGTCGTACCGCTCGATGGTGTTGAGCGAGCTCGGCAGGTCGTCCGGGGTGTCGGTGCCGCCCGCCGCGACGGTGAGGAAGTCGTACGTACCGGAGCCGCCGCGGATCCAGCCCGTCGTGACGACGGCCTGGAGCGTGACGTCCTCGCTGACGTCCATGACGAACTCGGCGCGGGCGCCGGCCACCAGCCGGATGGTGGTCACCTCGGCCGCCTCCGTCAGATAGCCCTGGTCCGTGGCGATCTGGGTCAGCGTGCCGCCGTCGCTGCGCTGGAGGGTGATGATGTCCGACGGCGAGGCGTTGAGCGCGCGGAAGCGGTTGCGGGTCTTGGTGGCGGCGAAGGTGAGCGTGGTGTCGTCGACGTTCTCGCCGTTCACCAGCAGCGGGAAGCTGAGGCCGGAGCTGAGATAGCCGGCCTGGTCGTACTTGATGTCTCCGGCGCTGTCCACGGCCAGGCACTGGAAGACGAGCGGGATGTCGTCGACGCCGTAGTCGCCGGGCAGCGCGGCGGACGTGTCGGAGTCGTCCTCGACGATGATCATCCCGGCCAGGCCGTGGGTGGCCTGCTTGGCCGTGGTGCCCAGGGCGTGCGGGTGGTACCAGAGGGTCTTGGCCTCGTCCAGGACCGTGAAGGTGGGGGACCAGGTCGTCCCGGCGGAGAAGGCGTTCTGCGGGCCGCCGTCCATGGTGGGCGGGACATGGGCGCCGTGGAAGTGGACGGTGGTGTCCTCGGTGAGGCTGTTGGTGATGTTCAGCAGCACGGTGTCGCCCTTGGTCCACTTCAGGGTGGGGCCGAGGAACGACTGGTTGTAACCCGCGGTGCTGCTGGTGACGCCGCTGAGCACCTCGGCGGTGCCGGTCTGTGCCGCCAGGGTGAAGGTGGTGGTGCCGTCGGAGGTGGTGCCCTCCAGCAGGTCCGGAATGGTGAGGGTGCCGTCCGTCGCGGCGGCCGCCTTGCTGCGGGTGCCCTCGGTCAGCAGGGAGAAGGCGGCGCCTGCCGCCCCCACGGCCCCGAGGCCCACCCCGGCCATTCCGCCGAGGAACTTGCGCCGGTGCAGACCCTTCTTGTGGCCTCTGCTCTCCTTGGAGTGCTCGGACTTGGCCCCCAGGCCGTCTGTGGTGTGTGTCATGGCCGGGGAGCCTCGACGTAGGGGCTGTGTGAGGACTGGGATGAAGCTAGGTGCGGGCCCGGGAAGCTGTGAGGGCGGTCCTCAGATCAACTCCATTGGAAAGAAGCCAAGTTGACGGTCCGCAGGTCATGATCGGCATGCAGGACATGTCGGGCGTGCGGTCTTGGCCGAATGTTCATAACCAAACGGAATGTTCGTGGCTAGGCGGAGGCACTCGGCACCTTCCGCACCAGCCGCATGTAACGCTCCCAGTCCCAGTGCTCGCCCGGGTCGGTGTGATCCGTGCCCGGCACCTCCACATGGCCGATGATGTGCTCGCGGTCGACGGGTATGGCGTACCGCGCGCATATCCCGGCCGTGAGCCGCGCCGAAGCCGCGTACATCTCGTCCGTGAAGTCCTCGGGCCGGTCGACGAATCCCTCGTGTTCGATGCCCACACTGCGTTCGTTGTAGGCGCGGTTGCCCGCGTGGAACGCCACGTCCAGCTCGCGGATCATCTGCGTGATGTGCCCGTCCTTGCGGACGATGTAGTGCGCCGCCGCGCCGTGCCCCGGGTCCTGGAACACCTTCACCGCGCTGGCGAAGCTGCCCTGGGTGACATGGATGATCACCATGTCTATGCCGTAGTCGTCGGGCCGGTCCGCCCGCCGCCAGTTCGCGTCCGAGGCGGAGACCCACTGCGCGCCGCGGAAGTCGACCGCGCCCTCGACACGCGGTTTCTCCACACCCGGCGCCCGCCACCACAGCCGCGCCAACTCGTCGCGGGCCAGCACCGCCGAGCCCACGGCCGCCGCCGTCCCGCCGATGAGCAGGGCCCGGCGTCCGATGCGCCGGTCGCCGTCCGCGGATGCCTGTTTCTCCCCCATGTGATCGTCAACGGATACTCGTGGGCTTCGGTTCCCGCGCCCCCGTACCCTGGAGGGGTTATGACTGACACCACGCCGCGCCCTCTTCGTGTACTCGCCGCCATGTCCGGAGGAGTCGACTCCGCCGTCGCCGCCGCCCGCGCCGCCGAAGCCGGCCATGATGTGACCGGCGTCCACCTCGCGCTCTCCGCGAACCCTCAATCGTTCCGCACGGGCGCGCGTGGCTGTTGCACCATCGAGGACTCGCGCGACGCCCGACGCGCCGCCGACGTCATCGGCATCCCGTTCTACGTCTGGGATCTCGCCGACCGCTTCCGCGAGGACGTCGTCGAGGACTTCGTCGCCGAGTACGAGGCCGGCCGCACCCCCAACCCCTGCCTGCGCTGCAACGAGAAGATCAAGTTCGCCGCCCTGCTCGACAAGGCGCTCGCGCTGGGCTTCGACGCCGTGTGCACGGGCCACTATGCGAAGGTCGTCACGCTCACGGACGGCTCGCGGGAGCTGCACCGCGCCTCCGACATGGCGAAGGACCAGTCGTACGTCCTCGGTGTCCTGGACGAGAAGCAGCTGGCGCACGCCCTGTTCCCGCTCGGCGACACGGTCACCACCAAGGACGAGATCCGCGCCGAGGCCGAGCGCCGAGGCCTCGCGGTCGCCAAGAAGCCCGACTCGCACGACATCTGCTTCATCGCCGACGGCGACACCCAGGGTTTCCTCGCCTCGCGCCTCGGCAGGGCGGAGGGCGACATCGTCGACGAGTCGGGCGCGAAGATCGGCTCCCACGAGGGCGCGTACGGCTTCACCATCGGCCAGCGCAAGGGCCTCAGGATCGGCACCCCGGCCGCCGACGGCAAGCCGCGCTATGTCCTCGACATCTCACCGGTGAACAACACGGTGACGGTCGGCCCGGCCGCCGCGCTGGACGTGAACGCCCTGACCGCCATCAAGCCCCGCTGGTGCGGCACGTCCCCGGTCGGCCGCGGCACCTACACCGCCCAGCTCCGCGCCCACGGAGGCGAGACCGAGGTGACCGCTGAGCTGATCGACGGCACCCTGGAGGTCTCCTTCGCCGAGCCGGTCCGCGGGGTGGCCCCCGGCCAGGCGATCGTGCTGTACGACGGCACGCGCGTGGTGGGTTCGGCGACGATCGCGACCACGGTGCGGGTGACGGCGGGCGTGGCCTAGACCCCCGACGGCACACGGGCCCACGAGCGAACTCCGCGCGCGGCCCCTGGACGGATGGTCCGGCGGTGCGGGCACGTGGGTACGGCCGGGGGCTGTGTCAGGGGTGCCACGCGGGGGGTGCTTGCTGGGTGTGGGGCGGATGGTCCGGGGGTGTCGGCGGCTGGGTGCGGCCCTGGGCTGTGTCAGTTGCTGCTGCCCGCGGGCGCCTGGGCGGATTTTCCGCCGGTGCCGGCACGTGCGCACCGCCACGGGGGTGTGTCAGGGTGCCACGCGCCCGTGCCCGCAGGGCCCGGGGAGAGCGCCTGCGGTGCCGGGTACGCGCGGTCGCCACGGGCCCTGCGGGCACGGGCACATCCCGCCACCCGCGGGTGCCGGGCGGCGGATGGTCAGTCCGCGAAGAACTCCGTCAGGGCCGGTGCCAGGGCCGTCGGGTCCACCATGTGGGTCTGGCCCTCCAGGACGCGGTACGAGCCCTTCGGCGCCGCCTCCGCGACCGCCCTGGTGCCCTCGCGCATCCACTCGGGGCTCGCGCCGCCCGCGACCGCCAGCAACGGGACCGTGATCGAGGCCAGCCGGTCCCGGGGGACCAGACCGCCGGCCATGACCGAGTTGTCGTAGGCGAGCGTCGGGGCGACCGCCTCCATGCCGGGCCACATGGGGGACTGACGGGCGCCCTGGATCATTTCCTCGCCCATGCCGGTGAGCCTCAGGAAGAGCTCCACCGCGTCCCCGCGTCGGCCCTCGGCGAGCGCTGCCGTCAGCTTCTCGGTGTACTCGGCGTTCTGCTCTGCGCCGCCGTCCAGGAAGTCGGCGTACGGCGTCTCGTACACGGCGACCCGGCGCACCGGCAGTCCGCTCGCCGCGGCCTCCAGGACCAGCGCACCGCCGGACGAGATGCCGCACAGGCCCGCCTCGCCGCCCGCCACCTCGATGAGTGCGGCGAGGTCCTCGACCTCACGGGCCACCGCGTAGGGCGCCGTGTCGCCGCTCGCACCGCGACCCCGGCGGTCGTACACGAGCACGTCGAACCGCTCGGACAGCGGCACGGCCAGAGGCGCGACCGTGCCGCCGGTGGACATCGCGCCGCTGACGAGGATGACTGCCGGGCCGTGTCCGCTGCGTTCATATGCGATCGGCGTGCCGTCGCGCGAGAGGGTCTTCTTGTCCATGCCTGTGGAGACTGCCGCACCGCACGGAAATCATCGGTCAGGACACGTCGACCTCGTAGAAACAGAGGTGGTCCTTGATCTCGGCGACGGCGGGCTTCGGCTCGGGATAGGACCACACCAGGTCGGGCGCGTCCGGCAGGGACCAGTAGGACGCGGTGCCCTTGAAGGGGCAGTAGGTGTGGGTGTCGGAGGGGGTCAGCAGGTCGAGTCGTACGTCCTCGGCGGGGAGGTAGTACCGCACAGGAGAGCCCGTCTCGCGCAGCACGAGGGGTCGTTCGCTCTCCGCGAGGACCTGGTCGCCGTGCACCACGCGCACGTGCTGGTCGGCTTGCTCGATGGTGATCGTGTGTCCTTCGGCCATACCGGGAAAGCGCTCGCGGGCCCCCGGTTCTTCCCGCGTACGGTGACCTCATGCGAATCTGCGTCTTCCTCTCCGCCGCCGACCTCGACGACCGCTATACGCGTCCCGCGCGGGAGTTCGCGAAGCTGCTGGGCAAGGGCGGTCACACGCTCGTGTGGGGCGGCTCGGACGTGGGCCTCATGAAGGTGGTCGCCGACGGGGTGCAGGACGCGGGCGGACGGCTCGTCGGGGTCTCCGTGGAGTTCCTGGCCGCCAAGGTCCGCCCGGGCGTCGACGAGATGGTCATCGCGAAGGACCTCGCCGAACGGAAGAAACTGCTCCTGGAGAAGGCCGACGCCGTGGTGATCATGGTGGGCGGCACGGGCACCCTCGACGAGGCGACCGAGATCCTGGAGCTGAAGAAGCACGGGCACACCGGCAAGCCGGTCGTACTGCTGAACACGGCGGGCTTCTACGACGGGCTGAAGGAGCAGTTCCGGCGCATGGAGGACGAGGGCTTCCTGCCCCGCCCGCTCACCGACCTGGTGTTCTTCGCGGAGGAGCCGGTGGGGGCGCTGGCGTACCTGGAGGAGTCGCTCGGTACGCGCTGACGGCGTGATGCGAGCATGGCGGACATGGCTACACATGTGATCACCGGAGCGGGTTCCGGCATCGGTGCGGCGGTGACCCGCCGTCTGCACGCGCGCGGGGACGAACTCGTGCTGCACGCGCGTGACGCGGGCCGGGCGAAGGAGCTGGCGGCGGAGTTCCCCGGGGCGCGGACCCTGGTCGGGGATCTGGCCGACCCCGACAAGCTGAGCTGGGCCTTCTCGCACCAGTCGCTGCCGGATCGGGTGGACTCCCTGCTGCACATCGCGGGTGTGGTCGACCTGGGCCCGGTCGGTGATCTGACCCCGAAGACCTGGCACCACCAGCTGAACGTCAACCTGATCGCTCCGGCCGAGCTGACCCGCCACTTCCTGCCCCAGCTCCGGGCGGCCCGGGGCCATGTGGTGTTCGTGAACTCGGGCGCGGGGCTGAACGCGCACGCCGACTGGTCCGCGTACGCGGCCTCCAAGCACGGCCTCAAGGCCCTGGCGGACGCCCTGCGCCACGAGGAGCACGCGAACGGTGTCCGCGTCACCTCGGTCTACCCCGGCCGCACGGCGAGTCCCATGCAGGCCAAGGTCCACCAGCAGGAGGGCAAGGACTACGACCCTTCGCGGTGGATCGACCCCGAGTCGGTCGCCACGGCGATCCTGACGGCGATCGACCTGCCGCGGGATGCGGAGATCAACGACCTGACGGTGCGTCCGGGCCGCTGACGGCTCCGGTGGGGGCGAGAACCTCCTCCGGTCACGTACGTAGGCTTCGTATGTGACCGCAGACCTTCGCTTCGCCCCCGCCACCGGCATCGGCTCCCTCCCCGGCGGCGACGCCCGTGAGGCCGCCAGGACCGCCACCGGCTCCTTCGAGGACTTCCCCTTCCTGCCCGAACTGCCCGCCCGCGGCCCCGGCGCCGACATGATCGGCCGCAGCGCCGGAATGCTCGTCGAGCTGTACGCGCGCGTGGAGCCCAGCGGCTGGCGGCTCGGGGACCGGCCGGGACGGGACACCAAACGGGCGCGGTCCTGGCTGGGGGAGGACCTCGATGCGCTGGAGGAGTTCACACAGGGGTACGAGGGGCAGCTGAAGGTGCAGGCCGTCGGTCCCTGGACGCTGGCCGCCACGCTGGAGCTGCGGAACGGCGAGGTCGCCCTCTCCGACCCTGGCGCCTGCCGGGACCTCGCCGCCTCGCTGGCCGAGGGACTCCGCCTGCACCTGGAGGAGGTCCGAAGGCGTGTCCCCGGGGCGCGGATCGTGCTCCAGCTCGACGAGCCGTCCCTCATCGGCGCCCTGCGCGGGCAGGTGAGGAGCGCCAGCGGGTACCGCACCCACCGGGCCGTCGACCGGCAGGTCGTCGAGGCCACCCTGCGCGACGTCGTCGGGGTTCACGCGGGCGGCCCCGTCGTGGTCCACTCGTGCGCACCGGACGTCCCCTTCGCCCTGCTGCGGAGGGCGGGTGCGGCGGCGGTCTCCTTCGACTTCTCGCTTCTCACCGAGCGTGACGACGACGTGATCGGCGAGGCGGTGGAAGGGGGGACGAGGCTCTTCGCCGGTGTCGTGCCCGGCACGGACACGGCATTGTCAGACCCTGCCGGTAGCGTCATGGGTGTCAGGACGCTGTGGCGCAGGCTGGGGCTGCATCCGGGACTTCTCGCGGAGGTGGTCACGGTCACTCCGTCGTGCGGGCTCGCGGGGGCCTCCCCGGAGTACGCGCGCAAGGCTCTCGCCCACTGCGCCCAGGCGGCGAGATCCCTCGCGGACAACCCAGAGTAACGGGAGGACAACACGGTGGCCGGCGACAAGCAAGCGGAGACGACGGTGCCCGCCGAGGCACGGGAGAAGCACGCGCAGCTCGCTGAGCAGATCGAGGAGCACCGCTTCCGGTACTACGTGAACGACGCGCCGGTCATCAGCGACGCCGACTTCGACAAGCTCCTGCGCTCCCTCGAATCCCTCGAGGACGAGTATCCCGAGCTGCGCACCCCCGACTCGCCGACCCAGAAGGTCGCGGGGGCGTACGAGACCGAGTTCACGTCCGTCCAGCACCGCTCCCGCATGCTCTCCCTGGACAACGCCTTCAGCGACGAGGAGCTGGCGGCCTGGGCGGAGCGGGTGGCCAAGGACGTCGGCACCACCGACTACCACCTGCTGTGCGAGCTCAAGGTCGACGGCCTCGCCGTCAACCTCACCTACGAGCACGGCCGCCTCACCCGCGCGGCCACCCGCGGCGACGGCCGCACCGGCGAGGACATCACGCCCAACGTCCGTACGATCGCCGAGATCCCGGACCGCCTCACCGGCGACAGGGTCCCCGACCTCGTGGAGATCCGCGGCGAGGTCTACTTCCCGATGGAGAAGTTCGAGGAGCTCAACGCCCGCCTGGTCGAGACCGGTGACAAGCCCTTCGCCAACCCGCGCAACGCGGCGGCCGGTTCACTGCGTCAGAAGGACCCGCGCGTCACCGCCACCCGCCCCCTCCACATGGTCGTCCACGGCATCGGCGTCCTGGAGGGCTTCGACGGCATGACCCGCCTCTCCCAGGGCTACGACCTCCTGAAGTCCTGGGGCCTGCCCACCGCCCAGCACAACAAGGTGGTCGACGGCCTCGACGGCGTACGGGAGTTCATCGCCTACTTCGGCGAGAACCGCCACTCCGTGGAGCACGAGATCGACGGGGTCGTCGTCAAGCTCGACGAGATCCCCCTCCAGGGCCGCCTCGGCTCCACCTCCAGGGCACCGCGCTGGGCGATCGCGTACAAGTACGCGCCGGAGGAGGTCAACACCAAGCTCATCAACATCCGCGTGGGCGTGGGCCGTACGGGCCGGGTCACGCCGTACGCCCAGGTCGAACCGGTGACGGTGGCCGGCTCGGAGGTCGAGTTCGCCACCCTGCACAACCAGGACGTCGTCAAGGCGAAGGGCGTCCTCATCGGTGACACCGTGGTGCTGCGCAAGGCCGGTGACGTCATCCCGGAGATCCTCGGCCCGGTCGTCGACCTGCGCGACGGCAGCGAGCGCGAGTTCGTGATGCCGAGCGAGTGCCCCGAGTGCGGCACCGCGCTGCGGCCCATGAAGGAGGGCGACGTCGACCTGCGCTGCCCCAACGCCCGCACCTGCCCCGCCCAGTTGCGCGAACGCCTGTTCTACCTCGCGGGCCGCAAGGCGCTGGACATCGAGCACTTCGGCTATGTCGCCGCGGCCGCGCTCATCAAGCCGCTGGAGCCCCAGGAGCCACCGCTGACCGACGAGGGCGACCTGTTCGACCTCACCATCGAGCAACTGCTGCCCATCAAGGCGTACGTCCTCGACCAGGACAGCGGTCTGCCCAAGCGTGACCCGAAGACCGGCGAGGAGAAGGTCGCCACGGTCTTCGCCAACCAGCAGGGCGAGCCCAAGAAGAACGCCGTCGCCATGCTGGAGAACATCGCGGCCGCCAAGGAGCGCCCGCTCGCCCGCGTCCTGACCGGCCTGTCGATCCGCCATGTCGGCCCGGTCGCCGCCGAGGCGCTGGCGCGCAACTTCCGCTCGATCGACCGCATCGAGCAGGCGAGCGAGGAGGAGCTGGCGAACACCGACGGCGTCGGCACGATCATCGCGAAGTCCCTCAAGGAGTGGTTCGCGGAGGACTGGCACCAGGAGATCCTGCGCAAGTGGAAGGCCGCGGGCGTGCGCATGGAGGAGGAGGGCTCGGGGGCGGACGAGGGCCCGCGTCCCCTCGAAGGGCTCACCGTCGTCGTCACCGGCACCCTGGAGCGCTTCACCCGCGACGGGGCCACAGAGGCGTTGCAGACCAGAGGGGCGAAAGTCACCGGTTCGGTTTCGAAGAAGACGTCTTTCGTCGTCGTAGGTGACAATCCGGGTTCTAAGTACGACAAAGCGATGCAACTGAAGGTGCCTGTTCTGAACGAGGACGGCTTCGACGTGCTGCTGGAACAGGGCCCCGACGCGGCCGGCGATGTGGCACTTCCCACGGAGGAGTAGCGAGGAGCGGCGGTTGAAGGCCACCCGATCGGCGCATACCAGATGCATACGGGTGGCCAGGGCGCATTCGGGCAACCGTAGACGACCGCTGCCCGTGGAAGCCTTCTGCGGCCTACTGTTGAGACGTGCGCCTGCCGTGCCCAGCTGCGGTAGGGGCATCCCCTTGCTCCTGAAGAGCAAGGGGAAGGTTTTTCCAACGCGGCGCCGTCGAGGGTTTTGTCGGGCGAACGAGCCGCGTGGCGTGGGCACCGCCGGCTGTGAGAGGGACGGGAATGGAACCGACCGAGAGCGCCGCCCCGGACTCACGGCTGCGCCGGCTCAGCGGCGCATGGCGGTCGAGCCGCTGGGCCGGGCGGCCTTCGGAGCGTCCGGGCGCCGAGGGGCGTGCCGCCGGACAGTACACCGGGGCCGGCGGCGCCGGTGCCGCACAGCTCACCGCCGAGCGCGCCCCCGGTATGCCGGACTCCGATCCTGACCGACAGCTGTCCTGGCCCGCCCTGCCCACGGCGGTCGTCTCGACGGCCGGATTCGTGCTGGGGGCGGGCTTCTACCGGGCGTTCACCGGTGGCCACGCCCTCTTCCCGTCCGGCACCGTCGGCTGGTCGCTGGCCGTGCTGACCGGCATCATCGTCGGCCATCTGGTCGCCCTCGGCCGGTCCCGCTGGTGGGGCGGCACCGGCTCGGGCGCCGCCCTGACACTCGCCGTCCTGCTGCTGTACGGCTGGGTGCCCGCCGGAATGGTCAGCCTCACCGTCGTCCTGCTGGTCGGCATAGCCCGGCGCCACCGCTGGCGGCAGGGCATTCTGCACGGCGCGGTGGACATGCTCGGCATAGCCACCGGCGCCCTGGTCATCGCCGTGTTCGGTCAGTCGCCGTCCGTCGAGACCCCCTGGAACCCCGACACCTGGACCTTCTCCACCGGCCCCGAGGTGGTCCTGGTCGCCATCGCCTACCTCGCGGTCACCCGGGCCCTGGGCTGGTATCTGCACTCCTCCCGGCACTCCGGTCTGCCCACCGTGGCCCGCACCGCCCTGGTCAGACAGGGCCTGGTCGCGGTCGCGTTGCTCGGCATCGCCCCGCTGGTGTGCGTGGTCGCCGTCGCCAAGCCCGTGCTGCTCCCGCTGTTCGCGATCCCCCTCATCGCCCTCGACTCCACGCTGTGGATGGCCCGTGCCCGCGCCGAGGAGCAACTGCGCGACCCGCTGACCGGACTGCCCAACCGGCAGTGGCTCCTGGAGCGCATCTGGACCGCCCTGGACGACGCCGAGCGCATCGGCGCCCGGTCCGCCCTGATGCTCATCGACCTCGACCGCTTCCGCTCGGTCAACGACACCCTGGGACACCTCGCCGGTGACCGGCTGCTCCTCCAGATCGCCGACCGGCTGCGGATCGCGCTGCCGCGCGGGGCGGAGGCGGCGCGGCTCGGCGGCGACGAGTTCGCCGTCTTACTGCCGGTCGCCGACTCCACGACCTCCGCCACCCGGGTCGCCCGCAACCTGGTCGCGGCCCTCAGCTCCCCGCTCGACCTCGACGGGCTCACCCTCGTCCTGGAGGCCAGCGCCGGGGTCGCCGTCTTCCCCGACCACGCCGTGGACGCCGAGGGACTGCTGCGGCGGGCGGACGTGGCGATGTACCAGGCCAAGCGGGACCGTACGGGCGTAGAGGTGTACGAGTCCAAGCGGGACTCCAACACGCCGGACCGGCTCGGGCTGCTCGGCGACCTGCGCCGGGCGCTGGACGCGCACGAGGTGCAGCTGCACTACCAGCCCAAGGTCCGCTTCGACGGACAGGTCGCCGGTCTGGAGGCGCTGGTGCGCTGGGTGCATCCGGAGCGCGGGAAGGTACCGCCGGACGAGTTCATCGCGATCGCCGAGTCGTCCGGACTGATGCCCCACCTCACGGAGTACGTCCTCGACACGGCTCTCGCCCAGGTCGCCGAGTGGCGGGCGCACGGCCTGTTCGTCCCGGTGGCGGTCAACGTCTCCCCGCGTGACGTCCACACCCCGGGCTTCGCCGGCTCGGTGGCCGCGCGCCTCGCCCGGCACGGCGTCCCCGCGGGCGCCCTCCAACTGGAGATCACCGAGCACGTCCTCCTCGAGGACCCCTCGCGGGCCGCGGACACTCTCGCGGCACTGACCGGGCACGGCGTGAAGATGTCCCTGGACGACTTCGGCACGGGCTACTCCTCCCTGGTCCACCTGCGCCGCCTCCCCGTCAGCGAACTGAAGATCGACCGCTCGTTCGTGGCCAAGCTGGCCGTCGACACCGAGGACGCGGAGATCGTCCGCTGCACCGTCGACCTCGCGCACTCCCTGGGCCTCCTGGTCGTGGCGGAGGGCGTGGAGGACGACGAGACCTGGGAGCGGTTGCGCGACATGGGCTGCGACGCCGTACAGGGCTGGCTGGTGGCGGCGGCGATGCCCCCGGAGGAGACGACGGCGTGGCTTCTGGCCAGGGGATCGAGGGGCTGGCAGCGACCGAGGGCCGCGCTGCCGGCGGCGGAGTGACCCGTCCAGGCATCCTTTGGCGCGGTATGGGCACCGCCCGTTGCCGTCGGCTGCGGGAAACCGTTTAACGGCCATCCGGCCGTGACCCATAGGATTGGGGCTAGTCGTCCCATTCCCGTCTGTCGCGCGACGCCTGGCACGCACGCTCGCCGCGTTGCCGAATCGTCCACGTGGCTCCGCCACGAGGACGCTCCGGCGCCTTGCGATCGCACGCACCAGACGCCACGCGACCCGCCCTTCGGGCGGACGACGGGAATGGGACGACTAGCCCCGGCCCCAAACCACACACACTCACCCCAGAGGATCGCTGCATGCCTGGCATCACGCGCGAGGAGGTCGCCCACCTCGCACGGCTGGCGCGTCTGGAGCTGAAGCCCGAAGAGCTCGAGCACTTCGCGGGACAGCTGGACGACATCATCGGCGCGGTCGCACGCGTCAGTGAGGTCGCCGACCAAGACGTACCGCCGACCTCGCACCCGCTCCCGCTGACGAACGTCATGCGCGCGGACGAGGTCCGTCCGTCGCTCACCCCCGAGCAGGCGCTCTCCGGCGCCCCGGCCCAGGAGCAGCAGCGTTTCAAGGTGCCGCAGATCCTGGGGGAGGACTAACCGCCATGACGGACAACGTCACCATCATCAAGCTGACCGCCGCCGAGACCGCCGCGAAGATCGCTTCCGGTGAGCTCACGGCCGTACAGGTCACCGAGGCCCACCTCGCCCGTATCGAGGCCGTCGACGAGAAGGTGCACGCCTTCCTGCACGTCGACCGCGAGGGCGCCCTCGCGCAGGCCCGTGCCGTCGACGAGAAGCGGGCCAAGGGCGAGAAGCTCGGCCCGCTGGCCGGCGTCCCGCTCGCACTCAAGGACATCTTCACCACCGAGGGCGTCCCGACGACCGTCGGCTCGAAGATCCTCGAGGGCTGGATCCCGCCGTACGACGCGACCGTCACCAAGCGGCTGAAGGCCGCCGACGTCGTCATCCTCGGCAAGACCAACATGGACGAGTTCGCCATGGGGTCGTCGACGGAGAACAGCGCGTACGGCCCGACCGGCAACCCCTGGGACCTCACCAGGATCCCCGGCGGCTCCGGCGGTGGGTCGAGTGCCGCGCTCGCCTCCTTCCAGGCCCCCCTCGCCATCGGCACCGACACCGGCGGCTCCATTCGCCAGCCGGCCGCCGTCACCGGCACGGTCGGCGTGAAGCCGACGTACGGCGCGGTCTCCCGCTACGGCATGGTCGCCTTCTCCTCCTCCCTCGACCAGGGCGGCCCCTGCGCCCGTACGGTCCTGGACGCGGCCCTGCTGCACGAGGTCATCGCCGGGCACGACCCGCTCGACTCCACCTCGATCGACGCCCCGGTCCCGGCGGTCGTCGAGGCCGCCCGCAACGGCAGCGTCGAGGGCATGCGCGTCGGCGTGGTCAAGCAGTTCCGCGGCGAGGGCTACCAGGCCGGTGTCATCCAGCGCTTCGACGAGTCCGTGGCTCTGCTCAAGGAGCTGGGCGCCGAGATCGTCGAGCTGGACTGCCCGTCCTTCGACCTCGCGCTGTCGGCGTACTACCTGATCGCGCCGTCCGAGTGCTCGTCCAACCTCGCCCGCTTCGACGGCCTGCGCTACGGCCTGCGGACCGGCGACGACGGCACCCACTCGGCGGAGGAGGTCACCTCCCTCACCCGTGAGGCGGGCTTCGGCCCCGAGGTCAAGCGCCGCATCATGCTCGGCACGTACGCCCTGTCGAGCGGTTACTACGACGCCTACTACGGCTCGGCGCAGAAGGTCCGCACGCTCATCACGCGCGACTTCGAGAAGGCCTTCGAGCAGGTCGACGTGATCGTCTCCCCGACGACCCCGACCACCGCCTTCCCGATCGGCGAGCGCGCCGACGACCCGATGGCGATGTACCTGGCCGACCTCTGCACCATCCCGACCAACCTCGCGGGCAACGCGGCCATGTCGCTGCCGTGCGGTCTGGCGCCCGAGGACAACCTGCCCGTCGGCCTCCAGATCATCGCCCCGGCCCTGAAGGACGAGCGTCTTTACAAGGTCGGCGCAGCCGTCGAGGCCGCCTTCGTGGAAAGGTGGGGTCACCCGCTCCTGGAGGAGGCACCGTCGCTGTGAGCAAGCTGACCAAGGCGAAGGACTTCAAGAAGTCCAAGTCCGGTACGTACCTGTCCATCGCCACCACGGCGTTCGGCGCCATCGGTGTCGCCAAGCGGCTCAAGAAGGCGCGCTCGGAGAAGGACACCCTGGTCCTCGTCGACGCCACCGTCTCCGCGGTCGCCATCGTCACCGGCCTCGCCATCCTGTACCGCGAGCTGAAGCGGCTGGGCGATGACGACGTCCTGCTGGGCTGAGAGGGAAGTTTCACCGTGACCACCACGACCGACCTGGTGTCGTACGAGGACGCTCTCGCGTCGTACGACCCCGTCATGGGCCTTGAGGTCCATGTCGAACTCGGCACCAAGACCAAGATGTTCTGCGGCTGTTCGACCGAGCTCGGTCAGGACGCCAACACGCAGACCTGTCCCACCTGCCTCGGCCTGCCCGGCGCGCTCCCGGTCGTCAACGCGATCGGCATCGAGTCGGCCATCAAGATCGGTCTCGCGCTCAACTGCGAGATCGCCGAGTGGTGCCGATTCGCCCGGAAGAACTACTTCTATCCGGACATGCCGAAGAACTTCCAGACCTCCCAGTACGACGAGCCGATCGCCTTCAATGGCTACCTTGACGTCCAGCTGGAGGACGGCGAGACCTTCCGGGTGGAGATCGAGCGCGCCCACATGGAGGAGGACACCGGCAAGTCGACCCACGTGGGCGGCGCGACGGGCCGTATCCACGGCGCCTCGCATTCGCTGCTCGACTACAACCGCGCCGGCATCCCGCTCATCGAGATCGTCACCAAGCCGATCGAGGGTGCGGGTGAGCGCGCTCCCGAGGTGGCGAAGGCGTACGTCCGTGAGCTGCGCGAGGTCATCAAGGCGCTCGGTGTGTCGGAAGCCCGCATGGAGATGGGCCAGATGCGCTGTGACGTGAACCTGTCGCTGCGCCCGAACGGCACCGAGAAGTTCGGCACGCGTTCCGAGACGAAGAACGTCAACTCGCTGCGGTCCGTGGAGCGCGCGGCCCGTTTCGAGATCCAGCGGCACGCGGCCGTCCTGAGCAGTGGCGGGACGATCATCCAGGAGACCCGGCACTTCCACGAGGACACGGGGTCCACGACCTCGGGCCGCGTGAAGGAAGAGGCCGAGGACTACCGGTACTTCCCCGAGCCGGACCTCGTTCCGGTGGCCCCCTCGCGCGAGTGGGTCGAGGAGATCCGGGCGGCGCTCCCCGAGCTGCCGCTGGCCCGCCGCAACCGGCTCGTCGCCGAGTGGGGCATCACGGCCCTCGACATGCAGGCGATCCTCAACGCCGGCGCCCTGGACCCGATCGTCGCCACGATCGACGCCGGTGCCGACGCGGCCTCCGCCCGCAAGTGGTGGATGGGCGAACTCGCCCGCAGCGCCAACGAGTCCGGCAAGTCACTGGACGAGTTGGCCATCACGCCGGAGCAGGTCGCCGGGGTCACCGAGCTGGTCTCCAAGGGTGACCTGAACGACAAGCTGGCCCGCCAGGTCATCGAAGGCGTCCTCGCGGGCGAAGGCACCCCGGACGAGGTCGTCGACAAGCGCGGTCTGAAGGTCGTCTCCGACGAGGGCGCCCTGGGTGCCGCCGTCGACGAGGCCATCGCCGGGAACCCGGGCATCGCCGACAAGATCCGCTCCGGCAAGGTCGCCGCGGCCGGCGCCCTGGTCGGCGCGGTCATGAAGGCGACCCGCGGTCAGGCCGACGCGGCTCGCGTCAAGGAGCTGATCCTGGAGAAGCTGGGCGTCGGCGAAGGCTGAGCTCTCCGTAGCGTACGGCCCCGGAGGACGTGTCCTCCGGGGCCGTAGCCTTACTTACGGCGTCCTACGAGCCGTACGAAACCCAACGACCGCCCTTGGTCGGCCCGTACCATCTCGCCGACCTCACGGGCCATCGTGCGATGGAACTCCTCGGGGCTCTCCTCGGCGATCACGTCGCACCACAGCAGCCAGTCCTTCCAGCCGTCCGGCTGCCAGTCGGCCGTCTCGACCTCGACAGCCCCGCTGCGGGTCCAGTGCCGCCTCCACCAGTCGGCCGAGTGGAAGCACCAGAAGTCGGACTGCCACCACTGCTTGAGATGCGCGGGCGGCTCCACGCCCTCGATCTCCTCCCGTACCGCGGGCACCACGACCCCGATCCGCCCGCCCGGCTTCAACAACCGGGTCAGCGTGGGCAGATAGAGGTCGTTGGTGCCGAAGTACTGGTACGCGTCGATGCTCACGATCGCATCGAAGCTGCCCTCGGCGAAGGGCAGGTCGTGTGCCTCGGTGTGCACGGGCAGCACCCGGTCGGCGAAACCGGCCTCGGCGATGCGCTCGGCGTTCTCGTCGGGCTTGATCCACAGGTCGGCCGCGGTGACCTGGACGTCGTACTCCCTGGCCAGGAAGACCGAGGTCATCGCACGGCCGCAGCCCAGGTCGAGAACCCGGGCGCAGGGCCGCAGGGTGTCCAGGCCCAGGGCGGGCGCGAGCCACTCCAGCAGCCACAGCGCGTTCGGGCCCATCTGGTTCTCGATGACCCAGCGGACGTCGTAGCTGTTGCTGCGCGGGTAGCGGGCCTGGGTCAGCCGCCGGGTGAGGTCCTCACTCGAGGGCCCCGTCATGGACGGGGTGATGTCGTCTGGCATCGGTGAACGGGCTCCTTGAGTCCGGGGAAGCGGAAAGGGATACGGAGGAGCTCGGTCGGACGCTCAAACAACGCACCTGCTTCGGTCGGGGGCCGGACGGGCCCGGAGTCTCTCAGCGGAACACGCTACGCTCGCCCGCCATGAACGGTCCTGCGAATTCCGAGCCATCCGACATACAGGAGGAGTACGACGGCCAGGTGCTGGACGCCCGGCGGGCCCGCTGGACGGCCTCCGGCACCGGCGCGCTGCTGGCCCTCGCCGGTCTGGCCGCGGCGGCGCTCCGGTTGAGCGGCTCCGCACCCGCACTGGTCCCGGCGGCCTACGGATCCGGTGCCGGGGTGTGCGCGCTCGCCGCGGTCCTGGGCTCCCGCGGGCGCACCCGCAGGGCTCTGTGGCTGCTGATCGTCGGCGTGATGGTGATGGCGCTGGGCGACCAGTTCGACTGACGCGACAGAGTGACCGTTACTGTCCTGTGATCTGTCTCCCACTCTTGTGAATAAACGCACGATCGCGATAAACGATCACTTTCCCCTGCGAGAGTGGTCCGCACATTGCTCATGCGTTCTTTGCGGGCTGTTCACACATGAAGGACTGTTCCCGGTCAAAGATCCACAATTCGCCCTCCGGGAGCACGTTCGTGGCAGCCCTTGCGCGCTGGTGTGTACGACGACGTCTGGTCGTCGTTCTCCTGTGGCTCCTCGCCCTCGGCGGGGTGAGCGCGGCCGCCGCCGTCACCGGCTCCGCGTACTCGAACGACTACGAGGTCCCCGGCACCGAGTCCGGCCGCGCCACCCAACTGCTCCAGGACGGCTTCCCGCACCTCGGAGGCGACAGCGACACGGTCGTCTGGCACCTCACGTCGGGCTCGGTCCGGGACGCCGACGTCGAACAGACGATGACCGCGACCCTGGACAAGATCGCGGATCTGCCCGGAGTGGCCGCCGTCGCCAGCCCGTACGACGACACGGGCGCCGACCGGATCAGCGCCGACGGACACACCGCGTACGCCACCGTCACCTTCGCCGACCCGGCCGAGGACATCGACGCCTCCGAGGCAAAGGCCGTGGTGGACACGGCCAAGGACGCCGAGACCGACGGGCTCCAGGTGGAGCTGGGCGGCAGCGCCGTCGCCCTCACCGAGTCCTCGGGCGGGCATGTCGCCGAGATCGTCGGGGTGCTCGTCGCCGCCGTCGTGCTGTTCCTGGCCTTCGGCTCGCTCGCCGCCTCGCTGCTGCCCATCGCGAGCGCCCTGGTCGGTGTGGGCACCGCGTACGCCGGGATCGGGCTGCTCGGGCATGCCATGACCGTCGCCGACTTCGCGCCCATGCTCGGCATGCT
Organism: Streptomyces canus; assembly: GCF_030816965.1. Taxonomy (NCBI): domain Bacteria; kingdom Bacillati; phylum Actinomycetota; class Actinomycetes; order Kitasatosporales; family Streptomycetaceae; genus Streptomyces; species Streptomyces canus. The sequence continues at coordinate 7,075,155 of NZ_JAUSYQ010000002.1, forward strand.
GATCGGGCTCGGCGTCGGCATCGACTACGCGCTCTTCATCGTCACCAGACACCGGCGCGGCCTCAAACGCGGGCTGAGCGTCGCCGAGTGCGTCGAGAACGCCGTCACCACCACCGGGCGCGCGGTCGTCTTCGCGGGTGCCACGGTTTGCATCGCCCTGCTGGGGATGCTGATCCTCCGGCTCGGCTTCCTCAACGGCGTCGCGATAGCCGCCTCCCTGACCGTCGTCCTGACGGTCGCCTCCTGCGTGACCCTGCTGCCGGCCCTGCTCTCCCTCATCGGCATGCGCGCCCTGAGCCGGCGAGAGCGGCGCCGCCTCGCCGAGCACGGTCCCGAGCCGGAACTGCCGACCGGGTTCGCCCACCGCTGGTCCGCGTTCGTGGAACGGCACCCCAAACTGCTCGGCGCCATCGCCCTGGTGGTCGTCACCGTCCTCGCCCTGCCCACCCTGGGCCTGCGCCTCGGCACCTCCGACCAGGGCAACGACCCACGGTCCGCGACCACCCGGCAGGCCTACGACCTCCTCGCTGGGGGCACCTCCCGCGCGGAGCGTGGGGGAGGCTTCGGCCCGGGCGTCAACGGGCCGCTCACGCTGGTGACTCGTGTCGACGGAGCCGAGGACAAGCTCCTCCTCGACAACCTCGACGCCACCCTCCGCACCACCGAGGGCATCGCCTCCACCACCCCGGTGACCTACGACACCGGCGGCGACCTCGCCTACTTCACGATCGTCCCCGAGTCCGCCCCGCAGTCCCAGCAGACCAGCGAGCTCGTGGACCGGCTGCGCACCGAGGTGCTGCCGCGCGCGGAGACCGGCACGTCACTCGACATCCAGGTCGGCGGGACGACGGCGTCGTACGACGACTTCGCGGACGTCATCGTCGGCAAGCTTCCCCTGTTCGTCGGCGTGGTCATCGGTCTGGGCTGTCTGCTGCTCCTGCTCGCCTTCCGTTCCGTCGGCATCCCGCTGAAGGCGGCCGCGATGAACGTGGCCGCCGTCGCCGCGTCCTTCGGGGTGGTCGTGGCGATCTTCCAGTGGGGCTGGGGGAGCGAGCTGCTCGGCCTCGGCCGCGCGGGCCCGATCGAGCCCTTCCTCCCCGTGATCATGGTGTCCGTGCTCTTCGGGCTCTCCATGGACTACCAGGTCTTCCTGGTCAGCCGGATGTACGAGGAATGGCTGGAGACCGGCGACAACCGGCGGGCCGTCCGGGTCGGCCTCGCCGAGACCAGCCGGGTGATCAACTCCGCCGCGGTCATCATGATCTCCGTCTTCCTCGCCTTCGTCCTCAGCGGCGACCGCGTGATCGCCATGTTCGGCATCGCGCTCGCCGCCGCCGTCGCCCTCGACGCCTTCGTCCTGCGCACCCTCCTCGTCCCCGCGCTCATGCACCTGCTCGGCGGCGCCAACTGGTGGCTGCCGGGCTGGCTGGACCGCCGGATGCCCCGCATCAGCATCGAACCGCCCGAGTGCCGCGCAGCGCATGAGAGGCTCATCGATGTCGTGGGGCAGGACGTCGTGGAGCAGATGGAGAGGGAGCGGGACGAGGATGTACGCGATATCCCTGGGTGACGACGGGGCCGAACTGCGGCCCCTGGAGCCGTGGCACGCGGAGGAGTTCCTGGCCAATCTGGAGCGGGGCCGGGAGTTCATCGGGCAGTTCATCCCCTTCGGCTCCCAGGCCGTCGACGTGGCCTCCGCGCGCGAGACACTCCAGCGGTACGCCCGGATGCGCGCCGACGACACCGGCGGCTACCACGGCATCTGGCTCGACGGAAAGCTCGTCGGCGGAGTGCTCACCCTCAACTTCGACGCCGAACAGGGAAACTGCGAGGTCGGCTGCTGGCTGGAGCCCGCCGCGACCGGCCGCGGACTGATCACCCGGGCCATGCGGATACTGATCGACTGGGTGGTCGAGGAGCGCGGTGTCCACCGGGTCGAATGGGTCGCCGCGTCGGGAAACACGGCCAGCATCAACGTCGCCCGGCGCCTGGGAATGACCCGCGACGGAGTCCGCCGTGAGGCCCACCCCTATCGTGGCGTACGGCACGACCTCGAGGTGTGGTCGATTCTCGCCCCCGAGTGGCGTGAAGCACGCGCGCGTGCAGCCCGGAACGATCATTAAGAACCCTCTCAGACAGGATCCGTACGGTGCCCGACATGGGAACGAAGACAGCTGACGAGACCGGCGCCGAGACGGGCGCAGAGGCCACGACCGAGGAGAAGGTGAGCGTCGCCAAGACCGACGAGGTGACGGAGGCCGGGGACACCTCGACCGAGGACACCGCCGCCGACGAGATCGACGACGAGGACGACCTGCCCGAGGCCGTCCGGGAGGAGGGCCCCACCGGGGTCGGCCAGGGCGCCGGTGCCGTCGTCTCCGCGGCGCTCGGCCTCGTCTCGCTCACCGGCAGCTGGGTCGGCACCGTGGCGTCCGCGCGGCAGTCGCTGGTCGGCCAGCTGCACGCGCAGACCGCGACGTCCTCCGACGTGGCGAAGCTCCTCGACGAGGGCTACGGCGACGCCTGGAAGGCCACCGCGTTCTGGGGCGGCGTCTTCGCGCTGATCGCGCTGGTCGTCGGTGTCGGCGTCCTGGCCCGGCCGGCCTTCGGCGCTCCCGGCAAGCCGCAGGCCACCTGGATCAAGTCCGTCGCCTGGGGCGGTGTCGCACTCGGTGTCGTCGGCCTGCTCCTGGCCGTCCTCAAGTACACCGACCTCCTGCTGGACCTGCCTTCCGCGAGCTGAACAAGCGCAGGTCACGAGGGGTCTTAGGGCAGCCGTAGGTACCTTACGGAGGCCCTGAGGCCCCTCTCGCGCGTCTAAGGCCCCCGCGGCCCCCGAAGATGCGGAACTCTCCCGATGTGGCGGACCCCCCTCGGAGACGAAGGTAGAGGCATCGCAGAAAGCGAAGCCCGAAACCGACTCCGACAAGGACGACACCATGTACTCCGCATACGAGATCTCCCAGTACCGTTCCGCCGAACTCCGCCGCCAGGCCGAGCACGAGCGCCTCGTCCGCGAGACCCTTCGCGGTCGCCGCGCCGCCCGTCGCGAAGCCGCCGAGCGCACCGCGGATGGGAGCACCTCCCAGGCTTTCGGCACTGGGGGAGATTCGCATACCGGCCGCCGCCGGCGGCACCGGTTCCTTCGCACGGCGTGAGCGCCGGCGGCGAGGACGGCCGTACGGCTCTGCCCGTCCCCGCGGTCACCACCGCGGCCGTCCTCCCGGCAACCAGGGCCAGTTGGGGAACCGGACCCGCCCCGAAAACGGGTGCCGCACTGTCGGACGCGCGTGCAATGCTCGGGCTTGTGGAGACCAGGTCCGTCAGTCCCGTGTTCGTCGGCCGCACCGAAGAGCTGAACAGCCTGAACGAAGCGCTCGCCCGCGCCGCCGCGGGCGAGCCTCAGGCGTTGCTGCTCGGCGGTGAGGCCGGCGTCGGCAAGACCCGGCTCGTCGAGGAGTTCGCCACCGCCGCCTGCCGCCAGGGCGCGGTCGTCGCCCTCGGCGGCTGCGTCGAGATCGGCGCCGACGGCCTGCCCTTCGCCCCCTTCTCCACCGCCCTGCGCGCCCTGCGCCGCGCCCTGCCCGACGAACTGGCCGCCGCGGCCGCGGGCCAGGAGGAGGAACTGGCCAGGCTGCTGCCCGAGGTCGGCGAGGCCCTCCCCGCCCGGGGCACCGGCCGGCACGACGAGGAGAGCCTGGCCCGCCTCTTCGAACTGACCGCCCGCCTCCTGGAGCGCGTCGCCGCCGAGCGCACCGTCGTCGTCGCCCTGGAGGACCTCCACTGGGCCGACGCCTCCACCCGCCACCTCCTGGCCTACCTCTTCCGCACCCTGCGCACCGGCCGCCTGGTCGTCCTCGCCACCTACCGCGCCGACGACATCCACCGCCGCCACCCGCTGCGCCCCCTGCTCGCCGAACTCGACCGGCTGCGCACGGTCCGCCGGATCGAACTCGGCCGCTTCAACCGGGACGAGGTCAGCCGTCAGATAGCCGGGATCCTCGCCACCGAACCGAACCCCGCTCAGGTCGACGACATCTTCCAACGCTCCGACGGCAACGCCTTCTTCGTCGAGGAACTCGCCGTCTGCGCGACCGAGGGCTGTGGCACCGGCCTCACCGACTCCCTGCGCGATCTGCTCCTGGTCCGCGTCGAGGGGCTGCCCGAGAGCACCCAGCGAGTTGCCCGGGTCGTCGCCGAGGGCGGCTCCACCGTGGAGTACCGGCTGCTCGCCGCCGTCACCCGGCTCGCCGAGGACGACCTCATCGAGGCGCTGCGGGTCGCGGTGAACGCCAACATCCTCCTTCCGGCACCCGACGGCGACGGCTACCGCTTCCGGCACTCCCTGGTCCGCGAGGCCGTCGCCGACGATCTGCTGCCCGGCGAACGCTCCCGCCTCAACCGCCGCTACGCCGAAACCCTGGAAGCCGACCCCACGCTCGTCCCGGCCGACGAGCGGGTCATGCGACTGGCCAGCTACTGGTACCACGCCCACGACGCCGCCAAGGCCCTGCCCGCCGTCCTTGCCGCCTCCGTCACCGCCCGTCGCCGGCACGCCTACTCCGAACAACTCCGGCTCCTGGAACGCGCGATGGAGCTGTGGGACACCACCCCCGAGGACGTCAGGTCCGCCCTGCGCCCCGTCGACTACACCGAGGTCTACCCTCCCTGCGGCTGTGACCCGGCCACCACCCCACTGCACTACCTCGACCTGATGGCCGAGGCCGCAGTCGCCGGCCGCCTGGGAGGCGAACGCGAACGCGCCCTGAAGATCACCAGGCGGGCGCTGCACCTCCTGGAGGACGACGGGGACCCCCTGCGCGCCGCCTGGTTCTGGGTCCAGCGCTCCCATCTCGTCCAGGGGCTGGCCCGCGGCGACGGCTGGGCCGAACTGGCGACCGCCGAAGAGCTGGTGCGCGGCCTGCCGCCCTCGGAGGTGCACGCCGAGGTCCTCGCCAACGTCGCCCACTGGTCCATGGTCCACGTCCCCGGCCCCGAGGCCATCTCGGCCGCCGAGCGCGCCGTGGAGTATGCGCGCATGGTCGGCGCCCGCGAGATCGAGATGAACGCCCGCCTCACCCACGCGGGTCTCATCGTCGAGTCCGGCGGCGTCGAGACCGGGCTCGACGAGATGTTCGAGATTTTGCGGCAGACGGTCGAGGACGGCATCTCCGCCGTCGCCAGCCGTGTCTACGTGAATCTGCCGAACGCCCTCGAAGCCATCGGGCGCTCCCGGGAAGCCGTGCCGATCCTGGAGGAGGGGCTCGGCTACGCCCGGAAGTTCGGCCTGTCCGACAAGGAGGCCTGGATCTGGGGCAACCTCGCCGAATCCCTCCACTCCCTGGGCCGCTGGGACCGGGCCGCGGAATCCGCCACCAGGGCCGAACTCGTCGGCCGGAGTGCCCAGCCCCGTGGCTTCCACGCCGGCAATCGCGCGGCACTCGCCCTCGCCCGCGGCGACCTGCCCGAGGCGGCACGCCAACTCACCGCCGCGCGCGGCTACTTCGGTACCCATGACAGAGCCCCTCAGCACGAACTCCCCCTCACCGAACTGGCCATCGGCATCGCCGCCGCCGAGGGCCGCCTCCTGGACGCCCGCGCCGAACTCGAACGCGTCCTGGACGCCGGCTTCCCACCCGGCACCCAGCGCTATGCCTGGCCCCTGCTGCTCACCGCCGCCACCATGGAGGCCGACGCCCTCTGTCTGCCCGTCGCCGAACAGGACCGCGCGAAGATCCTCCACCGCATCAGGGAGGCCGCCAGACCCCTCGCCACCAACGCACCCGTCTGGCTGGCCCACGAACGCTGGGTCCGCGCGGAACTGCTGCGCGCCGAGAGCGCCGACACCCCGGACCACTGGTACGAGGCCGTCACCGCCTTCGAGCCCTTGGAACGCCCCTACGACCTCGCCCGGGTCCGCCACCGGCTCGCCCAGGCCCTGCTGTCGGCACCGGGCGGCGCCGAGCAGCCCGACCGCGACCGGGCCACCGAACTCCTGCGCCTCGCCCATGCCGCCGCCGACCACCTCGGTGCCCGACCCCTGGCCGACTCCGTCGCGCTCCTCGCCCAGCGCGCCCGCCTCACCCTGACGCCGGCGCCGGCCCCCGGCCGGGACGACCCGGTCCGCTCCCTCGGCCTCACCGGCCGCGAACGCGACGTCCTGCGCCTGGTCGCCCTGGGCCGCACCAACCGCCTGATCGCCGAGGAACTCTTCATCTCCCCGAAGACGGCCAGCGTCCATGTCTCCAACATCCTGGCCAAGCTCGGCGTCTCCGGAAGGGGAGAGGCTGCGGCCGTGGCGCACCGGCTGGGGCTGTTCCCGGCGGAGGCTCTCCACGCGCCGATCACAGAGTGAGGCGTACGGTGTAGGAGACCGGCAGGGGAGGCTGCATGTTCAACATGTTCGAGGAACTGTTCGCACCCGGCCGCAAGCACACCCGTGACGAGCAGAACCGGCTGGAGCTGACCCGCGAGGACGTCGGCGACGGCGACCCCGGACGCGGACCGATAGATCTCACGTCCGGGAAGGTCGTCGTCCGCCGGTCCAAGCCGGACGACGACACCGAGGAGCCCTCGCAGAGCGCACCGACATGACGGCTCCGACTAGCTGACCTGTATCTCCAGGATCTTGTCGTCTCCCTCCTTGGGGCTGCCGCGGCCGTCGGTGTTGCTGGTGACGAGCCACAGCTTGTCGCCGCCCGCGGAGACCACCGTGCGCAGCCGGCCGTACTCCCCCTTGATGAAGGACTGCGGGTCGGCGGAGGCCGCCGTGCCCTTCAGCGGGATGCGCCACAGGCGCTGGCCCTTCAGCCCGGCCATCCACACGGAGCCCTCGGCGTAGGCGATGCCGCTGGGGGAGGCGTCGTCGGTGTGCCACTGGGCTGTCGGGTTGTGGAAGTTCTTGTCGTCGGACTTGCCCTCGGCGGTCGGCCAGCCGTAGTTGCCGCCCGGCTTGATCGCGTTCAGTTCGTCCCAGGTGTCCTGGCCGAACTCCGAGGCGAACAAACGCTGTTTGGAGTCCCAGGCGAGGCCCTGCACATTGCGGTGGCCGTACGAGTACACGGGGGAGTCCGGGAACGGGTTGCCCGGGGCCGGATCGCCCTCCGGGGTCAGCCGCAGGATCTTGCCGCCCAGGGACTTGCGGTCCTGGGACAGGCCGGTGTTGCCGCTCTCACCCGTGCCCGCGTACAGCATGCCGTCCGGGCCGAACGCGATCCGGCCGCCGTTGTGGATGAAGCCCTTCGGGATGCCCTTGAAGACGGTGTCGGGTGCGCCCAGTTGCTCACCGGACGCCTTCTGCTCGTCGTAGACCATCCGCACGACGCGGTTGTCCGAGTCGGAGGTGAAGTAGGCGTAGACCATGTGGTCCGAGGCGTAGTCCGGGGACAGCGCGATGCCCAGGAGGCCGCCTTCGCCGGCTGCGGAGACCCCGGAGACCTGCCCCAGCTCCGTCTTCTTGCCGGACTGTCCGTCGACCCGGGTGATCGTGCCGTCGTCCCGTGAGGAGACGAGCAGGTCGCCGTCGGGGAGCGGGGCGAGGCCCCAAGGGGTCTTGAGATCCTCGGCGACCGTGCGCACCACCTTCACCGAGCCCTTCGCCGGCGGGGTCGCCTCCGCGGCCTGCCGGGTGGGGGAGGACCCCGAGGCCGCACCGCTCGACGAGGCGCTGTCGCCGCCGTCGGGCGAGCCGCCGCTCCCTCCTCCGCCGTCGGAGGAGCAGCCGGCCGTCAGCAGGAGCGTGGTCGCGGCCAGCACGGCCGTCACAGCTCGACGATGCACGATCATGGTCCCTTCGAAGCGGCGGGTTCTACCTGTCATACACCGCTCGCGCCTCCCAGGTTCCCGATCTCCCGGACCCGGTGCGCACACCTGGTCTGCGGACTGGCGGCTTGTGCGCAGGCGGGGAAGGCCTGGTCTGCGGCGCGGGTGTCGTCCAGGGGTCTTTTGGTCCCACGGATCGCTGTGCAGTCGGCGGGCGAGCCGGCCCGTGGGTCGGGCGTCGTCGGTGGGCTTTCTGGTCCACGGGCCCGTGCGCCGTTGGCGGGCTTGTTGGTCCGTGGGCCGGATGCCGCTGAGGCTGCGGGTCCGTGGGTGGGGCGCCGGCGCCGGCGGGGCTGTCAGTCTTGCCGTCTCTGCGCCGCCGGGGGCTGCGAGCCCGCGGCCCGTGTGCAGTCGGCAGGCTGGTCCGCGGCGCGGGCTTCGTCTTGGGGTGTGTTGGTCCCACGGGCCCCTGCTCATTCGGCAGGCTTGCTGGCTCGCAGGGCGGGCGCCGTCGCTGGGGCGGCTGGCCCCGTGGGCCGTCGGCAGGTCCGCTAGTCCCACGAGCCCTGTGCGGACGGCAGTGCCGCCACCTCGGTGAGGTCCTGGCCGGTCAGTCGGAGACCGGCCGCCGCCGCGTTCTCCGTCACCCAACGCTCCTGCTTGGTCCCGGGCACCGGGACCACGTGAGTGCCCTGGGCCAGCACCCACGCCAGCGCCACCTGTGCCGGAGTGACGCCCTCCCCGTGCCGGGCCGCGACGCGTCGCAGGCCGGAGACTATCGGCTGGTTCGCGGCCATCATCTCGGCGGTGAAGCGGGGGTGGCGGGCGCGGACGTCGTCCGGTTCGAAGCCCTCGCCGGGGGTCAGGGTGCCGGTCAGGAAGCCGTTGCCGAGGGGCATCGCCGCCAGGAAGCCGATCCCGCGCGCCGCGCACCACGGCAGCAGCGTCCCCAGCGCCTCCGGCGACCACACCGACAGCTCCGCCTCCACCGCGCTCACCGGGAAGACCTGCTGGACCCGTTGCAACTGCCGGATCGTCGCGTCGTACAGCCGCCTGCCGGTGCGGCGCCCGCCTCGCGCTCCCATCGCGCAGAGCCCCAACGACCGTACCTTTCCGGCCTGTACGAGCTCCGCCATCGCGCCCCAGGTCTCCTCGACCGGGACCTCGGGGTCCTCGCGGTGCAGCTGGTAGAGGTCGATCACATCGGTCTGGAGCCGCCGCAGGGAGGCGTCACAGGCCCGTCTCACATAGCCGGGGCGGCCGTTGGCCACGATGTGCTGTTCGCCCACCAGCAGACCGACCTTCGTCGACACGAAGGCGTCCCCGCGCCGCTCCTTCAACACCCGGCCGAGCAGCAGCTCATTGGTGAACGGGCCGTACATGTCGGCCGTGTCCAGCAGCGTCGAGCCCAGATCGAGCGCCCGGTGCACGGCCCTGACCGACTCGTCGCCCCGCTGCCGCGACCCGCTGTAGGCCCAGCTCATCGGCATGCACCCGAGTCCGACGGCTCCCACCGCGAGCGCCGCCGCGCCGATCTTCCTGCGCTCCACCTGCTCGTGACCCTCCCTCTTCCGGCCCCCAACCTAACCTCTGGGCTCCCAGGCGCCTGACATAGCCTCCTGAGCATGAGTGCTGACGTGTGGCTTCCCATCCCGCCCGACGACATCGAGGGTCTTCCCGAGGGCCCCGAATACCACTTCTGGAACGGCGACGAGGACTTCCCGGCGGACCCGGCCGACTGCGCGTACTACGTCGTCCCCTACATGAAGCCGCCGGATGTCGTCCTGCGGCCGATGCCCCACCTGAGCTCCGTCGAGGTCGTACAGACGCTGTCGGCCGGCGTCGACCACGTGACACCGGGCCTGAGGCATCTGCGTCCCGGCGTGCGGTTGTGCAACGCGCGCGGTGTGCACGAGGCGAGCACCGCCGAGCTCACGCTCACCCTGGTCCTCGCCTCGCTGCGCGGGATCCCTGACTTCGTGCGGGCCCAGGACCAGGGGGAGTGGCGCGGCGGGTTCCGGCCCTCGCTCGCCGACAAGAACGTCCTCATCGTCGGCTACGGCTCGATCGGCTCCGCCATCGAGGACCGGCTCGTACCGTTCGAGGTTGCGCGGGTGGTGCGCGTCGCGCGCTCCGCGCGTACCACGGAGCGCGGCCCGGTGCACCCACTCACCGAACTGCCCGCCCTGCTCCCCGAGGCGGACGTCGTCATCCTGTCCACGCCCCTCGACGAGACCACACGTCACCTGGCCGATGCCGGCTTCCTGGCCCGTATGAAGGACGGCGCGCTCCTCGTGAACGTCGCCCGCGGCCCGGTCGTCGACACCAAGGCGCTGCTCGCCGAACTGGAGACCGGCCGCATCACGGCCGCCCTCGACGTCACCGACCCCGAGCCGCTCCCCCTGCGACACCCCTTGTGGCAGGCGCCGGGCGTACTCATCAGCCCCCATGTCGGAGGACCCACCTCGGCGTTCCTGCCGCGCGCCAAGCGCCTGTTGGCGGACCAGTTGAACCGCTATGTGAACCAGGAGCCCTTGCGCAACGTGATCCTTACGACGGGTTCCGAGAACGCTTAGACCCACGGAGTAACAGGCGCGCAATCCGTTTCCGGTACCCTCCGCAACCTTCCGGACGCGGGCCGTGCCTGTATCGCCGCTGGTCGTCACGGAGCGTAGAGGAACTATGTCCCTGAGTGACGAGACTGGTGTATCGTCCGGACAGGGGCAGCGCCGCGCACCATTCGGCGCCGGGGATGGACATTGCAGACTGTGAGGGGGGCGACGGGCGATGCACGGCCTATGGACCAACGATCCGACGCGGCGGGGCCGCCGGCTCCGACCCTGGCACACAGCCGCGCGCAGACGCGGCCACCACGCCGGTCACGGCGGTCACCACAGCCCTCATCACCGCAGGCACAGCACTCGCAGGAGGCATGCGCACCCGGACCCCCGGGACCCGGGGGCGGCGCTGACCGGGAGGACCCGGTGAGCTCGCCTCCCTCTCCTACGACCACCCTCGACGGAGCGCTGCGGGCCCGCCCCGCGAGGGCGGCGCTGCTGCCCTCCCGGCCGCCGGTCCTCCGTGGCGGGTCGAGCCTGGTCCACCAACTCCTCCTCGCCCTGGTGTGCGCGGCATACGCCGTCGGTTCCGCGCTCGGCTGGGGCTCGCGCGAACTCGCCCTGATCATGGGCGACTTCGGGCTCAGCGCCGCGGCGGGCACGGCCGCCGTGTCGTGCTTCCTCTACGCCCGCGACCGTCGGGTCCGCTTTCGGCAGGCCTGGCTGTTCTTCGCGCTCTCCTCGACCATGGCGTCGCTCGGCAACCTGATCTGGGGGTGGTACGAGGTCGTCCTGAGCCGGGACGTGCCCAACCCCAGCTACGCCGACCTGTTCTTCCTGTGCTTCGCGCCGCCCGCGATCGTGGGTCTGCTGGTCCTCGCCAAGCGCCCGGTGACGAAGGCGGGCTGGGTCTGTCTCGGCCTGGACTCCTGGCTGATCGGCGGCTCGCTCCTCACGCTCTCATGGAGCCTCGCTCTCGCCCAGGCGGCCAAGTCGGAGGGGCCCAGCGTCGCGCACACCGCGCTGTCCCTGGCGTATCCGCTGCTGGACATCGCCCTCGTCAGCATGGTCCTCGCGCTGCACTTCCGGCGCTCGGCGGTCAACCGCACCGCGGTGAACACCGCGATCGGCGCGCTCGCCCTGACCGTGATGTGCGACGCCCTGTTCACCTCGCCACTGCTCCACAACAGCTACCGCTCCGGCCAGTTGCTGGATGCCGGGTGGTTCGCCGGCTCCCTGCTCCTCGCCTACGCCCCCTGGGCCGCACCCCGGCACCCGGACGGCGACCTGCGGCGACCGGCCGGGCGCACGCGCGTGGTGCACGAACACCTGCCCAGGCCGCGGTTCGGGATCCAGCGCCATCCGTCCGCGCAGGGAGGGCAGGGAGGGCAGGCAGGGCAGGGCGGTGACCACAGCCGGTATCCGGTCACCCGGCCCATCACCGGGTCCCTGGCCGCCCTCACCCCGTATCTCGCCGCCGCCGTCTGCACGCTGGGGATCCTCTACAACGTCCTCAACGGCCGCAGCGTGGACCGCGTGGTGCTCCTCACCGGCGGCACCGTCGTGCTCGCCCTCGTGGTGCGCCAGGGCATCATGCTGCTCGACAACATCACCCTCACCCAGGAACTCGCGCAGAAGGAGAACCACTTCCGCTCCCTGGTGCAGGGCTCGAGCGACGTCATCATGATCGCCGCACCCAACGGCATCCTCCGCTACGTCTCCCCGGCCGCCGCAGGGGTCTACGGCCGCTCCGCCGAGGAGCTCGTGGGCACGGAACTGGCCGGTCTCATCCACCCGGAGGACCTGGGCTGCGTGGTGCACGAGGTGCGCCGTTTCCTCGCCGCCAGCCCTCTCGAAGAGCCCACCACCCGCATCGAGTGCCGCTTCCGGTCCGGCGACGGCGGCTGGCTCAACGTCGAGTCCACCGTCAACCGTCACCACGGCGGCCTCATCTTCAACAGCCGGGACGTGACCGAAAGAGTGCGCCTGCAGGCGCAGCTCCAGCACAACGCCGAGCACGACCCGCTGACCGACCTGCCCAACCGCGCCCTGTTCACCCGGCGCGTCCAGCAGGCCCTGTCCGGCCGCCGTTCCTCCGACCGCGGCACGGCCGTCCTCTTCATCGACCTGGACGGCTTCAAGGCCGTCAACGACACGATCGGGCACCAGGCCGGGGACGAGCTGCTCGTCCAGGCCGCCCGCAGACTCCAGGACGCGGTCCGATATGGGGACACCGCCTCCCGGCTCGGCGGGGACGAGTTCGCCGCGCTGATCGTCGGGGACGGCACCCGTGACCGCACCGCCCGCGAGGGCCACATCCTGGAGCTCGCCGACCGCCTCAGGGTCACGCTCTCGCAGCCGTACCTCATCGACGGCAACGATGTCCGGGTCGCTGCCTCCATCGGCGTCGCCTTCGCCGAACCCGGCCTCGGGGCGGGCGAGCTCCTGCGCAACGCGGACCTCGCGATGTACCGCGCCAAGGCGGGCGGCAAGGGCCGCGTCGAGCTCTACGCGCCCCAGATGCAGCAGGACGTCGTACGGAAGGCGGAGCTGGCCACGCGCCTGCGTGCCGCGCTGCACGACGGCGAGTTCGCCCTGCTGCACCAGCCCGTCGTCTGTCTGGAGGACGGCAGGATCACCTCGGTCTCCGCCCAGGCGCGCTGGCGCTCCTCCCAGGGGGTGCTGTTCACGCCCGCCGAGTTCCTGCGGGTGGCCGAGGACAGCGACCGTACGCAGGAGCTGGGCCGCTGGATCCTGGAGGAGGCCGTCGAGCAGGCCGCCGAGCGGGCCGCGACCGGGCTCACGGTGCCCGTGGCTGTCCGGATGAGCGCCCAGCGGCTGCTGGACCGCTCGCTGCCCCTGGGCTCGGTGGAGGCGCTGCTGACCCGGCACGGGCTGCCGTCGGGCTCCCTGGTCATCGAGCTCTCCGACGCCGACCCCCGGGTCTCCCTGGACGAGCTGGAGCGCCGGCTGACCGCGATCCGCCGCGTCGGTGTCCGGATCGCCCTGGACGGCTTCGGCAGCGGCTTCGCGGCGATCACCGCGCTGCGCAGGCTTCCCGTGGACGTACTGAAGCTCGACCGCAGCCTGGTCGAGGGCGTCGTGGAGTCCGCCAGACTGCACAAGATCACCAGCGGGCTGCTGAGGATCGCCGGAGACCTCGGTCTTCAGTCCGTGGCCGACGGCGTGGACCTCCCGGAACAGGTCATCGCCTTGCGGGCGATGGGCTGCACCCACGGGCAGGGCATGGCCTTCTCGGGACCGCTGGACGAGTACCGGCTGCGCAGGGCGCTGGCCTCGGGCCACTATCCGGTGCCGCACGGCCCCGCCGAACCCGCGTTCGCGGGAGGCGGCGCTGAGGTGTACACCAGTGGGGTGACCGCGGTCCTCGGAGGAGGCTCGGTCCTTCGCTCACATAATGAGACTCCCGTCCCACCCACTTGACACCACACGCGTGCCGGGGAGAGGGTCAGTGCCATGCGCACCCGAATTCTCGTACTTGGAAAGCGCGTCGGCTGACGCTGAGCCCTCGATCGCTCAGCGACCCCACCGGCGCGCTCCCCTCGCTTGCCTTATGGCACGAGGGGTTTTTTGTTGCACAGACACCAGTCGAACACCGCACAAACTTCGCAAAAACCCTCAGCATCGAGAAGAGAATGACGATGACCGAGCAGGCCACCGGGGCCCATCCGCAGCCGCGGCCCCGATCCGGAGGACAGCAGTCCGCCCCCGAGCACGTCACGGGCGCGCAGTCCCTCATCCGCTCTCTCGAGGAGGTCGGCGCCGAGACGGTATTCGGCATTCCCGGCGGTGCCATCCTTCCGGCGTACGACCCGCTGATGGACTCCACCCGGGTGCGGCACGTCCTGGTCCGTCACGAGCAGGGCGCGGGCCACGCGGCCACCGGTTACGCGCAGGCCACCGGCAAGGTCGGCGTCTGCATGGCGACCTCGGGCCCCGGTGCCACCAACCTGGTCACCCCGATCGCGGACGCCCACATGGACTCGGTGCCGCTCGTGGCGATCACCGGGCAGGTGGCCTCCAAGGCGATCGGCACGGACGCCTTCCAGGAGGCGGACATCGTCGGCATCACCATGCCGATCACGAAGCACAACTTCCTGGTCACCAAGGCCGAGGACATCCCGCGAGTGATCGCCCAGGCGTTCCACATCGCCTCCACCGGCCGCCCCGGACCGGTCCTGGTCGACATCGCCAAGGACGCCCTCCAGGCGAAGACGACGTTCTCCTGGCCGCCCGTCATGGATCTGCCCGGTTACCGCCCGGTGACCAAGCCGCACGCCAAGCAGATCCGTGAAGGCGCCAAGCTGATCACCCAGGCCAAGCGGCCCGTCCTCTACGTCGGCGGCGGTGTCATCAAGGCCGGCGCCACCGCCGAGCTGAAGGTCCTCGCAGAACTCACCGGAGCCCCCGTCACCACCACCCTGATGGGGCTCGGCGCATTCCCCGACAGCCACCCGCTGCACGTGGGAATGCCGGGCATGCACGGTGCGGTCACCGCCGTCACCGCGCTGCAGAAGGCCGACCTGATCGTCGCCCTCGGTACCCGCTTCGACGACCGCGTCACCGGCAAGCTGGACAGCTTCGCCCCGCACGCCAAGATCGTCCACGCCGACATCGACCCGGCCGAGATCGGCAAGAACCGTGCCGCCGACGTGCCGATCGTCGGAGACGCCCGCGAGGTCATCGCCGACCTGGTCCAGGCCGTTCAGAAGGAGCACAGCGAGGGCCACAAGGGCGACTACAGCGCCTGGTGGAAGGACCTGTCCCGCTGGCGCGAGACCTACCCGCTCGGCTACGACCTGCCCGACGACGGCTCGCTCTCCCCGCAGCAGGTCATCGAGCGGATCGGACAGCTCGCCCCCGAGGGCACGATCTTCACGGCGGGCGTCGGCCAGCACCAGATGTGGTCCGCGCACTTCATCCAGTACGAGAAGCCCGCCACCTGGCTCAACTCCGGTGGCGCCGGAACCATGGGCTACGCGGTCCCGGCCGCGATGGGGGCCAAGGCCGGCATGCCGGGCAACACGGTCTGGGCGATCGACGGCGACGGCTGCTTCCAGATGACCAACCAGGAACTGACCACCTGCGCCCTGAACAACATCCCGATCAAGGTCGCCATCATCAACAACGGCGCCCTCGGGATGGTCCGCCAGTGGCAGACCCTCTTCTACAACCAGCGCTACTCCAACACCGTGCTGCACAGCGGCCCGGAGGACGTGAACCCGGACGCCAAGGGCACGCGCGTGCCGGACTTCGTGAAGCTGTCCGAGGCGATGGGCTGCGTGGGCCTGCGCTGTGAGCGCCCGGAGGACCTGGACAAGGTCATCGCGGAGGCGAACTCCATCAACGACCGTCCCGTCGTCGTCGACTTCATCGTCCACGAGGACGCGATGGTGTGGCCGATGGTCGCCGCCGGCACCTCCAACGACGAGATCATGGCCGCCCGGGACGTCCGCCCCGACTTCGGCGACAACGAAGACGACTGAGCGAGAGAGACGTAAAAGATCATGTCCAAGCACACGCTCTCCGTCCTGGTGGAGAACACCCCCGGCATCCTCGCCCGGATCGCCGCCCTGTTCTCGCGCCGCGGCTTCAACATCGACTCGCTCGCGGTCGGTGTCACCGAGCACCCCGAGATCTCCCGGATCACCATCGTGGTGACGGTGGTCGAGGAACTGCCGCTGGAGCAGGTGACCAAGCAGCTCAACAAGCTCGTCAACGTGCTGAAGATCGTCGAGCTGGAACCCGGCTCGGCCGTTCAGCGCGAACTCGTTCTGGTGAAGGTGCGCGCCGACAACGAGACGCGGTCCCAGATCGTCGAGATCGTCCAGCTGTTCCGTGCCAAGACCGTCGACGTCTCCCCGGAGGCCGTCACGATCGAGGCCACCGGCAGCGGCGAGAAGCTGTCCGCGATGCTGAAGATGCTGGAGCCCTTCGGCATCAAGGAGCTGGTCCAGTCGGGCACCATCGCGATCGGCCGCGGCGCCCGTTCGATCACGGACCGCTCGCTGCGCGCGCTCGACCGCAGCGCGTAGGGCCGGGTACGGGCGGCTCCGGCCGCCCGTATGCCGAGACCCGGAAACTTCATCTCAGCCCGCCGTCATACGGTGGGACGCAACACCTGCAGACCAAGGAGAGAACCCAAAGTGGCCGAGCTGTTCTACGACGCCGACGCCGACCTGTCCATCATCCAGGGCCGCAAGGTCGCGGTCATCGGTTACGGCAGCCAGGGCCACGCCCACGCGCTGTCGCTCCGTGACTCGGGTGTCGACGTGCGTGTCGGTCTGCACGAGGGCTCCAAGTCGAAGGCGAAGGCCGAGGAGCAGGGCCTGCGCGTGGTGACGCCGTCCGAGGCCGCCGCCGAGGCCGACGTCATCATGATCCTGGTCCCGGACCCGATCCAGGCCCAGGTCTACGAGGAGTCCATCAAGGACAACCTGAACGACGGCGACGCGCTGTTCTTCGGCCACGGCCTGAACATCCGCTTCGACTTCATCAAGCCCCCGGCGGGCGTCGACGTCTGCATGGTCGCCCCCAAGGGCCCGGGCCACCTCGTCCGTCGCCAGTACGAGGAGGGCCGCGGCGTTCCGTGTATCGCGGCCGTCGAGCAGGACGCGACCGGCAACGCCTTCGCGCTCGCGCTGTCGTACGCCAAGGGCATCGGCGGCACCCGCGCCGGCGTCATCAAGACGACCTTCACGGAGGAGACCGAGACCGACCTGTTCGGTGAGCAGGCCGTTCTCTGCGGTGGTACGGCCGCGCTGGTCAAGGCCGGTTTCGAGACGCTGACCGAGGCCGGCTACCAGCCGGAGATCGCGTACTTCGAGTGCCTGCACGAGCTGAAGCTGATCGTGGACCTCATGTACGAGGGCGGCCTGGAGAAGATGCGCTGGTCGATCTCCGAGACCGCCGAGTGGGGCGACTACGTCACCGGCCCGCGGATCATCACGGACGCCACCAAGGCCGAGATGAAGAAGGTCCTCGCCGAGATCCAGGACGGCACCTTCGCCCGTGAGTGGATGGCCGAGTACCACGGCGGTCTGAAGAAGTACAACGAGTACAAGAAGCAGGACTCCGAGCACCTGCTGGAGACCACCGGCAAGCAGCTGCGCAAGCTGATGAGCTGGGTCGACGAGGAGGCGTAAGCCTCAGGCCACGGGGCCGGAGCAGACAGCTCCGGCCCCGTTGTCCAACCCGTCGCATCACGGACGGGTGATCCTTCCGCAGAGGCGCGGGACGACCGTCTCGGCGCCACTACACTGCCGTACTACATACGCGTCAGGCCCACAGCGTCGTGCGTCTCCAACGCGGCAAGCACCCCTCCACCGCCTGCGGCCGTCGGGACGGCCGTCCGCATTGGACTTGTGAGGACTCACGTGAGCTCGAAACCCGTCGTACTCATCGCTGAAGAGCTGTCGCCCGCGACCGTGGACGCGCTTGGCCCCGACTTCGAGATCCGGCACTGCAACGGAGCGGACCGAGCCGAACTGCTCCCGGCCATCGCCGAGGTCGACGCGATCCTGATCCGCTCCGCCACCAAGGTGGACGCCGAGGCGATCGCCGCCGCGAACAAGCTGAAGGTCGTCGCGCGAGCCGGCGTCGGCCTGGACAACGTCGACGTCTCCGCCGCCACCAAGGCCGGCGTGATGGTCGTCAACGCCCCCACCTCGAACATCGTGACCGCCGCCGAGCTGGCCTGCGGTCTCCTCGTCGCCACCGCCCGCCACATTCCGCAGGCCAACGCCGCGCTGAAGAACGGCGAGTGGAAGCGCAGCAAGTACACGGGCGTGGAGCTCGCCGAGAAGACCCTCGGCGTCGTGGGTCTGGGCCGGATCGGTGCGCTGGTCGCCCAGCGCATGTCCGGCTTCGGCATGAAGGTCGTCGCCTACGACCCCTACATCCAGCCCGCCCGCGCCGCCCAGATGGGCGTCAAGGTGCTGTCCCTGGACGAGCTGCTCGAGGTCTCCGACTTCATCACCGTCCACCTGCCCAAGACCCCCGAGACCGTCGGCCTCATCGGCGACGAGGCGCTGCGCAAGGTCAAGCCGAGCGTGCGGATCGTCAACGCCGCGCGCGGCGGGATCGTCGACGAGGAGGCGCTGTACTCCGCCCTCAAGGAGGGCCGGGTCGCCGGTGCCGGTCTCGACGTGTACGCGAAGGAGCCCTGCACGGACTCCCCGCTCTTCGAGTTCGACCAGGTCGTCGCCACCCCGCACCTCGGTGCCTCCACCGACGAGGCCCAGGAGAAGGCCGGTATCGCCGTCGCCCGCTCGGTGCGCCTCGCCCTCGCCGGCGAACTCGTGCCCGACGCGGTGAACGTCCAGGGCGGCGTCATCGCCGAGGACGTCAAGCCGGGCCTGCCCCTCGCCGAGCGCCTCGGTCGGATCTTCACCGCGCTCGCCGGTGAGGTCGCGGTCCGCCTCGACGTCGAGGTGTACGGCGAGATCACCCAGCACGACGTGAAGGTGCTGGAGCTCAGCGCCCTCAAGGGTGTCTTCGAGGACGTCGTCGCCGAGACCGTGTCGTACGTCAACGCCCCGCTGTTCGCCCAGGAGCGCGGCGTCGAGGTGCGGCTGACGACCAGCTCGGAGTCGGCCGACCACCGCAACGTCGTCACCGTGCGTGGCACGCTCGGCAGCGGCGAGGAGGTGTCGGTCTCCGGCACGCTGGCCGGTCCCAAGCACCTCCAGAAGATCGTCGCGGTCGGTGAGTACGACGTCGACCTGGCCCTCGCCGACCACATGGTCGTCCTCAAGTACGAGGACCGTCCCGGCGTCGTCGGCACGGTCGGTCGTATCTTCGGCGAGGCCGGTATCAACATCGCCGGTATGCAGGTGTCGCGGGCGATCGCCGGTGGCGAGGCGCTCGCGGTCCTCACCGTCGACGACACGGTGCCCGCGGGTGTGCTGACCGAGGTGGCCGAGGAGATCGGCGCGACGTCGGCCCGTGCGGTGAACCTGGTCTGACGCTTCACGACAGGAGGCTGGGCGGACCGGGAACTCCCGGTCCGCCCAGCCTCTTTCTCATACGAGTGACTTCTCCGGTTCCGGCTCCGGCGCCTCCTTGCGCACCTCGACTCCTCGCAGCGTCAGCGCCGCCAGGCCCGCCGCGCCGACCAGCAGCACCGCCCCCGCGATCGCCGCGCCCTGCATTCCGCTGGTGAACGCCTCCCGGGCCGCCGTCGCGAGGCCCGGGAACCGGTCGGCCACCGCGAGCGCGCCGCCCAGCGTCTCCCGCGCCGCATCCGGCGCGGCATCCGGCATCTCGTGGCGGTAGACCGCCGTACCGATGGAGCCGAGGACCGCCATGCCGAGCGCACCGCCGAACTCCGCGCCGGTCTCCATCAGGGAGGACGCCGAGCCGGCCCGCTCCACCGGGGCGCTGCCCATCGCGAGGTCCGTGATCTGCGAGACCACGGTGACGACGCCGACGGCGAGGACACCGCACGCGGTCAGGACCAGCCCCATCGATTCCGTGCCGGTGAAGGCCAGCAGCACGTAGCCGACCGCGCCGATCGCGAAGCCGGCGGTGACGACGTGGGCGCGGTCGACGCCCTTCTGGACCAGGGAGGTCGCGATCGGGGCCGCGGCGCCGATCGGCACCGAGGGCAACAGCGCCCACAGGGCCGCCTCCAGCGCGCTCTTGCCGAGCACCGACTGAAGGTACTGCGTGGTGAAGTAGGCCGAGCCCATCATCGCGAACGAGGAGATGAGGTTGAGCGCGACGGAGGGCCCGAAACCGCGGCCGCGGAACAGGGCCGGGGAGATCATCGGCGAGGCCGTGGTGCGCTGGCGGTGCACGAAGAGGACCGCGAAGAGCAGGCCGACGGTGATCGAGACGACGTAACGGACGTTCCAGCCCTCGGACGGGATCTCCTTCAGGCCGTAGACGACGGGCAGCACCGCGGCCATCGACAGGGGGACGCTCAGCCAGTCGAACCGGCCGGGCGAAGGGGCCTTCGACTCGGGCAGCAGGATCGGGCCGAGGACCAGGAGCAGCACCATCGCGGGCAGGTTGACCAGGAAGACCGACCCCCACCAGAAGTACTCGACCAGCACACCGCTCATCACCGAACCGAGCGCGATCCCGGCCGTCATCACGCCGGACCACATGCCGATCGCCTTCGCGCGCTGTCCGGGGTCGGTGAACATCGTGCGGATCAGCGCCATCGTCGACGGCATCAGGGTCGCGCCGCCGATGCCGAGGACCGCTCGGGCCGCGATGAGGGTCTCCGCGCTGTTCGCGTAAGCGGCGATCAGGGAGGCGGTGCCGAAGGCGACGGCGCCGATCAGCAGGAGCCTGCGGCGGCCGATGCGGTCGCCCAGGGAGCCCATCGTCATCAGCAGGCCGGCCAGGACGAAGGCGTAGATGTCGAAGATCCACAGCTGCTGGGTGCCGCTCGGCTCCAGGTCCGCGCTGATCGCCGGGATCGCGAAGTAGAGGACGGAGACGTCCATCGAGACCAGGAGCAGCGGAAGCATCAGGACGGCGAGGGCGGTCCATTCACGGCGGCCGGCGCGGCCGGGCGGGGTGGTGGTGCTCGTCGGGTTCGTCATGACGGCGACTATACGATCGTCTTAAACGCTTGTCTATGACGCTTGTATAAATCGCTTGTCCAGATAGGCTGAGCGCATGGGACATCGCGAGGATCTGCTCGAAGGCGCCAAGCGCTGCCTGCTGGAGAAGGGGTTCCTGCGGACGACCGCGCGGGACATCGTCAAGGAGTCCGGGACGAACCTGGCGTCCATCGGCTATCACTACGGCTCGAAGGACGCGCTCCTGGCGCAGGCCTACGTCTCGCTCGTCGAGGCGACGGGGGATCGATTCGCCCCCGGCGGGGCGGGGGAGGATGCCCTGGCGACGGCCCCCGGATCGCTGGAGCGCTTCCAGGAGGTGTGGACGCACATCGTGAACGCGGTGGGCGAGTCGCGGGCGATCTGGATGCTCAGCTTCGAACTGATCGTGCAGGGCGACCGCATGCCGGAGGTGCGCCGGATGCTCGTCGAGGCGGAGGAGCAGGGCCGCTCGGGGCTGCTGCCCCTGTTCAACGGCGTCCCGGAGGAGGAGCAGGGCAAGGACGTCGTCGACTCCGAGGGCCGCTTCTACCAGACCCTGCTCCAGGGACTCATGGTCCAGTGGCTGTTCAACCCGGAGACGGCGACGGACGCCGCCCAGCTCACGGAGGGCCTGCGCCGCGTGATCGGGGGCGCTGCGAAGGGCTGACGATCCGCCCCTCCACGAGCTGGGGGATGTTGAAGGAGCTGTCGGAGGCGAAGTCGCTGTAGAGACAGGCGGCCGGGCCGCCGGAGTCGAGGACGGTGGCCCGGGAGAGGATGGGTGCGTCGAACACGCCCGCCAGCGCGACGGATTCGATGGTGGCGTACTCGCGGACCTCCGGATTCGCCTTGAACACCGCCTTCCGCAGATGCTGTTGGAGCGCGGCAGCGACCTCGGGAAGTTCGGCGCGGTCGGTGAAGGTGCCGATGGTGACGGTCTGCCCGGTCGGCTTGCCGGCCCTGGCGTGCTCGATGTGCCGGCGCAGCTCGGCTGCCCACGGCAGCGCGGGCCTGAGCAGCCCCTCGGGGCGGTAGCTCGCAGCGAGGCGTCCTTGAAGGCGCCCTTCCCGGTGTTGAGGTGCCGCGTGTTGGTGCGCGGCATCACCGGAGCGCGGGGGCAGCATCATCGTGACGCAAAGGCGCTTGCCGTCGCCGTCGCCCCGGCGGACGTACTCGAGAAACAACCGGGTGAGCAGGACGGACGCCAGGGCGGCCGGGATGAGGTGGCGGGCGGGCAGGCGCACGGGACCCTCCGGGTACGGGGGTGGTCAGGAGCCGGTGCGCAGACCGTAGAATGGTGACAATCATTTTCAATGGCAGTCCCGACCGCTGATCACGCGCCGGATGGCGGACGCGGTCTCCGGGGCGGTGAGGGTGGGCCGGTAGTCCGGTTCCGTCCACGGCCGGCCGGCCGATACCCATACGCTCCGCGCTCCGACGCCCAGCGCGCCCCGGATGTCCGCGGGGGCCGAGTCGCCGATCATCCACGAGCCGTCGAGCGGGGCTCCGGCGACGACGGCCGCCGCGTGGAAGATCTCCGGCTCGGGCTTCCAGTGTCCGGCCGCCTCGGAGATCACCCAGCCGTGGACGAGCCGGTCGAGACCGCAGTTGCGGATCTTCGTCTCCTGCTGGACGGTCCGCCCATTGGTCACGATCACGCAGGACCAGCCGTAGGCGCAGGCCTCGACGAGCGCCTCGCGGACCGGGTCGGACAGGGTGATCCGGTCGGCCGCGCCCCGGTCGAGGAAGTCCTGGGCGTCGATGCCGCCGTACCGTTCGGACAGTGCCCTCGCGACCTCCCGCCGTGGTGTGTGGCCGCTCGCGTCGAGGGTCATCAGCCAGTCCAAGTCCCCTTCAGGCAGGCCATGTTCGGCGAGAAAGGCGGTCGCCGCCGAGCGGAAGGCGGCGTCCCGGTCGACGAGGGTGTTGTCGAGGTCGATCATCAGCAGGGGCATGGGGATCAGCCTCCCCACGCCGGTCGCACGCCGAACGCGGCGATCACGGTGCGGCCGCTCCGGCCGACGGGAGCCCGCAGGGCAAGCACGCGCCCCTCGCCCAACAACCCTTACAGCCGTACCCCCTTGAGCACCATGTGCAGCAACAGCCGGTCCTCGCCGTCGTCCAGGTCCAGGCCGGTGAGCTGTTCGACGCGGGAGAGGCGGTAGTAGAGGGTCTGGCGGTGGATACCCAGTGCGGCGGCGGTGCGGCCGGCCTGGCCCGCGCAGTCGAGGTAGACCTCGGCGGTGCGGGCGAGTTCGCGGTGGGCAGGGGAGAGGAGGGGGCGTACGGCCGGGTCGTGGGCCGCTGCCGGGGGCAGCGCGGTCAGCAGACGGTACGGGCCGATGCGCGACCACTCCGCGACCGGCCCGAACCCGGGTTCGGCGAGCCCGGCACGGGCCGCGGCCGACGCCTCCTGCCAAGCGGCAGCCAGTTCGGCAAGGCCCACACGAGCGTCGGCGATTCCGGCAGCCACGGCGGCGGGCGTCGGGGTGTCCCGAGTTGCGCCCGGGGCGGGGGTACTGCGCGTCGCGCCGGGGGCTGTGGTGTTCGGTGTCGCGCCGGGGGCTGCTGTGCCGCTCGGCACGCTGGGGGCTGTGGTGTCCCGTGTCGCGCCGGGGGCTGCGGTGTTCGGTGTCGCGCCGGGGGCTGCTGTGCCGCTCGGCACGCTGGGGGCTGTGGTGTCCTGTGTCGCGCCGGGGGCTGCGGTGTCCCGCGGTGCGCCGCAGGCTGGCGTGCCGCCCGGCGTGCCCGGAGCGTCACGGGAGGCCGCGTCCGGCCCCGCCGCACCGCGCCCCGCGCCCGGCGCGCCCTGAACCGGTCCGACGCTGCTGCCGCTTCCCGGCCGGTTGCCGCTGTTCCGTGCGCCGCCCGGTCCGCTGTCGTCGCCCCTGTGCGCCCTGCCGTCGTCCGGTCCGCTCCCCTTTTTCTCGGCCGGCCGGCCGCCAAATGTCCCGCTCGACCTGCCTGCGCTCGGCTCGCTGCCGCTGCGACCGGCCCCGCTCCCCGGCTCGCCGTAGGCACCGCCGCCGCTCCCGTCCACACCTCGCGCCCGCCCCAGCAACCGCCCCGCCGCCGAGCTCGCCGGTGTCAGCGTGTCGGTCGCCCGTAGCCGTACCAGCACCGCCAGGCACTGGCCCGTGACACCCCACGGCACGGTGCACAACGCCGCCGCGTGCGGGACCGTGCGGGCCGACGGGGCCTCGTCCGGGCCGGTGGACGGCCAGGGGGCGACGCACACCACGGTGTAAGGACCGTCGGCGCGGGAGCCCAGCGCCGTGCGCAGGGCCGCCACCGCCATGTCGCCCTGCCAGCCGCGCTCGGCGGTCAGCACCGCCCGCAGCTCCCGGCTCAGGTCGGCTCCGTGCTGCGCCTCGTCCGCGAGCAGTGCGCCGATACGGGCCGTCACACGCATCGCCGCGTCCAGCTGCCGGTCGGTCGGGCCGGGCTCGGAGTCCAGGAGCCAGACGTAACCGAGGACGACGCCCCGATGACGTACGGGCAGACAGATCCGCCCGCGATAGACCCCCGCCTCCGGAGTGGGCGGAATCCGCACCGGCCCGCTCGCCCGGGTGATGCCGAAGCCCTCGAACCACGTCCGGACGGCGGCCGTGGAGCGCCGGGTCAGGATCGAGCGGGCGCGGACGGGGTCCAGCGCCGACGGATCGAG
This sequence comes from Streptomyces canus, assembly GCF_030816965.1. Taxonomy (NCBI): domain Bacteria; kingdom Bacillati; phylum Actinomycetota; class Actinomycetes; order Kitasatosporales; family Streptomycetaceae; genus Streptomyces; species Streptomyces canus. Next base: position 7,099,718 of record NZ_JAUSYQ010000002.1, read on the forward strand.
GTCGCCCTCACTGTCGTACGCACCGAAGGCGATCAGCTCGAAGTCGCGGTTCTCCAGGGTCGCCGGCACCCCCAGGAGCTCCGAGATCTCGTCGACCAGCTCCTGGTAGTCACCTGCGCGGTGGAAAGATGCGGCATCGGACGTCACTCGGGCATTCTCCCGCAATTCCGCGGTCCTTCATACATCTGTCTGAGATCTGCGGCACGGATGCGTGACAGCTGTCGATGGCCGACGATCGGGGGGATCCTTAGATTTCACGGTGGTTCTATCTGCTGGTTTGTGGAGGTGCCCCGTGTTGGGTCCCGTGATTCTCGCCGCGTCGCGCAGCGACCGGATGCGACGCCTGATCTCGGCGGCCCCGGTGACCAAGCGGGTCGTCGACCGCTTCATCCCGGGCGAGACGGTCGACGAGATCGTGCCGATCGTCCGCGAGCTGACCGACCGCGGTCTGGAGCTGACGATGGACGTGGTCGGCGAGGACATCACCACGCCGGAGCAGGCGGAAGCCGCCCGGGACGCCTATCTGGCGCTCATCGAGCGGCTCAAGACACTCGAACTGGGTACCAGGGCCGAGATGTCGGTGAAGCTGTCGATGTTCGGCCAGGCGCTTCCCGGGGGTCACGAGCTGGCCCTGGCCAACGTCCGGCCGGTCGTCGAGGCTGCCGCCGCCATCGGTACGACCGTCACGCTCGACGCCGAGGACCACACCACCCTCGACTCGATGTTCGCCATCCACGAGGAGCTGCGGAAGGACTTCCCGCAGACCGGCTGTGTGATCCAGGCCTACCTCTTCCGCACCGAGGCCGACGCCCGGCGGCTCGCTGGGGCGGGCAGCCGGGTGCGGCTCGTGAAGGGCGCGTACAAGGAGCCCGCCGAGGTCGCCTACCAGCAGAAACACGAGATCGACAAGGCGTACGTCCGGGTCCTGCGCATCCTGATGGAGGGCGAGGGATACCCGATGGTCGGCTCCCACGACCCGCGTCTGATCTCCATCGCCCAGGAACTCGCCCGGCAGGCCGGCCGCAAGCCCGACGAGTACGAGTTCCAGATGCTCTACGGCATCCGCGGCGACGAACACCTGCGGCTCGCCGCCGAGGGTCACCGCATGCGCGTCTACACGGCGTACGGCACCGACTGGTACGGCTACTTCATGCGCCGCCTCGCGGAGAAACCGGCGAACCTGCGCTTCTTCCTGCGGAGCATGATCAGCAAGGGCTGAGCCCCAACACCCGCTCAAGTTCAAGGAGTTACGGATCTCATGGACGCTGTGACCCAGGTCCCCACCCCCGTCAACGAGCCGGTGCACGGCTACGCCCCCGGCTCGCCCGAGCGGGCCCGGCTGGAGGCCAGGCTCAAGGAGCTGGCCGAGAACCCGGTCGACCTGCCGATGACCATCGGCGGCGAGAAGCGGCTGGGCGGCGGCGAGGCCTTCCAGGTCGTGCAGCCGCACAACCACAAGGCCGTGCTGGGCACTTACCGCAACGCCACCCAGCAGGACGCCCGGGACGCCATCGACGCGGCGCTCGCCGCCGCCCCCGCCTGGCGCGCGATGTCCTTCGACGACCGCGCCGCGATCATCCTGCGCGCCGCCGAACTGCTCTCCGGCCCCTGGCGCGAGACGCTGGCCGCCTCCACCATGCTCGGCCAGTCCAAGACCGCTCAGCAGGCCGAGATCGACACGCCCTGCGAGCTGATCGACTTCTGGCGCTTCAACGTCAAGTACGCCCGTGACCTGCTCGCCGAGCAGCCCCCGGCCAACGCCCCCGGCGTCTGGAACCGCCTCGACCACCGCCCGCTCGAGGGCTTCGTCTACGCCATCACGCCGTTCAACTTCACGGCGATCGCGGGCAACCTGCCGACGGCACCCGCGCTGATGGGCAACGTCGTGGTCTGGAAGCCGTCCCCGACCCAGACCCACGCCGCCGTGCTGCTCATGCAGCTCCTCGAGGAGGCCGGTCTGCCCAAGGGCGTCATCAACCTCGTCACCGGCGACGGCATCGAGGTCTCCAAGGTCGCCCTGGAGCACCGGGACCTCGCGGGCATCCACTTCACCGGTTCGACGAAGACCTTCCAGCACCTGTGGAAGACGGTCGGCGCCAACATCGAGAAGTACCGCACCTATCCGCGCCTGGTCGGCGAGACCGGCGGCAAGGACTTCGTCGTCGCCCATCCGAGCGCCGACCGCGCGATCCTCAAGACCGCCCTGACCCGCGGTGCCTTCGAGTACCAGGGCCAGAAGTGTTCGGCGACCTCCCGGGCCTACATCCCGGCGTCGATCTGGAACAGCGGTTTCCGCGAGGAGTTCGCCGCCGAGGTGGACGGCATCGCCATGGGTGACGTCACCGATCTGTCCAACTTCATCGGCGCGGTCATCGACGAGCGCGCCTTCGCCAAGAACAAGGCGGCGATCGACCGCGCGCAGTCGGACCCCACCTGCACGATCGTCGCGGGCGGTTCCTACGACGACTCGGTCGGCTGGTTCGTCCGCCCGACCGTCGTCGAGTGCACGGACCCGGCGAACGAGGTCTTCACCACCGAGTACTTCGGCCCCTTCCTCGCGGTCCACGTCTACGAGGACGACACGTACGAGGAGATGCTGACCCAGATGGAGTCGGCGTCCGACTACGCCCTGACCGGCTCGGTCATCGCGAACGACCGCGCGGCGGCCGCGTACACGATGGAGAAGCTGCGCTACGCCGCCGGCAACTTCTACATCAACGACAAGTCCACCGGCGCCGTCGTCGGCCAGCAGCCCTTCGGCGGCGGCCGCGCCTCCGGCACCAACGACAAGGCAGGCGCCCCGCAGAACCTCCAGCGCTGGACCCTGACCCGCGCCATCAAGGAGACCCTGGTCCCGCCCACCGACTACGGATACCCGCACATGGGCTGACGGCCCCCGTCAGCCGTTGGATGGGGCCGGGCTGTTGCCCGGCCCCATCCGGATGTCGCGATGCTCGGCGACCGGGCTTCCGGGACGCTCAGGCGTCGACGAAACCGCAGGTCAGTGGCGGGTGATCCATTCCGCCGTCTCAGATAGTAGGAAGTCCGAGTAATTGTGGAGACAGACCGGCCGTCCTCCCTTAGCTTTGTAGGAGCCGAACGTCTCGCTCGATCAAGCGAATGGCGGTCGTGAGCCGGGCCCCATGCAGGCAACCCCTGCGGCCCGCCGCTCCCCGCCCCTCCGGCGTCTCGTTGTCCCCTTCCCTGGAATTTCCCTGGAATTCGAAGGAGTCGATTTCTCATGGCCGAGACGACCGCCCGCCGTCGAGTCCGTCACACCTCCCGGACCAGCGAGTCCGACCGCAAGAACGCCGCCGCAGCCCTGCAGCGCGCCCTCGACCGCCGTGACAACGGCGGCTCGACCGGTCACTGACCGACCCCTCGAAGCCGGGAGCCGCACCCGCACGAGGTGCGGCGCGGGCCCGTCAGGCCCCGCGCCGCACCTCGAAACGGTCGACGCGCTCCCCGCTCTGCGCGAGCGCCGACACCGTCAGCCGCGGCCGCGCCCCGCTCTCCACCTCCACCGAGAGCAGCGAGAATCCGCGGTAGCGCACCCGCGACCACTCCACCGTCTCCTTCCGGGGCTGCTGGGACTTCGTCCACTGGAAGGTCTCGACGGACTCGTGGTCGTGCACGCGCCCCTCGTAGCTCTCCTTCACGCCCGCCGGGAAGCCGTACAGATCCCGGCCGCCCCCGCCGGCCGTCACGTACACGATCCCGTCCCGCGTCGGATCCGTGGCGCCGCCGACCGGCACCGGCCGGCCCACCTCGCCGCCGCGGATCGCGTCCGTCCGCTCGTACACGTGGTTGTGCCCGTTGATCACCAGATCCACCTGGTGCTTCTCGAACAGCGGCAGCCACTCGGCGCGCACCCCGCCGTCGGAGGCGTGCGAGGACGTCGAGTACGCGCAGTGGTGGAAGTAGACGACGACGAAGTCGATCCCCTTGGCCGCGCGCAGCTCGGCCAGCTTCTCCTCCAGCCACTTCGTCTGCTTCCCGCCCGTATGGCCGAAGTTGGCCTGGATCTCGTACGACACGTCGTTCGCGTCCAGGGCCACGACGCCGACGTTGCCGTAGACGAAGGAGTACACACCCGGCGCCGAGCGCGGGTCGAAGCCGCTGTCCGGGAGGGACCAGCGGGCGAGCTGGCCGCCGTAGCCGTCGGGCGAGTACCAGGCCTCCATGTCGTGGTTGCCGGTCGTCACCATCCATGGCACGCTCCGCGCGACCTCCTCGTTCTGCTTGAGGAACAGGTCCCAGAAGCCCGGGTCGTAGCCGTCCGACGTCAGGCCCCGGCCGTTGCCGTCGGCGTAGCAGATGTCGCCGGCGTGGAGGTGGAAGGCGGGCTTCTGGCGGAGCAGGAGGTTGTCGTTGGCGGCCGCGGCGGTGCCGACGCCCTGGTCGCCGAAGGCGGTGAAGACGAACTTCTCGGTGCTCGCCGGGGCCGTACGGAAGCTGCTGATGGTCGAGCGGCGACTCGCGTCCGCCGGGTCGAAGCCGTCGTGGCCGACGCCGTAGTAGTAGGTCGTGCCGGGGCGTAAGCCGTCCAGGGCCGCGTGCAGGTAGTACTGGTCGAGGGCGAGACGTACGCCGGTCTGCCCCGGGGTGTGCAGGTCGCGGAGCTCCGCCTCGATCTTCCGGCTCAGGTCGTCGGGCTTCAGGCCGACGCGGACGTACGGCTTCTTCACCGCTAGCGGGACCTGCCACGAGATCCGCATCTGCGTCCTGGGGTCGGCGCCGAAGGCGAGATGGCGGCCGAAGGGGGAGACGGCGGAGCCGTGCACCGCGGCCGTGGGGGAGGGGGCGGTGGCCGGGCTCGCAGGGCTGTTGCCCGCGCAGCCGGTCAGCAGGCCCCCCGCGATCGCGCCCGCCGTCACCAGCGTGCGGCGCCGGGACAGCTTCGTCCGCAGGTACTCGTGCTGCTCGGCCATGGTCATCCGGCGCGCGAGCTGGGGCGGAATGCCGAAGTCGGGGAGGTCCATGGCTGTGAACTTCCCAGCGGGCCCCAACAGCCGCCACACCTCCAGGTGAACGTGAGCCGAAGGACTGACGCCCGTCCGTGCGGGCGCTCCCGTGTCGTGTCCGTATCGCGGACACACCATGTCATCCCATGGGACGAGGAGTAGGGTTCCCGCATGTCTCGCAGCATCAATCTCGCAGTGATTCCCGGTGACGGCATCGGCCAGGAGGTCGTGGCCGAAGGTCTGAAGGTCCTCTCCGCCGTCCTTCCGCAGGATGTGAAGCTGGAGACCAAGGACTTCGACTTCGGCGCCCGCCGCTACCACGCCACCGGTGAGACCCTCACCGAGGCCGACCTCGACGCGCTGAAGAAGCACGACGCGATCCTGCTGGGCGCCATCGGCGACCCGTCGGTCCCCTCCGGCGTGCTGGAACGCGGCTTCCTGCTCAAACTCCGCTTCGCCTTCGACCACCACGTGAACCTGCGTCCGTCGAAGCTGCTCCCGGGTGTCGACACGCCCCTCAAGGGCGAGCCGGCCATCGACTTCGTCGTCGTCCGTGAGGGCACCGAGGGTCCGTACACCGGCAACGGCGGCACCATCCGCAAGGGCACCGAGCACGAGGTCGCCACCGAGGTCTCCGTGAACACGGCCTTCGGTGTCGAGCGCGTGGTCCGTGACGCCTTCGCCCGCGCCCAGGCCCGCCCGCGCAAGAAGCTCACGCTGGTCCACAAGAACAACGTGCTGACCTTCGCCGGGCACCTGTGGACGAACATCTTCAACAAGGTGGCCGAGGAGTTCCCCGAGGTCACGACCGACTACATCCACGTCGACGCGGCCACGATCTACCTGGTCACCGACCCGGCCCGGTTCGACGTGATCGTCACCGACAACCTCTTCGGCGACATCATCACCGACCTCGCCGCGGCCGTCTCCGGCGGCATCGGCGTCGCCGCGAGCGGAAACATCAACCCGTCCGGCGAGTTCCCCTCGATGTTCGAGCCGGTCCACGGCTCAGCGCCCGACATCGCGGGTCAGGGCAAGGCCGACCCCACCGCCACGGTCCTGTCCGTCGCCCTGCTCCTGCGCCACCTCGGCTTCGAGGCCGAGGCCGCCCGCATCGACGAGGCGGTCACCGCCGACCTCGCCGAGCGCACCGGCAAGCCCGCCCGCAGCACGTCGGAGATCGGCGACGCGCTCGCCGTACGCGTAGCCGGCTGACCGGGCGCGCCACTCGAAAACCATTCGAAGCCGCCGGGTCACTCGCACCCGGCGGCTTTCGCATGTCCCCCGCCGGGTGCCACCATCATCCCCCGGGTCGCATTTCACGCCGTTTCTTCCTCGGCTCCCCGCTTGCGATAATCGAACGCGGAGCCGCGGAGTGAGGGAATGCTCGGACGTCCTAGCACTGGTCACTGACAGTAAAAGGGCGTGAGCGCGGCCCGTCACTACACAACCGGTGAAGGACAACCACTCATGACGACGCCCACGATCGAGCTCAAGCCCTCCGCCAGTCCGCTCTCCGCCGCCGAGCGCGAGGCGATCCTGGCCAGTCCCGGGTTCGGCCGCCACTTCACCGACCACATGGTGACGATCAAGTGGACCGAGGGCCGCGGCTGGCACGACGCACAGCTCGTCCCGTACGGCCCCATCTCCCTGGATCCCTCCACCCACGTCCTGCACTACGGCCAGGAGATCTTCGAGGGACTGAAGGCCTACCGCCAGGCCGACGGCTCGGTCGCCGTGTTCCGGCCGGAGGCCAACGCCCGGCGCTTCCGCAACTCCGCCCGCCGGATGGCGATGGCCGAGCTGCCCGAGGAACTTTTCATCGAGGCCCTCGACGCCCTGATCGGCCAGGACGCCGACTGGGTCCCGCCGCACGGTGGCGAGGAGTCCCTCTACCTGCGGCCCTTCATGTTCGCCACGGAGGCCGCGCTCGGCGTCCACCCGGCCAACGAGTACCTCTTCATGCTGATCGCCTCCCCGTCCGGCGCGTACTTCGCCGGCGGGGTCAAGCCGGTCACGATCTGGGTCTCCGAGGACTACGTCCGCGCGGTCCCCGGCGGCACCGGCGACGCCAAGACCGGCGGCAACTACGCGGCATCCCTCCTCCCGCAGGCCGAGGCCGCCGCGAACGGCTGCGACCAGGTCGTCTACCTCGACGCGGTGACCCGCACCAAGGTCGAGGAGTCCGGCTCCATGAACATCGCCTTCGTCTACGGCGACCGGATCGTCACGCCGTCGCTCACGGGCTCGATCCTCGAGGGCATCACCCGCGACTCCCTCCTCCAGGTCGCCCGCGACCTCGGTCACACCGCCGAGGAAGGTGTCGTCACCCTGGACCAGTGGCGCGCCGACGCCGCGTCCGGCGCCCTCACCGAGGTCTTCGCCTGCGGCACCGCCGCGGTCGTCACGCCGATCGGCCATGTCAAGACGAAGGCGGACGGCTGGACCCACGGCGACGGCACGCCCGGCGAGGTCACCCTGAAGCTGCGCGAGGCGCTGCTCGGCATCCAGCGCGGTGTCAGCGAGGACAAGCACGGCTGGATGCACAAGCTGGGCTGACGAAGCGACCGTTCCACGAGCCCGTCCGGACGACGTCCGGGCGGGCCCGTCGCATCGACCGGGCGGCGGCGGACCGGGGGTGATTCTCGGCCACGTGAGGGAGTTCCTCGACGAGAGCCTCCTCGCGGACGCGTGACCTTCCGCCCGGGTTGTACGTAATAAGGCCGATTGACCCTGTGGTCGATGGTGCGTTTGCCTCGTGGGGAGCCCTCGGCGCGGGGCCGGGGGTCATGCGTCAACGGGGACCACAGGGGGGAACATGTCCAGAGCCGCCGCATGTCTTTTAGGCGCGGCCTTGCTCGTCGCGTTCACCGGTACGACCGCATCCGCCGCACCGCACGTCGACCGTGTCAGCACCGCCGCCGACGGAACCCAGGGTGACAAAGCCTCCAGCGCCGCGGTCACCACGCCGAACGGCCGCTTCGTGGCGTTCCGTTCGTCGGCGACCAACCTCGTGCCCGAGGGGATCGCCCATCCCGGCACCTACTCCTACATCCGTGACCTGAGAACCGGCGAGGTCACCAAGATGGAGAACGCGCTCAGCACGCCCCGGCTCAGCGCCGACGGCCGCTGGGCCACGTACATCGACTGGGGCAGCCGTCACGTCAACGTCTTCCTGACGGATCTGACCAACGGCACGAGAACCCGGGTCGGGGGCAACGCCCAGGACAGCGCGGGCTCTCCGGAGATCAGCGCGAACGGCCGCTACATCGCCTACCAGTGGTCCGGACACCCGCAGTTCCCGACCCGCATCGACCTCTACGACCGGGTCACCGGCACCACCGAGACCGTCAGCGCGGGCCCGGCCGACTCCGGCCGGGACATGGGCAACCCGTCCCTCAGCGGCGACGGCCGCCTCGTCGCCTACCAGGACAACGGCACCGGGGACGTGTGGATCGCCGACCGTGCCACCGGCAGGCAGACCGAGGTGGACGACGGCACGCGCTCGACCGTCGTGCAGCTGAGCGCCGACGGCCATGTCCTCGTGATGGATTCGGCGGACGGCTCGTACGTACGCGATCTGCGCACGGACCGGGTCCGGCACTTCCCCGGTGTCCAGGTGCGGGCCGTCAGCCCCGACGGGCGCCGACTGCTGCTCCAGGACGGGCAGTCGAACCTCTGGCTGCTGCACGGCGGACACCGCGAGCTCGTCGGAAACGGCGTTGCCGTCGACGGATCGGTCTCCGACCGGGGCCGCTCGGTCGTCTACTCCACGGAGGGCGCGGACATCGTCCCCGGCGACACCAATGATGCGTACGACGTCTTCCAGTGGAGGTCCCGCTGATGTCCCGCGCCTCAAGAGCACTGCTGGGAGCGGCAGTTGTTCTCGCCCTGGCCGGTACCACCGCCCAGGCCCACGCCCAGTCCCAGGCCCAGTCCCGTCCCGGGGAGTCCCCCACCCAGCGCGTGAGCACCGCCGCCGACGGCAGTCAGGCCGGCGGGTCCTCGGACGACGCCGCGATCAGCGCCGACGGCCGCCATGTCGCGTTCGTGTCCGTCGCGTCGAGCTTCGGCTGCGCGGACTTCACCCCGTGTCTGCTCGTGAAGGACCTGGCCGACGGCGAGGTCACGAAGATCGACCTCGGCAGCGGCCACATCTACGGCTCACCGACCCCGAGCGCCGACGGAAGCCGTATCGCCTTCTCCGCGGGCACCCGTCTCCTGGCCCCTTATCTGTACGACCGGGCCACCGGCCACGCGGAGAAGCTGTGGCCGCAAGATCCGCCCGGCTTCAACGAGTTGGGCGGCGTGCAGTCGATCAGTCCGGACGGCACGCACGTCGCGTACACCATCGGCAACCGCAACGGCCCGGAGAACACCCGGCTCCTGTACGTCCGCGACACGGCCACCGGCACCGACGAACTGGTCTCACCGGCCGAGGAGGGCCAGAAGGCCGGGGCCTCGGTGAGCGCCGACGGGAAGCGGGTCGCGTACGGCGTCCGCGTCGACAGCGACGAGGATCCCCTCGACGTCTACGTCAAGGACCGCAGGACAGGCGAGCGGACCCAGGTGGACACGGGCCTCACAGCCGCCTACCTGGTCAGCATCACCGCGGACGGCCGTCGCGTCCTCCTCGACGCCGAGAGTGGCCTGTACGTCCATGACCTGCGCACCGGCGAGTCGCGGCGGGTGGCCGACGGACGGCCGCTCTCGGCCACGGCCGACGGCCGGTACGCCGTCGTCGCCGGCGAGGACGGCACCCGGGTGCGTGATCTGCGCACCGGTCTGCGCGGGGCCGCTCTGCCGCGGAGCGCCCAGGTGATGGACGGCGCGCTGGCCGCCAAGGGCCGTGCGGTGGTGTTCAGTTCGACGGCGTCCCACCTGGTGCCGGGCGACACCAACGCGGAGTCGGACGTGTTCGTCTTCTCCGGCGGGCTGCGGAGGAACCCGGCGCCGATGCCGTCCGTCACCGAGCGGATCAGCATGACGCATGACGGGCAACAGCGGTCCGGAGCCTCGTACGACCCGGCGATGGGGGAGGACAAGGTCGTCTCCTTCACGTCGGAGGGCGATGTGTTCGTCAACGCGGCCGGCGGCGTCGCCCAGGTCAACTCCAGTACGCACAAGCCGTCGGGCGAGGGAACGCCCTGCTACAGCGGACGGGAGGTCGGCTATGTGGCCCCTTACACCCCCGACGGCGGTCCGGGCGTCCACGTCCGCAACCGCGCGGTCGGCAAGCTCACCAGCCTGGGCTCCTACCAGGGCGTCCGCTTCACCTGGATGGGACAGCCCGTGGTGAACCCCACCTGCCAGTGGCTCACCTACGCGGCGACCCTGCCCGCCACCGACACCGACCCGGACCCGCAACCCCGCGTCTACCGCTTCAAGTTCAACGGCGGTACCACCGACGTGGTCAGCGCGCCCACGGGCGAGGCGGCGGGCAACCCGTCGTTCGACTACGCCGGCCGGTACATCGCGTTCGAGCAGGGCGGCTCCGTGTACGTCCGTGACCTGGACACCGGCACCCTGGAGAAGGCCGCGGAACGCGCGTCGGCCCCCTCCCTCGGCGCGGACGGCCGCAAGGTCGCCTACCAGCGGGGCCGCGACTCCTACGTCCGTGACCTCGAGACCGGCACCACGATCCGGGTCGGGGGCACCCAGCCCTCGCTCTCGGGAGACGGCACCCGGGTGGCGTACACCGCAGACCGTTCCGTTCACCTGCTCGAACTCGCCACCGGAAAGCGCCAGTTGGTCAGCGTCGACCGCTGGGGCGGCCGCAACGACCTCCCGGCCGGACACCCCTCCGTCAACGCCGACGGCACGGTGGTCGCGTTCGAGTCGGCGTCACCCGATCTGGTGGAGGGGGACACCAACGGAGTGTCGGACGTGTTCCTCAGGACAGTGCAATGACGGACCGCGCAATGACGGACAGCGCAATGACAACGAGCGATCACGGGGGAACAACCATGCACAGCAAGAAGCACCTGGCAGCCGCGCTTCTGGCGGCCATCGCCACCGCGTCACTCACAGCTCCCGCGGCGAGCGCCGCACCCAGGGTCCCGTACACCGAGCCGGTCAGCGTCACCCCGGAGGGGAAGGCGGGCAACGGCGTCACACGCACCGCGGTCATCAGCCGCGACGGCCGCCACATCGCCCTCACCTCGGACGCCGAGGACCTGGACCCCAACGTGCCGCACGGCGGTATGTACCTGCGCGACCCGCACACCGGCAAGCTCCGCTTCGCGGGCTTCGGAGGTCTGGTGGCGGTCCTGAACGACGGCCGCTACGTCTACGCCGAGTACGGCCCGGAGTCGGCGGAGCTGTGGATCCACGACATCGAGACGGGCAAGCGGGTCGGGTTCGGCATCGAGGTTCCCGAGGGCTTCACCGGGCGGCCCACCGAGATCTCCGTCAGCCCCAATGGCCGCTACGCCGTCTACACGCTCCAGGAGACCGCCGAGAGCACCAGCGTGGTCTTCCTGCGCGACCGCATCAAGGGCACCACCGAGCGCATCAGCCACCCCCGGCCCACCTGGGAGCCGCGCAACGCCTTCCAGCCGACGGTCAGCGACGACGGGCGCCGGATCGTCTACCAGTACAACTACGCGAACGGGCCGCGCGGCGACGACTGGGGCGACGTCTGGATGTACGACCGCGGCACCGGCGAGTACACCCAGATCGACCGCTCCTACGACGGCTCGCAGACGGAGCGGGAGTCGCTGAACCCGTCCATCAGCGGCGACGGCCGTGCGGTCGTCTTCGAGTCCCGGGACACCCACCTGGTTCCCGACGACACCGACGTGAGCTGGAACGTGTTCGTGCACACCCTTCGCACCGGCACCAACCAACGCATCCACGGCACCCAGGGCGGCCCCGGCGAGGTGTACACCCGGAACGCGGCGATCAGCGCCGACGGCCGCTATCTCACGTTCATGTCGAAGGTGGCCGAGCCCGGCAGCCGGTACGGCGAGGAGTACCCCGTCTATCTGCGGGACCTGAAGAAGGGCACCACCACCCTCGTCACCCCGGACACCACCGGGGGCACCGCGACGGCCGACGTTCTGCCGGGCCGGATCGCCGACGGCGCCCGCCGGATCCTCTTCCAGTCCTCCGACCCGACGCTGATCCCGGCCGGCGACACCAACGACGGCACGGACGCGTTCGTACGGCACCTTCGATGACCAGCACGATGAGCAGCACAGTGCTCGCATCCTGAGACGGAGGGTGAGCACGGGGGCGGTCTGTGCCAGACTGCCTCCGTGCTCTCGTTCGCCATGATTATTGGCAGCAGGCGCGCCGGTCCGCAGTGACCGCCACGTACGACCAGGTACGGGCGGACACCGTCGTCCTCGACCCGCGCGCAGACCTCTCGCACCCGCGAGGGGTTTTTCGCATTTCTGGCCCACCCGCAGCCGGAGGCGAGAGCGCGAGGGAGTATGTGGGGGCGGTGGAGCCGGTCATTCCGGTACGACCGAGATCCAATCCTCAGGAGCCTTGAGACCATGACCGCAACCAGCGAGCTCGACGACCAGTTCCACGTCTTCGACACCACCCTGCGCGACGGCGCCCAGCGGGAGGGCATCAACCTCACCGTCGCGGACAAGCTGGCCATCGCACGGCACCTGGACGACTTCGGCGTGGGCTTCATCGAGGGCGGCTGGCCCGGCGCCAACCCACGGGACACCGAGTTCTTCGCCCGCGCCCGCCAGGAGATCGACTTCAGGCACGCCCAGCTCGTCGCCTTCGGGGCGACCCGCCGAGCAGGCGCGAAGGCGTCGGAGGACCCGCAGGTCAAGGCCCTCCTGGACTCCGGCGCAGACGTGATCACCCTGGTCGCCAAGTCGCACGACCGGCACGTCGAGCTGGCGCTCAGGACGACGTTGGACGAGAACCTGGAGATGGTCCGCGACACGGTGTCCTTCCTGAAGGCCCAGGGCCGCCGCGTCTTCGTCGACTGCGAGCACTTCTTCGACGGCTACCGCGCCAACCCGGAGTACGCGAAGGCCGTCGTACGGGCGGCTTCGGAGGCCGGCGCCTCCGTCGTCATCCTCTGCGACACCAACGGCGGCATGCTCCCGGCCCAGGTCCAGGCGGTCGTCGCGACCGTCCTCGCCGACACCGGCGCCCGGCTCGGCATCCACACCCAGGACGACACCGGCTGCGCGGTCGCCAACACCCTCGCCGCCGTGGACGCGGGTGCGACCCACGTCCAGTGCACGGCGAACGGCTACGGCGAGCGGGTCGGCAACGCCAACCTCTTCCCGGTCGTCGCGGCCCTGGAACTCAAGTACGGCAAGAAGGTCCTCCCCGACGGCAAGCTGCGCGAGATGACCCGCATCTCGCACGCGATCGCCGAGGTCGTCAACCTCACCCCCTCCACCCATCAGCCCTACGTCGGCGTCTCTGCCTTCGCCCACAAGGCGGGCCTGCACGCCTCCGCGATCAAGGTCGACCCGGACCTCTACCAGCACATCGACCCCGAGCAGGTCGGCAACACCATGCGGATGCTGGTCTCCGACATGGCCGGCCGCGCCTCGATCGAGCTCAAGGGCAAGGAACTCGGCATCGACCTCGGCGGCGACCGCGAGCTGGTCGGCCGGGTCGTGGAGCGGGTCAAGGAGCGCGAGCTCAAGGGCTACACGTACGAGGCCGCCGACGCCTCCTTCGAGCTCCTCCTCCGGGCCGAGGTCCAGGGCAAGCCCCTGAAGTACTTCGGGGTCGAGTCCTGGCGCGCGATCGTGGAGGACCGCCCCGACGGCACCCACGCCAACGAGGCCACGGTCAAGCTCTTCGCCAAGGGCGAGCGCATCGTCGCCACGGCGGAGGGCAACGGCCCGGTCAACGCCCTCGACCGCACCCTGCGCGTGGCCCTGGAGAAGATCTACCCCCAGCTCGCCAAGCTCGACCTCGTCGACTACAAGGTCCGCATCCTCGAAGGCGTCCACGGCACCCAGTCCACCACCCGCGTGCTGATCTCCACGTCGGACGGAACAGGGGAGTGGTCGACGGTGGGCGTCGCGGAGAACGTGATCGCGGCGTCGTGGCAGGCCCTGGAGGACGCCTACACGTACGGGCTGCTGCGCGCGGGCGTGGAGCCGGCCGAGTAGGTCCTGACCACCGCCCGGGCGACCGGGCGGCGCACCCGGTGGCGCTCGCACTCCGGGCGGCGCGGCGGCGGCACGACCGCCGCCGCGTCCAGCGGCTCCGGTACGACCGGTGACAGCCCCCAGGCCCGCCGGATCCCGTCGATGACGTGCCGGGCGGTATACGGCGACAGCGACAGCTCCTGGCGGGCCTCGGCAAGCAGGTCCGGGGCCCCGCCGGGCGAGCCCTCGGCCTGCTCCCGGCGCGGGTTGAAGTCGGGCAGTGCGAACACCTCCAGCAGTGTCAGGGAGAGACAGACGTAGGCGGCGGCCTCGTCTACCAGCCGACCCGCCGCCTCGCCCAGCCCGGCCGTGTCGGGCGCCGCCAGACGCGCCAGCGCCCGCTTCAGTTCCTCCATCGGCCCCGGACAGGGACAGACGGCCCGCAGATGCGCGCTGACGCTCCGGAACAGCCCCAGCACGTCGGGGTCACCCGCCCGCCACGGCTGCTTGGCCAGCAGCGTTCTGAAGCCCGACAGCGTCTCCGACAGCTCCTCCACGATCAACAGGGCCGACACGTCCTGCAGTTCGGCCTGCCGGGTCGCCGACTTGATCTCGTGCAGGCGGCGCGCGTAACGGATCAGGTCCCGCGGCAGGCCCCCGGACAGGGCGTGCGCGAGCAGCACGTACGGCTCGCCGATGCCCGGTGCGCGCCGGGCGAGGATCCGGCCGGCCTCGGCCGCCCCGCACGGCCTCACGTGCAGGACGTCGTCCAGCGAGCTGTCCGTCACGTC